>NZ_CALFCW010000071.1:0-156405 GCF_937950555.1 uncultured Pigmentiphaga sp. | reverse complement strand
ATTTGTCCAATTCCGTGGCCGTCGTCGTCTTCGAAGCCTGGCGGCAGGCGGGCTACGCCGGTGGGGTATAGCGCGCCGGCGCGGGGCCGCTAACATATACGTGCCTAGATGAGGAGACGGGTGCGCTCGGATCGCACCTCGCAGGGGCGGCTCTGCCGCCTGACCAGAAAAAGGAGGATATATGGCGATTCTGACCACCCACGTCGGCAGTCTTCCCCGCGGCGACGAACTCGCGCGTCTGCTGCTTGCGCTCGACCACGGGGAAGAAGTCGATACCGAACATTTCGAGCGCACCGTCCAGGCCGCGATCGACGATGCCGTACGCAAGCAGGTCGAAGCCGGCGTCGACATCATGAGCGACGGAGAACTCGGCAAGGTCGGCTACGCCACTTACATTACCCAGCGCCTGGAAGGCTTCGGCGGCCACATCGACCGCATGCCGGCGAAGGACCTCGCCGACCTTCCCGACCTGAGGAAAAAGCTCACGGCCATCATGGGGTCACAGGAATTCGTGCGGGCCGCATGTATCGGCCCGGTCAAGCTGCGCACCCTGGAGCCCTGCCATGCGGACATCCGCCGCTTCAAGTCGGCGCTCGAGCGCCACGGCCAAGGCCGCCGGGCTTTCATGAACGCCGCATCGCCCGGCCTGGTGACCGCATTCCAGCCCAATAAGTATTACCCCACCCACGAAGCCTATCTGGCCGATCTCGTCGATGCGATGCGGCCGGAATACGAAGCCATCGTCGCGGCCGGCTTCGACCTGCAGCTAGATTGTCCGGATCTCGCCATGGCGGCGCATACGGGCTACCAAGCCCTGAGCGAAAAAGAATTCCTCGAACGCGCCAGGCAAAACGTCGAAGCGCTTAATGCAGCTACCCGCGGCATCCCCCCGGAGAAGCTCCGCATGCATATCTGCTGGGGCAATTATGAGGGGCCGCATCACTGCGACATCCCATTGGAAAAAGTCATCGACATCGTCTTGGCCGCCCGGCCCATGACGCTGCTATTCGAGGCGGCCAACCCTCGTCATGAACACGAATGGGAGATTTGGCGTGACGCCAAGCCGAAGGACAAGATCCTGGCGCCCGGCCTCATCGACAGTTGCTCCAACTACGTCGAACACCCGGAGCTCATACGCCAGCGAATAGAGCGCTACGTGCGCTTCATGGGCGAAGAGCGCGTCATCGCGAGCACTGACTGCGGCTTCGGCACCTTTGCCAACTACGGCAAGATCGATCCGGCCGTGACCTGGATGAAGCTGGCGGCACTGCGGGAAGGCGCGGATCGCGCGGCTGCCCGCCTGCATGCGTAGGGCTCTACGGAGCCCCGCGTAGGTTCCCGCGCCGCGGCAAATGGCTGGGCCGAGGCAGCGGGCACCTGCCCGCGTACTTCAGGGAAGGCGCGGGCCTGCTTTTTCGATTAATCCAGCGTCAGGTTCAAGCGCTTGATGACCGCGCCCAGCACCTGCTGTTCCTTCTTGATCAGCGCAGTCAACCCTTCCGGCGTAGTCGGTGCAGCCGTGAAGTACTGGGCGGTCAATTGCTTTTGTACTTCTTCGTCCTTGATGATCTGCACCAACTCCTTGTTCAGCCGGTCGATGATGGGCTGCGGGGTGCCGGCCGGCATCAGGATGGCTTGCCAGGAAATGACTTCGAAGTCGGGCACGCCCTGCTCGGCCATGGTGGGTAGGTCGGGCAACGCCGGGCTACGCTTGGTACTGGTCACTGCCAAGGCCTTGATCTTGCCGTCGCGCACCTGGGGCATGGCGATGGCGGGCACCATGAACCCGGCCTGCACTTGACCGCCCAGCATCGCCGTCACCACTTGCGGGAAGCCGGCGTACGGCACGTGCAGGAGGTCCAACCCTTCTTTGCCCTTGAGCAGTTCCATGGCCAGGTGTGCGGAGCTGCCCGCGCCGACCGACCCGTAATTCAACTTGCCCGGCTCCTTCTTGGCCAAGTTGATGAAGTCGCGCACGGAATTGACGTTCAGCGACGGCGGCACGACGAGCACGTTGGGGCTGGTAGCCACCAAGGTAACCGGGGCCAGGTCTTTGAGCGGGTCGTAGTTGAGCTTGGAGTACAGCGCCGGAGCCGTTGCGAGCGGCCCATTGATGGTGAAGAGCATCGTGTAGCCGTCGGGAGCCGAGTGCGCCACCGTGCCGGTGCCGATGTTGCCCCCTGCACCCGGCTTGTTGTCGATGACGATGGCCTGGCCCAGCTGCTTGCTCAAGGGCTGGGCGATCACGCGCGCGATGATGTCGGGCGAGGAACCGGCGGGGAAAGGCACGACCAGCTTGATGGGCCGGCTCGGCCAATCGCCTTGCTGGGCGGCTACCACGGGATTGGCGACGATGCCGGCGACCGCGGCCGCGGCGGCGCCCAAGAGGCGGCGGCGCATGGCCGACGCAGGGAAAGCGGGAAAGAGCATGGATATCTCCGTATTAGTAATCGTGATGCAAAGGGGGTGCTGCTTCAAACCGCCTCGCTGTTCTTGGCCCACCGGTCCACTTGTACCGGCTGCGCAGCGGCCAGTCGGTCCAGCAAGCGGTCGATATCGGTATCGACGATCAATGCGTCGAGGTGCACCGCGCGCACGAAGCCCTGCTCATGGGCGTGCCGCGCAAATGCGAGTAATGCATCGTAGTAGCCGTTGGCGTTCAGCAACCCCACCGGCTTGGTGTGATAACCGAGCTGCTGCCAGGTCAGGACTTCGAAGAGCTCGTCGAGGGTTCCGAACCCACCCGGCAAGGCGACAAAGGCATCCGAGAGTTCGACCATGCGCGCCTTCCGAGCGTGCATGGTAGGCACGACGAACATCTCCGACAAGCCCTTGTGGCCGACTTCCCGCTCCCACAGGCGCTCGGGTATGACGCCTGTGACCGCCCCCTTGGCTTCGAGCGCGGCATTCGCGACATGCCCCATCAGGCCGACGCTGCCGCCACCATACACCAGGCGAAGCCCCCTCCGGGCCAGCGTCCGGCCGAATTGCTGCGCCACTTCGGCGTAGATCGGGTCATTCCCCGTGCTCGCGCCACAGTATACGCACACCGCCTTCATTTCATTGCTCATCAGATGGACCTGCTTCATGTCTGGGCGCCTACATCCCGCGCTCCATCGGCACGCGCGGAATCGGCTTCCGACTTGGGATCGCGGGCAAGCAAGCGCGAAACGGCCTCGGCCGGCGCCACCTGCTCGAACAACACTGCGCATACGGCCTCGGTGATCGGCATCTCGATGCCGTGGCGATGCGCCAGCTCGCGTACGGCCGTCGCGCAGCGCACTCCCTCGGCCACCTGGGTCATGTCGCCAAGAATCTCGTCCAGGGCGCGGCCCTTGCCGATTTCCAGGCCGACGCGGCGATTGCGGGATAAATCGCCGGTGGCGGTAAGGATCAAGTCGCCCAGGCCGGTCAATCCGGAGAAAGTGTCGGCCTGCGCGCCGAGAGCCACGCCTAAGCGGGTGATCTCGGCAAGGCCCCGGGTGATGAGCGCGGCACGGGCGTTGGCGCCCATGCCAAGGCCGTCGCCGATGCCGCACGCGATGGCCATGATGTTCTTGACTGCCCCGCCCACTTCCACGCCGACCACGTCCTCGCTGGCATAGACGCGTATGGCGCCACCGTGCAAGGCGTCGGTGACGCGATCCCGCAGTTCGATGCTAGTGCTCGCGACGGTAAGCGCCACGGGCAACCCCTGGGCCACCTCGCGCGCGAAAGACGGTCCGGACAACACGCCGGTCGAGATCCCCTGCGAGCCGGCGAATACCGCCTCGGCGATGGCATGCGGCAACCGCCCCGTTTGCGCATCCAGCCCCTTGCACGTCCACACGACGGCGAGGTCCCGCATCCCGCAACGGGCTGCGCCTGCCGCCACGTCGCGGCAGGCCTGCTCCATGCCTGCCACCGGCACGCCGAGGATCAGCAGCGGCCGGGCTCCCTCCCGCAAATGGTCGAAGACCTCGCCCATGTCGGCCGTGGTACGCAGCGACGCAGGCAATGCGATGCCCGGCAGGTAATCAGCATTCTCGCGGGTGTCGGCGATGCGGCGCGCCAGCTCCGGGCGGCGCGCCCACAACAAGGTGGGATGGCTGCGGGCGCACGCGGCGGCCAAGGCCGTCCCCCAGCTGCCCGCCCCTAGGACGGCGACCTGCACTTCCGGGGCCGTCGTTTCCGCCATGGCTCGGCCGGTCAGTGCTTCTCGCCGAGGCCGGTCGGCAGGATCAGCCCGCTGCTGTTGCCGGCCTGGGCCACCTTCTGCTCGGCGGCCGCCTGGGCCAGGCGCTGTTCATAGATGGCCTGGAAGTTCACCTCGGCCAGGTGCAGGGGCGCCATCGAGGCGCGCGTGATCGCATCGGCAATGTTGCTGCGCAGGTAGGGATAGATGATGCCCGGGCAGGCGATGCCCAGGATCGGATCGAGCTGCTCCAGCGGGATGTTGGCCAGCTCGAAAATCCCCGCTTGCTTGCCTTCGACCAGGTACAGCACTTTTTCGCCGATCTTGGTGGTGACGGTCGCGGTGACGGTCACTTCGAACACGGTCTCGGCCAGCGCCTGGGCGCCGACGTCGATGGCGACCTCCACGCCGGGCTGCTCGGTTTCGAGAAAGATCTGGGGTGCGTTGGGCAGCTCGAGCGAGAGATCTTTCAGGTAAACGCGCTGGATGTTGAAGACGGGGGCTTGTTGCTGTTGGTTGTCGGACATGGGAAAAATTCAGAAAACGAAAAGCCTGCTGGCTGGACCCGGCCCCCGGTACGCGCAGAGCCGATACGTGTACATCTATGAAAACACGCCGGGCACCTCCCGGCTACTACATCATCGGTCAATTGGCTCCCGTCGCAGCCTCGCCGTTGAGCAGCGGCACCAGGCCTCCTGCACGGTCGAGTGCGGCGAGGTCGTCGAAACCGCCCACGTGCGTGTCGCCGATGTATATCTGGGGCACCGTGCGCCGCCCGGTGCGTTCGATCATTTCGCTGCGCCGCTCGGGCTCGACGTCGATGCGCACCTTCTCGATCTGCTCCACGCCGCGCTGCTTGAGCAGCATTTCGGCGCGCATGCAGTAGGGGCAATACCCCGTGGAATACATCAGCACCTTTTGCATCACGCTATCCTTTCTTGATGGGCATGCCGGCCTGCACCCAGCCCGCAATCCCGCCCGCCAGGCAGGTTACTTCGGCGAATCCCTGCGCCTTGAACTGGGCCAGGGCCTTGGCGGCGTCACGGCCGGTCGCGCCCACCAGGATGAGCGGCTTATTCTTGGGAAGGCTGCCCGCCTTCTGCGCCAGCTCGGCAACCGGGACGTTGCGGGACTGGGCGATGTGCCCCGCGGCGAACTCGGCCGGCGAGCGCACGTCGACGAAGATCGCGTGGCGCTGATTGACCGCGGCGGTGGCTTCGGCCGGGCCGATGGAGCCGCTGCTTTTGCCGCTCCGCAGGGACTGCCACAGCAACATGCCACCAGAAACGAGCGCCAGTGCAATGAGAAGAATGTTGTCGACGATGAACTTCACGGACGGATCCTGAAAAGAGGGCGGGCGTTACGCACGCTTACGAACTCGCAAGCGGCGGGAAAAGCTGTATAGCCGCCGGCCTTTCGCTTCCGGGCGAACGCGAAACCCGGGCGTGCGGCCAAGACGATGCCGCAGGATTATAAAATGTCGGGCCAGGCTGGCGTTTTTCAAGCCGAGAGCGCTGTCCAGCCCGCGTGTTTCACGGCACGGGCAGCCGGATTGTATTCAACCTTTACGCGCAGTGCGCCTGCGCCCTCCAAACATGGTCAAACTCGTACTGATGCGTCATGGCGAAAGCCAATGGAATCTAGAAAACCGCTTCACCGGCTGGACCGATGTGGACCTGACGGACAAGGGCCGCGAAGAAGCCCGCAAAGCCGGCGAACTGCTCAAGGAGCAAGGGTACGACTTCGACCTGGCCTTCACGTCGGTGCTGCGCCGCGCCATCCGCACGCTGTGGATCACGCTGGACGCCCTCGACCGCATGTACATCCCCGTCGAACACAGCTGGCGCCTGAATGAGCGCCACTACGGCGCGCTGCAAGGGCTGAACAAGGCGGAAACCGCGGCCAAGTTCGGCGACGAGCAAGTGCTGATCTGGCGCCGCGCGTACGCCATCGCGCCGGACCCGCTGTCGCCGGACGATGAACGCCATCCCCGTTTCGATGCCCGCTACCGCGACCTCGACCCGGCCCTGCTGCCCGCCACCGAATGCCTGAAAGACACCGTTGCCCGCGTGGTGCCGTATTGGAACGAAAACATCGTTCCTGCACTCAAAGCCGGCAAGCGCGTGCTGATCGCCGCCCATGGCAACAGCCTGCGCGCGCTGATCAAGCACCTGGACAACATTTCGGACGACGACATCGTGGGCCTGAACATTCCGACGGCACAGCCGCTCGTCTACGAACTGGATGACGACCTGAAGCCCATCCGCCATTACTACCTGGGCAACGCCGAGGAAATCGCCGCCGCCATGGCCGCCGTCGCCGCGCAAGGAAAGGCTCAGAAGCAGTGAAGCGACTCACGGCGGTCCTGATGATCGCCCTGCCCGCGGCGGCACATTGGCAACCCGCCGCGGCTGCGGCAGCAACCAAGGCGGCCGACCCGGCCGCGGTTGCCCGTGAGCGCGAGGCCGTGCTCAAACGCCTGGAGGCGCTCAAGAAGGACATCGCCGAAGGGGAAGAAGAGCATGCCGACGCGGCCGATGCGCTGAAAGAATCCGAACAGGCCATCTCCAAGGTCAACCGGCGGCTGGTCGAGCTCAACAACGCCCGGCGCCGGGTCAATGCCGAGCTCGAGCGGCAGAAGCAGGCAATCGCCGAAAAGGAAAAGCACCTGTCGGAACGACAGGCCCACCTGGCCGACCTGCTGCGCCGCCAGTACGCAGCGGGCGGACTCACCCCCTGGGGGGCGCTGCTTTCAGGTGACGACCCCCAACACCTGAACCGCAATCTCGCCTACCTGGGCTACATCGCGCAGGCCCGCGCCAAGACGGTCACCGAGCTTCAGGCCGAGCTCGAGCAGCTCGCCCAAATGCGCACGCAGGCCGATGCCAAGCGGGCGGAGCTCGAACAATTGGCCGCCGAAGAAAACAACCAGCGCCGGGAATTGCTCAAACAGACCGAAGAGCGACGCAAGGTGCTGGCCGAGATCGCCGCAAAGCTGCAGGCGCAACGCCGCCAGGCGGCGAACCTCGAGCGGGACGAAAAGCGCCTGTCCCGCGTCATCGACAATCTCACGCGCATGCTGGCCCGGCAGGCCGAGGAGGCTCGGCGCAAGGCCGAACAGGCGCGGCGCGCGGAGCAGGCCCGCCGGGCGGCCGAGCAGGCGGCGCGGGAAGCCGGCCAGCCGCCCCCTCCCCGCACCGAGCCGCCGCCCGAGCAGGCCGTCGCGCGCAACACCCTGGTGCCCGACCCCTCGCTCACCGGCCAGTTCGAGAAACTGCGTGGCCGCCTGCGCCTGCCCGTCGCCGGCGACGTAGTGGGCCGTTTCGGCGCATCGCGTGGCGAAGGCGGCACCTGGAAGGGGGTGTTCATCCGGGCGCCCGAGGGCACCGAGGTCCGGGCGGTGGCGGCCGGCAAAGTGGTGTTCGCCGATTGGCTGCGGGGGTTCGGCAACCTGCTGATCATCGACCACGGCAGCCAGTATTTGTCGATTTACGGCAATAACCAGGCGGTCCTGCGCCACGTCGGCGATGACGTCAAGAGCGGCGACGTCGTCGCCCAGGTGGGGGCCACGGGAGGCCAGGCCGAATCAGGCCTATACTTTGAATTGCGGCACCGAGGCGCGCCGTTCGACCCGCTCAAGTGGGTCTCGTTGCGCTGAGCCGTCCGACCCGGATATCCTGATCGCCGCGCGCACGCACACCACATTTCGACAATCGACGAGAACCCGAGAGACCCACTGGGTGTCATACTCACACACCGACATCCAGCCCCGGGCCCGGAGGAATACATGGGCAGCAAGAGTAAAGTTCGCAGTTTCGGCTTGGTCAGCGTGGGCATCGTTGCCGGCGTACTGATCAGCCTGGGAATTACGGCGGTCGCGCAGAAAGAGACCCGCGGCCCCTTGCCGCTCGAAGAGCTTCGGCAGTTCTCGACCGTCTTCGCCACGATCAAGAACAACTACGTCGAGCCCGTCGAAGACAAGAAGCTGATCGACGGTGCCATCGCCGGCATGCTGTCCGACCTCGACCCCCACTCGGCCTATTTGGACGCCGAGGCCTACCGGGAAATGCAGACTGCCACCCAGGGGGAGTTTGGCGGCCTCGGCATCGAGGTGGGCACTGAAGACGGCTTCGTCAAAGTGATTGCGCCCATCGAAGACACGCCGGCCGCGCGCGCCGGGGTCAAGGCCGGCGACCTCATCGTCAAGATCGACGACAAGTCCACCAAGGGCCTGCTGCTCAACGACGCCGTCAAGCTGATGCGCGGCAAGCCCAAGACCTCGATCACGCTCACGCTGGTACGCAAGAACGAACCGCAGCCGATCGTGGTCACCATCGAGCGCGACATCATCAAGGTCCAGAGCGTGCGCAGCAAGATGCTGGAGGACCACACGGCTTACGTCCGGATCGCCCAATTCCAGGAGCAGACCGGCGCCGACCTCGCGGCGCACCTGGAGCGCCTGGGCAAGAACGGCCCGCCGAAGGCCCTGATCCTGGACTTGCGCAACGACCCGGGCGGCCTGCTGCATAGTGCGATCGCGGTGTCGGCAGCCTTCCTCCCGCAGAACACCCTGGTGGTCTCCACCGACGGGCGCACGCCCGACGCCAAGCGCCAGTACAAGACCGTCCCCTCGGACTACCTGCGCGGCAGCGAGGATTACATCAAGCGCCTGCCCGCCTGGACCAAGACCGTGCCCATGGTGGTGCTGGTCAACGCCGGCTCGGCCTCGGCCTCGGAAATCGTGGCCGGCGCCCTGCAAGACCAGAAACGGGCCAAGGTGCTGGGGGCCCAGACCTTCGGCAAGGGCTCGGTGCAGGTCATCCTGCCGATTTCCCGGGAGTCGGCCATCAAGCTGACGACTTCGCGCTACTACACCCCGAGCGGCCGGTCCATTCAGGCCAAGGGCATCGTGCCGGATTATCCGGTCACCGACACGCCCGAAGGCGATCTCTACGACCGCCCGCGCGAGGCGGACCTCGCCAAGCACCTGCTCAACGACAAGGATCCCGACGGCGAAACCAAGTCCGCCCCGCAGGACCCGGCCAAGGCGGCGCAGCGCAAGCCGGTCAAGCCCATCGAGTTCGGTGGTCCCGAGGACTTCCAGCTCGCCCAGGCCTTGAACCTGCTCGCCGGCAAGCCGGTGCAGCTGGCCAAGGCCGAGGAAGTCGCCAAGGACGCCGCGGAGCTCGCAGAACGCAACAAGACGCCGTCCGAGCGGGCCCGTGAAGCGACCCAGGACGCGAAGAAACCCGCGGCTCCCGAGCAACCCACCCCGACGCCGGCCAAGTGAACGACGAGCAGTTACTGCGCTATTCGCGCCATGTGCTGCTCGACGAGATCGGTATCGAAGGGCAGCAGCGCCTCCTCGAGGCGCGCGCGCTGATCGTGGGCGCGGGAGGGCTGGGCTCTCCCGCGGCGTTCTACCTGGCCACGGCGGGCCTGGGCAGCCTAGTGCTGGCCGACCACGATACGGTCGACCTCACCAACCTGCAGCGCCAAATCCTCCACACGACTGACCGGGTAGGCAGGTATAAGGCGGAGTCAGGCAAACAGACGCTCAATGCCATCAATCCGGACGTCTCCGTGCACGCGTTGACGCAACGCTTGGTGGACGAAAGCCTGGGCGCCCAGGTGGCCGCGGCGGACGTGGTGCTCGACTGCACCGACAACTTCGCCACGCGCCACGCCATCAACCGGGCCTGTGTCCGCCACCGCAAGCCACTGGTCTCGGGTGCGGCGATCCGTTTCGATGGCCAGGTGAGCGTATTCGACCTCAGGCGCGAGGACGCGCCCTGTTATCACTGCCTGTTTCCCGACGGCGAAGACGTGGAAGAAGTCAACTGCGCCACGATGGGCGTCTTTGCGCCGCTGGTAGGCATCGTCGGCTCGACCCAGGCCGCCGAAGCCATCAAGATCGTGACCGGTACCGGAACCAGTCTTTCGGGGCGGCTGCTCATGCTGGACGCGCTGGCCATGAAGTGGCATGAGGTGCGCGTGAGCCGGGACCCCGGCTGCCCCGTGTGCGGACATCACGCGGCCGGATAGCCCTCCGTTACGGCTCCACGCCTGGCACCCCGAGCCGGATGTTGCGGGAGAAGGACTCCCCTTCCGCTGTCCGGCGTGCCCGATCCGTATAGCGGCCGGCGCTGCGGTAGGCGGTCACGTCATCCGCACCGCGCAAGGCGCCGAGCTCGAACAGGTATTCCGGCAAGTAACCTGAGAAAATCAGCCGGTAATCCAGCGGCAGACCGGGCACGATGCGCTGCGCCATCTGAAATACCAGCGTGGTGCAATTGGCCGTCAGCGTGTTGTAGAAGCGGGGCCGGCGCACGAGGTCGTTGGCAGTCTCGACATAGGCGAGGAACAAAGACCGCATGGCTTCGCGGGGCATGTGTATGCGGAAAAGGTGCCCATCCTCCCCGCGCACGTTCGTGCGCACGCGCAGGCAGTCTTCTTCGTCCGCCGCAATCACGCTCAGCTCATAGTTCCGGAAGAAGCCGCCAATTTCAGAGAATTGGTCGCCCTGCTTGCGGCGGATCTCGACCGAGAAAACGATGTACCGGCCGTCGTCGAAGCCAAACGACAACATCGCATGGGCGATGGCAGGCCTCCCCCAATACGAGAGGGCGAGGTCGAGCGAACGCATGCGCGAAAGCTCGTAGGTGCGCGTCTCCCAGCGCTCATCGAAATCCGAGGGGCTGCGCCATGTGAAGTTGCGCACGTTGTACAGCGTGACGCGATCTCCCTCTACCTCGCCGTGCGTCTGCCGGGCGACCTCCGGTATCCAGGCGCGCTCATTCGAGGGGCGCAGGCTCATCCACCATGCCAGCAGGACGATCGCCGCCACGCCAAAGAGTGCCAGCCCGGCGTGCCACCCCGTCGCGAGGCCGGCCAGGGCAGCCGCCCACACGAGAAGCCACGCTGTGAGCGAGACGGCACGGACCCGCCCCGCGAGCGCCGTGCAGTAAGCCAGGGCCAGCCCGCCCCAGGCGCCGAATAGCACGACGACCGCGGCCAGCAACACCATCATGGAACCGTCACCGACGCGTCACGGAGCCGGCACGGGACAACTCAGGTCACCCTCCTGGCAGTTCAGGTACGCCTGCAACGCCTCGGTGCGGGCCCGGGTTTGCTGCGCAAGGCACATGGCCCGGACCATGGAATAGGACGAACCGCCCTCGGCCAGCGAACTCGAGAACTGGCACTCGGCATCGCGATAGGCAATCCATGCCCGCTGCGCGGAGACGAGCCGCTGCGCGAGCGGCTTATCGTCCTTCAGCCGGGCCAGGATGGCCCGGTAGGTCTTGTTCAATTCAGCGTCGGACTGCTTGAGCGCCTGCTCGGCGCAAGCATTCATTCCGGCCTGGCTGGCCTGGTTGCTGCAATCAGATTGCGCGCCAGCCGGCGCGGCGAGCGCCATCGACAGCGCGAATAAAGTCCATCTCCGCATCGATACCTTCCTTTACATGGCCTGAGTTCGACATCGCGTCGCTGCACGCGCATGGTACCGCGTCCGCCCGTGCAGACGCACAGGCGGCGTCGGCGATGCTCAGCTCAACATGACCTGGATCTGCACGTCGATGAATTCGGTGGGGGATTTTTTCCAGCCGCTCTTGGCGTACCGTTGCCACCGCCCCAGGATGAAGTGCAGAATCAGGCTGGCACGTGCGTGGATATCGTCGGTAGGCGGCAGCTCGTTCAAGGCGAGCGCATTGCGCAGGCATTGCCGCAGCGACGCCTCGACGCGGTCGAGGAACTGGTTCATGCGCTCTTGGAGCCGCTCGTCCTCGGATACCAAGGCATCGCCGATCAGCACGCGGGTCATGCCCTTGTTGCGCTCGGCAAAGGTGAGCAGCATCAGGATGGCCTTGCGTGCCTGGATGAGGCCACTGGTCTCGGAACCGGAAATGGCGTTGAACAGGCCGAACACCGAGTTCTCGATGAACTCGATGAGCCCCTCGAACATCTGGGCTTTGCTCGCGAAATGCCGGTACAAGGCCGCCTCGGAAACCTGCAAGCGTGCTGCCAGGGCTGCGGTGGTGATTCGTTCGCCTTTGGGATGTTCGAGCATCTCGGCCAGCATCTGGAGGATCTGGGCCTTGCGCTCGCCTGACTTGCTAGAGGCCATGTCGCGATAGGTTTCCGTGCAAAGGAGAGAAACGAGTTCGCCCGCTTTGCAGGTCCGCAACCGTGGCCGGCGCGGTCAACTGCGCCGCAGGGCGCGACGCTGTAACAACAAGTGACTGACCGAGTTTACTTGAAGGTCGATGAAAAGCGGACGCCCTCGGTGCGACTTGGCAAAAGGCGTGCCGGGATGGCGCACGAGCACGGTCCGCATCCCGACTTTCCGGGCCGCCCGCAGGTTGGCGGAAGTATCTTCCACCAAGACTGCATTGTGAGGACTTACTCCGGTCATGGCCATGACGTGGCGCAGCATGGCGGTGGACGGTTTGACCCGAAACTCGCCATGGAAGTACATGTCCTCGACTGCCCACAGCGCATCGAAGCAATGCAAGATGCCGAGATGGCTGAGGATCGTGCGGGCGTAGTTGTGCGGCGCATTGGTCAGCAGCACCTTGCGGCCCGGTAGGCGTGACAAACGGTTACGCAGGTCTTTGTCCGTGCGCACCAGCGGACGTACGTCAAAGTTGTGGCTGCGGTGCAGAAACTCCGCCGCCGACACGCCGTGATGCTTGACCATGCCGATCAGTGTCGCGCCATACCGCTGCCAGTACCGCCTGCGCAGCGCATCGGCCTCCTCGCGCGAAACATCCAAAGTTTCCATGACCGCCTCGGTCATGGAGAGGTCGATGTGCGAGAAGATCGCGTGGGACGCATCGTGCAGGGTGTTATCCAGGTCGAAGAACCACACCAGCCCGTTCTTTTCCGAACGGGCCGGGCGACGCGCCAGCCGCACCCGCCCGAGCGGCTTGCGAACCTGCCTGCGCTGCGGCGAGGCGACCGACGGCACGCCAGTCACCGCAGCGGCTACCTCGCTGACGTAAAGCGTCTTCGCGCGCGCAGGCGCGTGAGGGCCGCCCATCAATGCGAGCGGATCATCGTGCCCACGCCTTGCGCGGTCAGGATTTCCAGCAGCAGGCAGTGTTCGACGCGTCCATCGACGATGTGCACCGAATGAACGCCGCTCTTGGCCGCCTCGAGCGCCGACGAGATCTTGGGCAGCATGCCGCCGGAAATCGTGCCGTCTGCGAACAGCTCGTCGATCTGGGCTGCCGTCAGGCCGGTCAGCAGATTGCCGTTCTTGTCCAGCACGCCCGGCGTGTTGGTCATCATGATCAGCTTTTCCGCCTGCATGACTTCAGCGATCTTGCCGGCCACCAGGTCGGCGTTGATGTTGTACGCCATGCCGTCTTCGCCGTAGGCGATGGGCGAGATGACGGGAATGAATTGGTCGTCCTGCAAGGCTTTGACCACGGATGGGTCGATCGACGCAATCTCGCCCACGAAGCCCAGGTCGAGCTGGGCGCCCGGGTTGTTTTTATCCGGCATGAGCATCTTGCGGGCGCGGATCAGGCCGCCGTCCTTGCCGGTCAGGCCGACTGCCTTGCCGCCGTACTCATTGATCATCATCACGATGTCCTGCTGGACCTGTCCGCCCAGTACCCACTCCACCACCTCCATGGTCTCGGCGTCGGTCACCCGCATGCCTTGCACGAAGGTGCCTTGCTTGCCCACGCGCCGCAGTGCATCGTCGATCTGCGGGCCGCCGCCGTGCACCACGATGGGATTCAGCCCCACCAACTTGAGCAGGACCACGTCGTGCGCGAAGCTGCGCTGGAGACGCTCTTCCGTCATGGCGTTGCCGCCGTACTTGATGACGATGGTCTTGCCGTGGAAGCGGCGGATGTAGGGCAGGGCCTCGGCCAGCACACTGGCCTTGACCTGCGGCGTAAGCGTGGCCAGCGGCCCCTGTTCTGAAGACGTGGAATCGGCTTGGTTGGTGTCGGTCATGGCAGCGCGCCCGGGAAAAATGGACAAACATCTTCAATTGTAGCCACTGCACGGCCGGGCATCCGTCCACAGGATATCCCGTCGCTATCCCCAGGCTTGCCCACAGCGTTCTACACAGCTTCTCCACAAGTGCGCGCGGCTTACCCACCGCTTTTCCCCAGGTAACGCACAGCTTGCCCACAGCCCATCCACACCCTTCTCCACAACTTTTCCACATGGATATCCCCTGCATTTCCACAGGGTTTCAACAGGCTTTCCCACATCCCTTGCCCGAGCAGGACAGGTGCAAGGCAGCCGTTTACCTTGCCACGATGTTAAGGTTTAGGATGACAGGGAGTCCCTCGCGCGAGGCCTGGCCTATTCGCCGCCCGGCGACGAACGGGCTTCGCGCGGGCGAACCAGCGACACGGAGGACTGTCCATGCAAATGCTGAATATCGGGCAGGCCGCTGCGGCCTCCGGCGTATCGGCCAAAATGATCCGTCACTACGAAGCCATCGGCCTGATCCCGCCGGCGCGCCGCACCGAGGCCGGATACCGCCTCTACCGGCAGAGCGACGTGCACACGCTGCAGTTCATACGCAACGCGCGCGATCTGGGCTTTTCCATCCCGCAGATCGCCAAGCTGCTTGCCTTGTGGAACGACCGCGAGCGCCCAAGCGCGGAAGTCAAGCGCTTGGCCTGCGACCACATCGCCGAACTGGAAGAAAAAATCCAGGGCCTGCAGGCCATGAAAGCCACGCTCGAACAGCTGGCCTCGCACTGCCACGGCGACGACCGGCCGGACTGCCCCATCCTGGAGGGGCTGGCCACGCCCGGAATAGGCAGTCGCCGCGTGGCCGAAGGCGTCGATGTTTGTCACGGATCATGAAACCCGTGCCCGCCTACGCCCGGCACCGCGGTGGAACCCTGTTAGCATTGGCCGTATCAGCGAGCGTTTGTCCCGCTCATCGCAGAAAGGAGAATGCCGTGAAACGTTTACTCGCCCGCATTGCCACGGTCGGCGCACTCGCGCTAGCCGCGGGCGCGGCGCTCGCGCAAGCGCTCAACGCAGAAGGCGAGGTACGCCGCATTGACGCCGCGCAAGGCAAGATCACCCTCAAACACGGGCCCATCCCGAACCTGCAGCTGCCCGCCATGACCCTGGTGTTCAAAGTCGCCGACCCCGCCATGCTGAATCGGGTCAAGCCCGGCGACTCCGTGCGGTTCGCGGCGGAAAAGATCCAGGGCCAGTACACCATCACGGCCATCCAGCCGAAATAAAAAACGGCGCGCAGCAGCGCGCCGTCCCACCGGCCGCGTGCAGGACTGTCTACAGCACGTAGCGCGCCAAGTCCTGGTGCGCGGCCGTTTCTTCCAGCTGCTTGTTCACGTATTCGGCGTCGATACGCACCACCTCGCCGCTGCGGCGGGTCGCGTCGAACGACAAATCCTCCAGCAGCTTTTCCATGACCGTGTAGAGGCGGCGTGCGCCGATGTTTTCCGTCTTCTCGTTCACGGCATAGGCCAGCTCGGCCAGCCGCTCGATGCCGTCCTCGGTGAACTCGAGCTTCACCCCTTCGGTGGCCAGCAGCGCCGTGTATTGCTTGACCAGCGAGGCATCCGTTTCTGACAGGATGCGGACGAAATCCTTGGCCGTGAGCGACTCGAGCTCGACCCGTATCGGGAAGCGGCCCTGCAGCTCCGGGATCAAATCGGACGGACGCGACAAATGGAAGGCGCCGGACGCGATGAACAGGATGTGGTCGGTGCGAACCATGCCGTACTTGGTGTTGACGGTGGTACCTTCCACCAGCGGCAGCAGGTCCCGCTGCACGCCCTGGCGCGAGACGTCCGAACCCGCCACGTCCTGACGCGTCGCGATCTTGTCGATCTCGTCGAGGAACACGATGCCGTTCTGCTCCACGGCGGCCAATGCCTTCGCGCGCAAGTCTTCCTCGTTCACGCGCCGGCCGGCCTCCTCTTCGACCAGCATCTTGAAGGCTTCCTTCACGCGCAGCTTGCGCACCTTCTTCTTGCCCTGCGCCAGCCCCGCGAACATATTGCGGATTTGTTCCGTCATCTCTTCCATGCCCGGGGGAGACATGATCTCCATCTGGGGCACCGGCTGGGCAACCTCGATTTCGATTTCCTTGTCGTCGAGCTGCCCCTCGCGCAACCGCTTGCGGAAAACCTGTCGCGCGGAGTTCTCCTCGCGCTGGGGGTTGCCGTAGGCGTCGCGCGCAGGCGGCACCAGCACGTCGAGAATGCGGTCTTCGGCGGCATCCTCTGCCTGGGTGCGCACCCGCCGCATTTCAGCCTCCCGCACCTGCTTGACCGCGACCTCGACCAAGTCGCGGATGATGGTATCCACATCGCGCCCGACATAGCCCACTTCCGTGAACTTGGTGGCTTCGATCTTGACGAAGGGCGCATCGGCCAGCTTGGCCAGCCTGCGCGCGATCTCGGTCTTGCCCACGCCCGTGGGCCCGATCATCAAGATGTTCTTGGGGTGGATCTCATGCCGCAGCGGTTCGGGCACCTGCTGGCGCCGCCACCGGTTGCGCAACGCGATCGCCACCGAACGCTTCGCGCGGTCCTGGCCGACGATGTATTTGTCCAGTTCCGAGACGATTTCAGCGGGCGTCATCATGTTCATTCCAACACCTCGACGGTGTGATGCTGATTGGTGTAGATGCAAAGATCGCCTGCGATGGCCAGCGACTTCCTGACGATTTCCTCGGGCGCAAGCTCGGTGTTCTGCAACAGGGCGAGCCCCGCCGCCTGGGCGTACGCACCGCCCGAGCCGATCGCGGCCAGCCCGTGCTCGGGCTCGAGCACGTCGCCGTTTCCGGTCAGCACGAGCGTCGTCTCGCGGTCGGCCACGATCAGCATGGCCTCCAATCTGCGCAATACCCGATCGGTGCGCCAATCACGCGTCAGGTCTACCGCCGCCCGCAGCAGGTGGCCCTGGTGCTTCTCGAGCTTGCCTTCGAAGCGCTCAATCAACGTGAACGCGTCGGCCGTGGCGCCGGCAAAGCCCGCCAGCACCGAATCCTTGTACAGGCGCCGGACTTTTCGGGCGCTGCCCTTCATGACGATATTTCCCAGGGTGACTTGCCCGTCTCCCCCGAGGGCAACCCGGTTGCCCCGACGCACGCTGACGATGGTCGTGCCGTGGAATTGTTCCATATGCTGTTCCTGGTGAGCCGCCCGGAGAAGGCGGCACGAGCGGCCCGCCGGGCCGATTGCCGGCGCCCCGCGGCGGGGCGCGTGCGATTCTAACGATAGTGAGGCCGGACCTGCGATTCTTCAAGGGCCCAAAAAAAACGGCGCCCCCGAGGGGCGCCGCCGGCTTGCATCTCGCCCGGATCAGTCGCCGTACAGCTTTTGCCGCAACTCGCGGCGCTGCTGCGCCTCCAGCGAGAGGGTGGCCGTCGGCCGCGCCAGCAGGCGGGCAATGCCGATGGGCTCGCCGGTTTCCTCGCACCAACCATATTCGCCCGACTCGATGCGGGCCAGGGCCTGCTGCACTTTCTTGAGCAGCTTGCGCTCACGATCGCGGGTGCGCAGCTCCAGCGCATGCTCTTCCTCGATCGTGGCTCGGTCCGCGGGATCGGGAACGAAAGGTGTTTCCCGCAGGTGCTCGGTGGTTTCGCCCGCGTTCTGCAGCAGTTCGCGTTCGATTTCCTGCAGCCTGTGCTTGAAGAAGGCGAGCTGGGCTTCGTTCATGTAGTCGGCTTCGGGCATGGCCAACAACTCTTTTTCAGAGAGCACGGCTCCAGCCGGCTTGGTCACCACGTTTTCCAACGCGTCCTCCTGAGTAACGCTCAAAGTTTTGCTTGACGCTTTTGTTGCCATGAAAATGCTCCGCTATCGATAAAGCCGTCCAATTCCCACAGCACAGTCACCCACCCCGTCCAGGATGCAGCGGATCCGGCTTCGCCGGCCCCGTCCGCATCGCCCCCTTGGGGGGCGCGCGTCAGCGCCTAGAGGGGGCTAATTCACCAAGCATTGCTCCAGGCCGTGCATGAATATGTCGCGGGGCAGGTTGCGGCCAATGAACACCATCTTGCTGCCGCGTTTCTCGCCCGGCGCCCACGGCCGCCCGGCGTCGGCGCCCATGAGCATATGCACGCCCTGGAACAACATGCGGCGGTTCACGCCCTTCATGTACAAGATACCCTTGTACCGCAATAAATCCGTTCCGTACACCTGCACCACGCCGCCCAGGAATTCCTCCAGCAGCATCGGGTCGAACGGCTTGTCCGACTTGAAGACGAAGGCCCCGATGGCGTCGTCGTGGTGGTGATGGTGATGATGGCCATGGTGGTGACTGGGATCATTGCAACCCTCCACCGCGCAGTGCTCGCCATGCCCATGACCGTGGCCATGACCGTGGTCGTGATCATGGTCATGATCGTGATCGTGGCCATGCTCGGCGGCGTCCGGATGTTCTTCGGACAAGAACTCAGGATCGATGTCCAGGATGGCGTTCAGGTTGAAGCCATTGATGTCCAGGATTTCCTTGAGATCGACCTGCCCGAAGTTGACCGGCGTGATCGGCGCACGCGGATTGATGCGCACCAGGCGCGAGCGCAGCGCCTGGTACTCGGCATCGCTCACCAGGTCCACCTTGGAAACCAGCAGGCGATCGGCGAACCCCACCTGATTGAGCGCCTCGGGCTGCTCGTCCAGGGTCTGCATGCCGTGCTTGGCATCCACCACCGTGATCACGGCGTCCAGCCTGAAGTGGCTGGCCACCTCGTCTTCCATGAAGAAGGTCTGGCAAACAGGCCCCGGATTGGCCATGCCGGTGGTCTCGATGATGACCCGTTCGAAGTCGATCGCGCCGAGGCGGCGCTTGTCCTTCAGGTCGATCAGGATGCGCACGAGGTCGCCGCGCACCGTGCAGCACACGCAGCCGTTGTTCATCTCGACGATCTGCTCGCCGCGCTCCTGGATCAACAAATCATTGTCGATGCCTTCAGGCCCGAACTCGTTCTCGATCACCGCGATCCGGCGGCCGTGCTGCTCGGTGAGAATGCGATTGAGCAGCGTCGTCTTGCCTGCTCCCAGGAATCCCGTCAGGACAGTTACCGGAATCTGCTTCGGTGTAGTGTCCGCAGCCTTCATCTATACAACTCCTTGCACATGCGTCCCCATGGACGCCTCAATGCGCGTTGCGCCCGTTGCCCGCCTTGCGGCCGGCGCGCACACAAGCCGGGCACCGCCCGCGCACTACTATTTCCACATCGCGGCCTTCGAACCCCTCGGGCAAACGGTCGAGATTCTGCTGGATGCCCACGGGCGCATCGATGCAATACATGCGGCGGCAAACGTCGCACTGGAAATGCCCATGCGGCTCGCCGTGGTGATGGTGCGCATGGTCCGGCCCCGTTTCGTCGCCCGGCCGCGCAACGCTGAATCGCCAGACACGGTCTTCTCCGGCAATGCGATGCGCCAGGCCGGTCTGCACCAGCCATTCCAGCACCCGGTACACCGTGACCCGGTCGACGGAAACCGATGATCCAATGCGGTCGAACAGCTCCTGATGCGACAGGGCGCTGGCCGCCTCCATCAGGGTCGCCAAGACGTGCACCCGGGTCGCGGTGACTCGCGCCCCTTGGGCACGTATCGCCTCGCGGGCCAAATTCTCCACGCATCACTCCTTGTTGCGTCCGGCCAACGAGCGGGGCCGGATTACAGCACAAGCCATTTGCCTCGGGCAAACCCGGACAAACCCCCGGTTGCCGCAAAATCGGCAAAACACCGGACGGTGTAACACGAAATGCCTTCGGCAAGCCGAAGAAATGGGGCCGATGTGGGGGATTTCAAGCTCGGCCCCCGCCTTTGGTAACCGATTGCGACCATGGCTGTTTAGACCCGCTGCAGCAGCAGCCCTTTCAAGTACTCACCCTCCGGGTGCGTCATGCGCATGGGGTGGTCCATGCCCGCTGCCAGCCGCTCCAGGAGGACGAAGTCCTCCCGGGAGTCGATGACGGCGCCCGCGACGATTTTCTGGAACAGGTCTACGCTGACCGCCCCCGAGCACGAAAACGTCAGGAGATAGCCGCCCGGCTTGACGAGCTTCATGCCTTTCAGGTTCACGTCCTTGTAGGCACGGGCGGCCTTGTCCACGTGATGGACCGACGGCGCGAACTTGGGCGGGTCGAGCACCACGATGTCGAACTGCCGTCCCTCGGCCGCCAGGGCCTTTTGTGCATCGGCCACCTTGGAGACCCGGCACTCGAACGCCGCTTCAGGCAGCCCGTTGCGGGCGGCATTGCGTGCGGCCATGGCCAGGGCGTCCGCCGACGAGTCCACCGAAATGGCGTGGGCTGCGCCAGCGCGCAAGGCGGCCAGCGAAAACCCGCCGGTATAGGAAAAACAGTTCAGCACCGTGGCCGACGGCCCCACCCGCGCCGCGAGCTCGGCCACGAGCCGGCGGCTTTCGCGCTGGTCCAGGTAGAAGCCTGTCTTGTGGCCGTTGACCACATCCACGCCATAGCGCACCCCGTCCTCGACGATTTCCACCTCGGCCGGAGGCTGCCGGCCCCGCAGCACGCCCGTGCGCGCCGCCAGCCCGTCGCGCTCGCGCGCCGCGGCATCGGACCGTTCATAGACATTCAAGCAGCCCGTGGCCGCGACTAGGGCGTCTACCAAGGGCTCGCGCCAGCGCTCGACCCCGGCGGCGAGGAATTGCACCACCAGTTGATCGGCGTAGCGGTCGGCCACGAAGCCGGGCAGGGAGTCGCCCTCCCCGAACACCAGGCGGACGGCGTCGGTCCGGCCTGCCAGGCTCGCGCGCCGGGCCACCGCCTCGGTCACGCGCGCCGCCATCCAGGCTGCGTCGATGCCCTCTTCCTCGCGGAAGCTCCAGCAACGCACTCGGATCTGGGATTCCGGGCTATAGGCGCCCCAGGCGAGAAAATCGCCGCGGCAGTCGACGACGCGGACGGTGTCGCCCGGCTGGGGCCTGCCAACGACCTGCGCCACGGCCGTGGCGTAAACCCAGGGATGACGCCGCAGCAGGGATTTTTCCTTGCCGGGCTTGAGCACTACATCATTCATGACTTCCTCGGCCCGGGCGCGCGACGATCAACCGGCGCAAGAGCGGAATGCCATGAGCCGATGCCGCAGTCGGAACCCGCGCCGGTGGCGCGCTTCCGGTATCCGGGCATTTCTGCGAACCCGTCAGTCTAGAAAGAAAAAACAGGGGGTGCAAATGACGGTATGCCGCAGGGCGGCCCCGGCCCGGCCCGCGCACAACGTGCACGGCACCGCGGCGCGACGACGCCTTGCGGCTATTCGTCGCCCTTGCGCGCCCGCCCCGCCCGGGGATGGGCCTTGTCGTACACCTTGGCCAGGTGCTGGAAATCCAAGCGGGTATAAATCTGGGTGGTGGAAATGCTGGCGTGGCCGAGCATTTCCTGCACGGCGCGCAAGTCCTCGGCCGACTGCAAGACGTGGCTGGCGAAACTATGGCGCAGCACGTGGGGATGCACGTGGGTCGGCACGCCGGCGGCCTGACCGCGCTTGGCGAGCTGCGCCTGCACCACGCGCGCCGAAATGCGCTTGCCGCGCAGGCCCACGAACAATGCATGCGCATCGCCGCCCCGGGCGCCCACGGCGAGCAGGGGCCGCACCTCGAGCCAGGCGCGCAATGCCTCGCACGCTTTGCTGCCTACCGGCACGACACGCCGCTTGCTACCCTTGCCGAGCACGCTGACCTGCGCCTCGGCCAGCTCCAGCCAGCTCGACGACTCGTAGCCCGGCTCGCGCACATAGGCCACGTCCAAGTCCACCAATTCAGAAAGGCGCAAGCCGCTGGAATAGAACAGCTCGAACATGGCAAGGTCGCGCAGGGCGACGGCCTGCTGCCGCGCGTCGTCGCCACCGGCGGTCTGCGCCGACGCGGCCGCATGATCGAGCAGGGCCTGCGCCTGGTCCACCGACAGGGCCTTGGGCAAACCGCGCGGCGCTTTCGGCCCCCTCACTCCGGCGGCGGGATTCCCGGGCATGCCAGCGCGGGGCGCCCACCATTGGTAAAACCCGCGCCAGCTGGCCAATAACCGCGCGAGGCTGTGCGGGCTCATGCCCTGCGCATGCAGCTGCCCCAGATAGCGCCGGATGTGGCCTTGGGAGATTCGTTCCAGCGGCAGCCCACCAGCCAGTTCGACGAGGCGGGCGAGGTCGCGGCGGTATGCCGCCAACGTATGTAAAGAATAGCGACGGCCTGAGTTCAGGTGCTCGAGCCATTCGCGCATGGGCTGGCCGAGCGCAGCCTCGGCATGGTCGGCCCCGGGTGTGGCGGCGGCCATGTCCGGCCCGTCAGGCGGCCGGCCCCTCGGCCAGCAACCGCGACAGCGAAGCGCTGGCCAGCTCCCCGATGCGCGTCAGGAAGGCCGTCCCCATGGTGGGGGTGAAACGCTCGGCGTCGGGAGAAGCCAGCACGAGCAGGCCAAAGGCTTCCGGGGCAATGCCCACGCGCAACGGAATCAGGGCCAGTGAGCGGGCCTCGCCCTCGAGCCAGTTGGCGGCCTCGAAACCCGAATTGGGACCGCAATAGGGAGACATCAAGCCATTGGCGAAGGCGCGGGCATCGGCCGAGACCTCGCTGCGCCAGGCACCCTCGGCCTTGCCCTCGACGGTATCGGTCCAAATGCGCAATGCCACCTGGGGCACGCTGAAAATTTCGGCCAGGCCGCGCGTCACCACTTCTGGCAGGGCCAGCGGGTCGCGCTCTTTGAGGAGGCTGCGGCTCCAAAGCAGCAGCCGGTCGGATATGTGCTCGTTCTCGGACGCCGCACGCACCAGCTCCGCGACCCTGAGCTCCATGCTCCGCACCCGCTCGCGCAAGGTCAGCACCTGGCGCTCGGCCAACGAGACGGCCTTGCCCTCGTGCGGATGCGGCACCTTCATGGAAACGAACAGCTCAGCGTGCCGCTCGAAAAAATCGGGGTTGTCCTTCAGGAATTGCGCGACTTCGTTGGCGTCCATGTGTTTCCCGGTTTGACTCATTGATAGAAGGGGCTTGCGCTTCGCGCGCTTGCCGCCTCAGCCCAGCAGCCGGTCGACGTCCACGGTGCCTTCGAACACAGTGACGGCCGGACCGGTCATCAGCAACTGCTCGCCGTCCCACGCGATGGTGAGGACGCCCCCACGCGTCTGGACCCGCACCGGCGAATCCAGCAGGCCGCGGCGTATCCCGGTCGCGACGGCAGCGCATGCCCCCGTGCCGCAAGCCAAGGTTTCGCCCGCGCCGCGCTCGTAAACACGCAACCGGACGTTATGGCGATCGACGACCTGCATGAACCCGGCATTGACCCGGTGCGGGAAGCGCGGATGGCTTTCGATGCGCGGGCCGTAGCTTGCGACGGGCGCCGTATCGACGTCGTCGACGACCTGCACCGCGTGCGGATTGGAAATGCCCACCGCGGACACCCAGACGATGCGCTCGGGCTCACCGGGCGCCGAGATGTCGAGCGGCCACAGCAAATCCTCGCCCTGCTGCTTCGGCGTGAGGCCAGCCGCATCGAAAGGCACGGCGGCGGGATCGAAGCTGGTGCGGCCCATGTCGACGCTGACCTCACCGTCGTCCTGTTCGGAGAGGACGATGATGCCGGTGCAGATTTCGGCGCGCACGGGATTGCGATCCGTGAGGCCCTTCTCGCGCACGAAGCGAACGAAACAGCGGGCGCCGTTGCCGCAATGTTCGACTTCCCCGCCGTCGGCGTTGAATATGCGATAGCGGAAATCGGCATCGGCCCGGGTCGGCCGCTCGACCAGCAAAATCTGGTCGGCCCCCACGCCGAACTGGCGATGGGCGAGTTTGCGGGCCCGCTCGGGGGTCAGGCGGATCTCTTGGCGCACGCCGTCCAGGACGACGAAATCGTTGCCTGCGCCATGCATTTTGGTGAAGTGCCAGGTCATCAAGGGATTATATAGGCGGGCCCACCACCCGCGGCCGCGCGGCGCCGGGCCGGGGCGCGCAGGCTTGCCTGTATCCTAACGGTCATGCTCACGAGATCGCCCATCGCCTTGGCCGTCGAAGAAATGACCCATGCCCGCGCGAGCCGCCTGCGCACCGCGGCGGCTCCCGCATTCCCGCCCGCCCGGAGCCTTCATGCACCGGGCGCAGCCACGCACCCCGGGTGCAGTGCGCGCCGGGCCCGCAGGCGCCCCGTCCCGGGCGTGCCGCACGCATAGGAGCGGAGGATGGCACGCATCGTCCCAGACGGATGGCGGGAAATCAGCGCCATGGGCGCCGCCCGCCGCCAGCTCGAGACCTTGGCCACGCTAGAGAAAGGCCTGCCTGATTCCTACACGGTCTACCACGCCGTGCATTGGACGAACGTGGAACAAGGCTTTTCCGTGTACGGCGACATCGACTTCGCGATCGTCAATGCCGCGGGAGACCTCCTGCTCATCGAGCAATTGAGCGGCTTTCTGGAAGAAACGCCCGACGGGCTGTGCAAGAAGTACCCCGGGCATAGCACCAACGTGTCCGTGCAAATCGCCCGCCAGCTCGCCGTGCTGCGCTCCCGGATGGCGCGACGGCCGCACTTGGATGCCGTCCGCATCGAGTATTTGCTCTACTGCCCGGATTACACCGTGCGCCATCCGGAGACGGCCGGCATTTCGTCCGAGCGCATCGTCGACGCGACAGAACGGGACCGCCTGTGCTCGGTCATCCAGCTGGCGCTGCCCCAGGCACCGTCCTCCCCGGCCGCGGCGGCGGTACGGCGCTTCCTGGAAGACGTGATCCAGCTCGAGCCCGACGCGAACGCGCTGGTGGGCCAGGCCCGGGCGCTCGTCACCCGTATCTCGGGTGGCCTGGCACACTGGGCGCGGCGGCTGGAATTCGAACCGTTCCGGCTGCGGGTCATCGGCACGGCTGGCTCGGGCAAGACCCAGCTCGCCCACGCCGAGTACCGCGCCGCGCTCGAGGCGGGCCGGCGCCCCCTTTACGTTTGCTTCAACCGGCCACTGGCAGACCATTTCAACAGCATTGCACCCGAAGGCGGCTTGGCATGCACCTTCCACACCCTGTGCGACAAGGTGCTTCATGCTGCGGGCCAACCGGTCGACTTCTCCGGCCCCCATGCCTTCGACGACCTGGTCGAACGGGCGGCGCGCGAGGCCGTGCCGGACCACCTGCGCTTTGACACCATCATCGTCGACGAAGGCCAGGACTTTTCGAACGAATGGCGGGATCAGGTCCTGCGCCACGCGCGGGAGGACGCGCGCATGGTCTGGCTCGAAGACCCGATGCAGAACCTGTATGGCAAACCCGCCGTGCAGCTGCCCGGCTGGGTGACGATGCGGGCGCAGAGCAACTACCGGAGCCCGCGCAGCATCGTCAAGATGCTCGACCGCTTGCTGCCCGACGGCCTGTACATCGAGCCCCGCGGCCCCATCGCCGTCGGCGGCCTCCACGTGCAAGTCTACGAAAACGAAGCGGAACTGCTGGCCCACACCAAGAAGGCGATCTCGCAATGCTTGGCGGCAGGCTTCAAGCGTGCCGACATCGCCGTGGTCTGTTTCCGCGGTCGAGACAGTTCCGCCTTGCTGGGCCAATCCCAGCTCGGCCCCCACTCCATGCGAACCTTCACCGGCCGGTACGATCTGTTCGGCAAACCGGAGTTTTCGGCGGGCGAAGTGTTGATGGAGTCGGTTTACCGTTTCAAAGGCCAGGCCGCGCCCGCTGTGGTTTTTACGGAAATCGACTTCGACCAGCTTGACGAAAGGGCTGCGCGCAAGCTGTTCGTCGGCGCAACCCGTGCCTTGCTCCGGCTGGAACTGGTGGTATCGCGCCATGCCATGGAGCACGGGCTCCAGCCCATATTGGCCGACGTCCGGTAACCGGCCCTAGTTACTCGGCCGAGACCTTCACGCCGGCGCGCTGGATCACCTTGCCCCATTTCGCGGCGTCGCTCACGATGAGGGCGCCGAAGTCCCGGGGGGCATTGGCCACGACCTCGCCACCGACGGCGGTCATGATCTGTTTTTTCACTTCCGGCTGGCCAAGGATGCGGACGAGCGCGGCGTGCAAGATGCGCACGGCCTCGTCGGGGGTCCCTCGAGGAGCGACCAGTCCGTACCAGACACTGGCTTCGAAGCCCGGCACGCCGCTTTCGGCCACCGTCGGGATCGAGGGATAACCGGAGAGACGCGTCAAAGACGTCACGCCCAGCACGCGCGCCTTGCCGCTGTTGGCGATGGGCATCACGTCATTGCCGAAAATCATCTGTATCACGCCCGCCGCCAGCTCATTGTTGCGCGTGGCGGTGGCCTTGTAGGGAACGTGCACCGTCTGCACGCCCGCCATGTCGTTGAATAATTCCGCCGCCAAGTGCGACGACGTACCGGTGCCGGATGAACCGACGTTCAGCGCCCGCGGCCGCTCCTTGGCCAGGGCGATCAGCTCCTGGACGGTTCGGGCCGGCACCGAGGCGTTGACGGCAAGGAAAAACGGCGTGGAGGCCACGACCGTAATCGGCGTGAAGTCATTCACCGGGTCATAGCGCAATTGCCCGTAGAGGGCAGGATTGATCGACAGCGTGGTGACGGTCGCCATCAAGAGGGTATACCCGTCGCCCGGCGCGCGGGCGACCTGCTCGGCAGCGAGCATCGTGCTGGCGCCCGGACGGTTCTCGACGATGACGGCCTGGTTCAATTCATGGGCGAGCTTGTCGGCGACAATGCGCGACAACTGGTCGGCCGCACCCCCCGGCGCATGGGCGCAGACGATGCGTACCGGCTTGTCCGGATACTCCGCCCTGGCGGCGCCCAGTCCCGCGAGAGCCAGACAGATCGACCACGGGAGAAAATGCAATACGCGAGAATTGCGGCCCTTCATGATCATGTCTCCGGTCGTTGCTGTTATAGTCGGACCGTCCGGCACGAGGCCGGGACAGTTCAGCCAGTCGCCGCCCCGCGCTGCCGTCGACAAACGGCGCAACGCCTAGACGGCAGGGCTTACTGTGTAAAAGAAGCAGCTCGCGCACAATCCATTTAATCTCATGAGGTTGTGAGTTTTCTTCATACGATGCGACGGCTTCCCCCTCTGAACGCCATCCGCGCCTTCGAAGCAGCTGCGCGCCACCTGAGCTTTACCAAGGCCGCCAACGAACTCTGCGTCACGCACGGCGCGGTGAGCCGCCAGGTGGCCGCGCTGGAAAGCCATCTCGGCCTCGCGCTCTTCCACCGGTCCAACCACCAAATACAACTCACCGAAGAAGGCCGCGCCCTGCTCTCGGAGGTCGGCCCGGCGCTGGATCGCATCGCGCTCTCTACGTATGCGTTGACACGCAAGGCGGGGCGCGTCGTGCTGGCCGTGAACGCGCCGCCCACCTTTACGATGAAATGGCTCATCCCGCGGCTGTCGGGCTTTCAGCGGAAGCATCCTGAAGTCGAATTACGCCTGACGACGGGCATCGCCGCGGTCGAAACGATGGCGCTGCCCGAACTTGATGCGGTCATTCGCCGACTAAGCGGCCCCCTGCCCCGGTTCTCCTGCCACGAATTCCTGCGCACCAACCTCGTGGCCGTTTGCGCGCCGGAAATCCTGGAAACGGCGCCAATAAGGGAAGCGCGGGACTTACGGCACCACACGCTGCTGTACGCATCGACGCACCCGCACGCCTGGGAGCAATGGTTCGCCGCCGCCGGCCTGGAAACAGTCGCCCCGGGTGGCACCTTGATGTTCGAAGAGATGTACTTTGCGCACCAAGCCGCCGTGGACGGACTCGGCATCGCCTTGGTGCCCGAACCGCTGGCCATCGACGACCTTGCCGCCGGCCGTCTCGCGGCGCCGCTGGGCGCGCCCAAGGTCTACGACCCGAGTTATTTCCTCATTGTGTCGCCGCATGCCCGCCATCGCGACCTGCTGGACGACTTCCTCGCGTGGCTGCAGGAACAAGGGATCGAGTCGGACAAACTTTGCGAGGAAGTGCTGGGCGCGGTGCGAAGCGGCGCTGCAAGCACGGCGTGACGTGCCCGCCGCAGCCGCTCCGCTATAGAAACGCCGGGCTCAGATCAAGCGCGCATACCCGACCAGGGTCTTGCCGAACTGGGACTCACACTGCGCCTGGCCCTCGTCGTCGAGCGACACTTTCAACTCATCGCCGGGACACACCGGTGCGATGAACTTGACCGAAATCTCACCGCGGTAGTGCCAGTCCTTGCCGTACTTGCGGGCCGCCAAATCGGCAACGTATGCCAGGTACATCAGGCCGTGGCCCAGGGTTCCGCGAAAGCCGCGCTTGCGGGCGTATTCCGGGTCGTAGTGCAGGATGTCGTTGTCGCCGTTGAGCCGTCCATAGGCGTCGAACATGTCCTGGGTCTGGGGAATGATCCGTTCCATGGTTGTCCTCATTCCGGAAAAGCGGAGGTGTGCAGGATGCGGGTCAGCTTCTGGCCGTCGTCCCGCGTGAAGTCGACCGAGTAGCATATGTATTTCCGGCCTTTCTTCTCGTACTTGTCCTCGACCTTGCCCGTGCCGACCACGACCGTGTCTTCATCGGCCCAGATGGGATGGTAGAAGGTGAAGGTGTTGCCGATCATGATGCCGCCCTGCTGGGGCGGATATTTGCGATACATCACGGCCATCAGGTAGACGGCCACGACATTGGGCGGCGCAGCGCGGCGCCCATCGATCACATAGGCCTCGGGCGTCGCGTTCACGACAGACATGTACTCGTCGATGACGTCCGGCGTGATCGTGAAGCGCAACTCGGGAAACTCCGCGCCCACTTGCCAATCCTTGTACAGCGCTGCAGGCAAGTCGCCTTCCCGGGGCTTGATTTCGCTAGGTCGCGTCATGCTCTTCCTCCTTCGGAAATCACTCGTTGTTGAACCAAGGTGTCGATCGCGGCATCGTCGTAACCGCACAGTCGCCGCAATAGATCGCGGGTGTCCCCGCCCAAGGCGGGCGGATAGGAAAGAGGCTGGCCCCCTTCGTACTTGAACGGGTTGCCGAGGAAGCGCATGGGTCGGCCGGACCGGGGATGGGGCAGCTCCTCCACCATGGCGCGCATCTTGGCCAGCGGCTGGGCGACGGCCTGCGCGACGTCATTGACCGGTGCGGCCGGCACGCGCTTGGCGAACAGCTCCTCGCCCCATTGCGCCGAACTCTTGGCGGCGAACACCTCGTTCAGGATCTCCGTGAGCGCATCCACGTTCTCGATGCGGTCCTTGGCTTCCTTGAACCGGGGATCGCTGGCGAGGTCCTCGCGCCCGATCGCCGCGCAGAACGTCCGCCAGAACTGCTGCCCCGTGGGCGAAATGGCGATGTAGCGCCCGTCCAGGCAGCGATAGATGTCGCTGGGCGCGATGACGGGGTGGCGCGCACCGTTCGCGGCAGGTACCTCGCCAGAAAGAAAATAGTTCTGCGCTTGCCAAGTCAACAGCGCCAATTGGCAGTCGAGCAGTGATACCTGCACCAGCTCCCCACGGCCTTCGCGCAGGGCCTTCAGCATGCCGCCGACGCAGGCCAGCGCGAGATACAGGCCTCCGGCCAAGTCGGCGATCTGGTAGCCCACTCTTACTGGCTTGCCATCGCGCTCTCCCGTGATGCTCATCACGCCTCCCAACGCTTGCACGATCAAGTCAAACGCGGGGGCGTTGGAAAACGGGGGCTGGTCGTGCAGGCCGATTAGCTGGGCGATGCACAGCCGGGGGTTCACCGCCAGCAGGGAGTCTTTGTCCAAGCCGAGGCGCTGGGGAACGTCCGGCGCGAAGCCGTAGAGCATGGCATGGCTGCGCCGGACGAGGTCGTACAGGACTTCGCGTCCGCGGGGGTGCTTGAGATCCAGCGCAATGCTTTTCTTGCCGCGATTGACTGACAGGAAAAATCCCGGGTCGCCCTCGAACTCCATGGCGTGCCGGGACACCTGCCGCGCCAAGTCGCCTTCCAGCGGCTCGACTTTGACGACCTCCGCGCCCAGTTGCGCCAACAACTGGCCCGCGAAAGGCCCCCCCAGCACCCAGGTGAGATCCAGGACGGTGAACGATGAAAGCATGGTCTCCTCGCGCTTGCGTGATTCTCACGGCCGGCCCGATGCCGGCGCCGGCCAGACGAATCATGCGTAGCGCGCAGGGTGCGCTCAATCGAAATAGTGAGGGAGGGTCGTGAGCGAAACTCACATCGGCGCCGCGGGGGCGGCGCGACGGGCATGCGGGCGCGGCAGCTACGCCGCCGGCGGGGCTTCGCCGCGAGGCGCCTTGTACCGGTTGTAGCCCCAGAGATATTGCTCAGGGCAACGCCGTATCATCGACTCCATGCCGGCATTGACCCACGCAGCCTGGGCCTCGGGCGTCTCGGGCACCGGCCCGGGCCACCGCACGAAATGAATCTTCCATCCCTGGGCGCCGGGCAGGCGCTCGCCCGCTGCGAGCACCACCGCTGCCCCGGTCTGGGAAGCCAGCCGTCCCGGCAACACCATGGAGAACGCGGGCCGGCCGAAAAACGGCGCCCAAACGCCCTCGCCGTTGCCCGGCACCTGGTCCGGCAAGATGCCGACCGCCTCGCCCTTGCGCAAGGCGCGCACCAGCTGGCGCACGCCCTGCAGATTGGCCGGCGCCGTATCGAGGTTGGGGCCGCGCCGCCCGCCTTCGACCAGCTGCGCTACCCAGGCCTTGCGCGGCGGCCGGTACAGCACCGTGATCGGACCGCCCCGATGGGCGTAATAGCGGGCGGCAACCTCGAAGCACCCCAGGTGCGGCGTCAGGAAGACGATGCCCTTGCCCTCGTCAAGCGCAGCCTGCACGACGTCCCAGTCATCGGTATGGCACTCGGCCAAGGCCTGGTCGGGCCGGAACCAGACACGCGGGATCTCCAGCGCCCCTTCCCCGGCAGCCGCAGCCGACCGGCGGACGAAAGCCTCGCCTGCATAGCCGGCAAGGGCGGCGTTGGCGCGAAGGCGCGCGGCGTAGTCGGAGGAACTCCGGTAGACCAAGAGCCCCAGCCAGCGTCCAAGGCGATGCAACCACCGCAGGGGCAGCCGGGCGAGTAAACGATAAAGAGTCAGAAACATCGATCGGGGATTCGAAAACGACAGGGATGGGCCACCCAGGGATTTTCCCCTAAAATAACGGAGATCGCCGAGTTAACAGACAACTTGCGGGGCGATCGCGGCGCCGGCTCCCGGCGCGCGCATAAATGCCGCTAAAGCGTCGCTGCTCGAAACCGGTCCCAGACCGACGTGCAACACGCCGCGGAACCGATAGCCGGCTCGCCCTTCGCACGCCGGTCAGCTTTTAAAGGACTATCGAGTGGCCAATTCCTACCTTTTCACTTCGGAATCCGTCTCCGAAGGACACCCCGATAAAGTCGCCGATCAAATTTCCGACGCCATCCTGGACGCCCTCCTCGCGCAAGACCCGACGTCCCGCGTCGCCGCGGAGACGCTGTGCAACACCGGGCTGGTCGTCCTGGCGGGGGAAATCACCACGCGCGCCAACGTCGATTACATCCAGATCGCCCGCGAAACCATCAAGCGCATCGGTTACGACAACACCGACTACGGCATCGACTACAAAGGCTGCGCGGTACTGGTCGCCTACGACAAACAATCACCCGACATCGCCCAGGGCGTGGACCGCGCCTCGGACGACTACCTGAACCAAGGCGCGGGCGACCAAGGCCTGATGTTCGGCTATGCCTGCGACGAAACGCCCGACCTCATGCCCGCGCCGATCTGGTATTCGCACCGCCTCGTCCAGCGCCAAAGCGAGCTGCGCAAAGACGGCCGCCTGCCCTGGCTGCGGCCCGACGCCAAATCGCAGGTCACCTTCCGCTACGTGGACGGCAAGCCGGTCGAGGTGGACACCGTCGTGCTTTCCACCCAGCACGCTCCCGACGTCTCGCAGGAAACGATTCGCGAAGCGGTCATCGAAGAGATCATCAAGAAGACCTTCCCCGAAGGCCTGCTGACCGACAAGACCCGTTACTTGGTCAATCCCACGGGCCGCTTCGTCATCGGTGGTCCGCAAGGCGATTGCGGCCTGACCGGCCGCAAGATCATCGTCGACACCTATGGCGGCGCCTGCCCGCACGGCGGTGGCGCCTTCTCGGGCAAAGATCCGTCCAAGGTGGACCGGTCAGCCGCCTATGCGGCCCGGTACGTGGCCAAGAACATCGTCGCCGCCGGCCTGGCCACGCGTGCGCAGATCCAGGTCAGCTACGCCATTGGCGTGGCCGAACCGATCAACATCACCGTGCATACGTTCGGCACCGGTGTGCTGCCCGATGACCAGATCGCCAAGCTCGTGCGCGAGCACTTCGACCTGCGTCCGAAGGGCATCATCAACATGTTGGACCTGCTGCGCCCGATCTACCAAAAATCGGCAGCCTACGGGCATTTCGGACGCTCGGAGCCCGAGTTCACCTGGGAAGCGACCGACAAGGCCGCGGCGCTGCGGGCAGCGCGCTGAAGCTGCCGTTTGGCGTGGCCCATGCGGGCCGAAAGATGAGGCGAAGCAGTGCATGCCGCTTCGCCTTTTTCTCTTGATGAAAGACAGGGCCGCCGGCGCCCGAGGGGGGCGCTAGCCCTGTGCCGTTTCCTTGCCGAAGGGCCCGTACACCTCGCGGGGGTTGTGCACGAGGATCCGTTCGAGCACCGCAGCATCGTCCACCCATGCCGCCAGCAAGTCGAACAAGTCGCCGTCGTTCGGCATGCTCCGGCCGTGCATGTTGGTGTGCGGCCAATCGCTGCCCCATAGCAGGCGTTCCGGTGCGTGCCGCACCAGCGCCCGCGCCAGGGGCGTGACCTCCGAATAAGGGTAGTCTTGCGTCGTGCACCGCATGGGACCCGAGATCTTCACCCACACTTTGCCGGTATCGAGCATGTCCAGCAGCCGCCGGAACGCGGGCTGGTCCACGCCGCCGGCCGCCGGAATGCAGGCGAAGTGATCCAGCACGATGCGATTGGGCAGGCCCAGCAGGGTATCGGCATGCTCGAGGAGGTCGGTGCCGTGGGGGTAAAACTGGACGTGCCAGCCGAACTCGGCCACCAGCTCAGGGATGCGCGGGGAGGACAAGCGCGGCAGCGCGCCGCGATGCCCTGGGCTGACGAACCTGGCACCGCGCACGCCCAGCGCGTCCAGCCGCGCGACCGTCGCCCGGTCCACGTCGTCCGGCAACAGCGCGACGCCGCGGAAGCGATGCGGAAACCGCGTCAACACCTCTTCGAGATGGGCGGTGTTCGGACCGTATCCCGCGCCGCTGACGACCACGGCCCCGCTCAACCCCAAGGTGTCTTGCAGGGCAATATTCGTTTCGGGCAACGCGTCGGCCGACCGGTATTTGCTGTCGGGATGAAAGGGATAGCGGCTGGCCGGGCCGAACAAGTGGACGTGGCAGTCGATGGCGCCTGCCGGCGCCACCAACTGGGGCTTGCGCGGATGCGGATCGGGCGGAGGGGTCAGGGGCGGTAGCGTAGCTTCGGTCATCTCGGCGATCAATTAATCGTGATGCGGGAACGCCGCACCACGTCTTTCCATTGCGCAATCTCTGCGGAAATCATCTTCGCAAATTCCTTGGGCGTCGTGGTACGCGGCTCCACGCCCGCCGCTTCCAACTGGGCGGCCCATGACGGGTCGCGCCCGATCTCGGCCATGGTCCGGTGCAGCACATCGATCACCGCACGCGGCGTGGCGGACGGCGCGAGCACGCCCAGCCACAATATGCCCTCGTAACCCGGCACGCCCGACTCTGCGATGGTCGGCACGTCGGGAAGCAACTTGGAACGCGACGCGCTGGCGATGGCGAGCGGCTTGATCCTTCCACTCGCGAAATGCGGCTGGGACGTGGTGACGGTATCCATCTTGAGGGCAATCTGGCCGCCCAACAAATCATTGAGCGCCGGTGCCGCCCCCTTGTAGGGCACGTGAACCACGCTCAGGCCGAGCTTGAGCAGCAAGAGCTCCATCGTCACGTGGGGCAGCGTCCCGTTGCCGGCCGAACCGTAGGTCAGCTTGCCCGGATTCTTTCGGGCGTAATCCACGAAGCCTTTGAAGTCATCGAAGGGCTGCTTGCCGCTCGCCACCAGCAACTCCGGGATTTGCGCCACGAGCCCCACGGGCGCAAGGTCTTTTTCCGTGTCGAAAGCCAGGTTCCGTATCACGGCCGGGTTGATGGTGTGGTTCGGCGTGGTGAACAAGAGCGTATGCCCGTCCGGTGCGGCGCGGACGACGCGTTGGGTGGAGATCACGCCGCCGGCACCGGGCACATTCTCGACCACGACCTGCGTCTGCAGCCGCTTGCCCATCTGCGCCGCCAGCATCCGTGCGACGGCATCCACGGACCCGCCCGCCGGGAACGGCAATACCATCGTGATGGGCTTATTGGCCGGATAATCGGCCGCACCGACCGGAGCGGCCCAAGCCATTCCGGCAGCGACCATGAACGCGGCGCAGCTTTGCAGCGCCCCGCCAGCAACACGCAACAGCATCGTATCCATCCTCCACGCTTGCGGGACGCAGAGCTTAGATAAGGGCTGCGCGAGGCTCAAATGATTGTTTTGCACCACTTCATGAATTTCGTGCATAGTCGGGCGCGGCGATAATGTGGACGGCTGTCCGGCATCCAGACGAGGCATTCCCATGCAAATCGACTTCCTCGGTATGCAGGCTTTTCTCTGCATCGTCGAGCAAGGCGGCTTTCTTCCGGCCGCCGCCCACCTGAATCTTTCGCAAACTGCAATCAGCCACCGATTGCGCAAGTTGGAAGACAGCCTGGGCATGAAACTGCTGACCCGCACCACGCGCGCCATCACGCTGACCGACGCCGGCCGCGCCCTCTTGCCCCGGGTACGCAAGGCCATGCGGGAACTGGAACTGTCGTACGACACGGTGCGGCAGCACGCCCGGTCCGCGCCGCGCTGGCTGGTGTTCGGCTGCCTACCCACCCTCGCCGCGACCCAGCTCGCCCCCGCGCTGCAACGCTTTACCGCGCAATACCCGGACGTCGCCGTGCGCGTGCTGGATGACTCCATCGGCGAAATCGCCGAACACGTCCACAACGGGACCGCGACCTTCGGCGTCTCGCTCGCCAGTTCGAACCGGTTCGGACTCGACATGGAAGTCTTTGCCGAGGAACCGTTCGCCCTCGTTTGCCCGCCCCGGCACCGGCTGGCGCGCGCCCAGTCCCTGGACTGGGAGAAACTGCGCGGCGAACCGCTGATCCGCATCAGCTTGCCCGCGGGCAATGCCGCGACCATCGACGATGCGCTCGGCGACCGCCGCCTTCAATTCCGCTGGGTGTACGAGGCGCAACACACTGCAATCGCGCTGGACCTGGTGGCAAGCGGCCTGGGAGTTACGGTCGTGCCCGCCTTGTCGGCCATCAAGGCGCCGGGCGTGGTGGTGCGCCGTCTCACCGGCCCCCGGGTGACGCGCCATTTGGCAGTCATTACTCGCCATGGCGCCATACTGCCCCCGCCGGCACAGGCCATGCGCGAGCTCCTGGTCGACGAGATCCGGCAAAGACTCGCCGCCATCGATGAACGGCATGAATAAATCCGTCAAACAATTCATTTGTCGGTAGTCCGCCGCCTGCATAGACTGCTGCGCAGCGACGGCCCTGCGCGCTGCGACCGGCGCAGCGGGCCACAACAAGAGGAGACCCCTATGCTCGACTGCGTCAGCAGGCCGCGGACCGCCCGGCGGTGGCGGCGCGCGGCGTTCGCCGCCATGCTGTCTTTCGCCATGGCCCCGCTTCAGGCCCAGGAAGACAAATATCCCGACCAACCCATCAAAGTCATCGTGCCGTTCGGCGTCGGAGGATTGGCCGACATCTCGCTCCGGCTCGTCACCCAGAAGCTCTCGGAACGGCTCGGGCAGCAGATCGTCGTCGAAAACAAGCCCGGCGCCGGCGGCGTGGTCGCGGCAAACGCCGTACTGGCCGCGCCCCGCGACGGTTATACGCTGGCGGTGTTTGCCAACGGCACCGCCATCAGCAAGACCTTGTTCAAGCTGCCGTACGACCCGGTCACGGATTTCGAGCCGATCTCGACCGTGGCCTACTTCGACCTGGTGCTGCTGGCCAATGCCAAGGGCCCGCTGCGATCGCTGTCCGACCTGCTGGCAGAAGGCAAGAAGCGCCAAGTAGTGCTCGGCACCATCAACCCCGGCAGCACGCAGAACCTCTCGGCCGAGCTGTTCAAATCCATGGCCGGGCTCAACGCCATGGTCGTGCCGTTCAAGAGCACACCCGAAGTGCTGACCGCGCTGCTGCGCGGCGACATCGACGTCATGTTCGAATCCTATGCCGCACTCAAGGGCGCCATCACTTCTGGACAGGCCCGGGTGCTGGCGGCCACGGGCACGAGCCGCTCGGCCTGGCTCCCTGACGCGCCCACGGTGGCCGAAAGCGGCGTGCCCGGCTATGAAGTCGCCGGCTGGAACGCCTTGTTTGCGGCGGCGGGCACTCCGCCGAGCCGCCTGGACCGCCTCAACGCGGCCATCAACGAGGTATTGGGCGAGCCCGCGATCCGCAAGCGGCTGGAAGAGCTCGGCACCGAAGCCAAGGGCAGCACGCGCGACGAACTGGCCGCCATCTTCAAGCGCGACATCGCCAAATGGGCCGACGTCATCCGCAAGGCTGGCATCCCGACTCAACAAAACTAGCAGGAGCCCTCCGTGACTTTCGCCACTCACGCGACCGACGCCGTTCTGGTCGACGCCCACGTCCACGTATTCAAGCGCGACATGCCGCTCGTGCCCAATCCGCGGCACAGCCCCGACTACAGTTTCACGGTCGAACAATTGCTAGACACCATGGACCGGCACGGCGTGCACTACGCCGTCATCGCCGCGGCCAGCCCATGGGGCGACTACAACGACTACGTCATCGAATCCCTGGGCAAGTCGCCGCGGCTGCGCGGCACCGTCATCACGGCCCCCTCGGTGGAGCGGGTGGTGCTGGACCACATGCATGCGGCCGGCATCCGCGGCGTACGGCTGCCCTTCATCGGCATGAAAGACCTGCCCGACCTCGATTCCTGGGATTATCGCAAGTTCCTGCGCCGGCTGGTCGATTTGGATTGGCACGTGCACGTCCACATCGAAGGGCCCCGCCTGCCTGCCGTATTGCCCGCGCTGGAGCGATCAGGCGTGAAAATCGTGATCGACCACATCGGACGCCCGGACCCGGTCGCCGGCACCCGCTGCGAAGGTTTCCAAGCCATGCTGCAATCCGTGCGCAAAGGCCGCACCTGGGTCAAGATGTCGGGCGCCTACCGGCTTGGCGCGAATGCCCGCGACTGCGCCCAGGCGCTCTACCGAGAAGTGGACGTGGACCGGCTGATGTGGGCCAGCGACTGTCCCTTCGTCGGCGCGGAGTCGAGCATGACGTACGAGGCCGCCATCACTTGGTTGGAAGAAACCATTGCCGACCCGGCCGATCGCCGTAGGATCTTCGGCGCGAACGCGTTGCGCTTTTACTTCTCCTGACGCCCTCGCTGCCGGGCGGGGACTCGTCCGCGGATGGCGCTAAACTCCCCCCATATGACTGCCAAGCGTCCCGCCTCCGAGTTTCCCGCCTGCCCGCCCGCCAACGCCGACTCGCCCTGCGTAGCGGTGTGTTCGACCCTGTTCGACGAAATCTGCCGCGGCTGCGGCCGCACGGCCATGGAAGTGGCCAACTGGGTCATGCTCAGCGACGAGGAGAAGCAGGCGATTTGGAAGCGCATCCTCGCCGCCGGCTATCCGCGGCGCAAGGGCTGAGCCCGAGGCTCCCCCGAGGGGACGCTCCGCCTATTCATTTCTGTTCGTTTGTTACATAAACCCGTCACCACTGGGGTTTTCCCCGCAGCCGGCGGCGGGAACCCGCTACAATGTCGCCACCTGAGGAGCGTTGCGACGACCGGATGCCGGTCGCCAGGCTCAGGTTACGGACTGGCCGCAGCCGCCACGGCGGCGCCGGTCCCCGGCAACGGCGCTCGCCCCCTATCCTGCCCTTTGCAGGCCGTGCGGCGAGCCATCCCGGTTTCAGCCGCGGCGTCAAGGGCAAGCAATTTGGAGTCCCCATGAACGCTGTACTCAACGCCAACACCCCCGATTACCGCATCGCCGACCTCTCCTTGGCCGACTGGGGCCGCCGCGAAATCCGCATTGCCGAAACCGAGATGCCGGGCTTGATGGCGATTCGCGAAGAATTTGCCGCCGCCCAACCCTTGAAGGGCGCCCGCATCGCCGGCAGCCTGCACATGACCATCCAGACCGCGGTCCTGATCGAGACGCTCAAGGCGCTCGGCGCCGAAGTGCGCTGGGCTTCGTGCAACATTTTCTCGACCCAGGACCACGCTGCCGCGGCCATCGCGGCCTCGGGCACGCCCGTGTTCGCGATCAAGGGCGAGTCGCTGGCCGACTACTGGGAATACACCCATCGCATCTTCGACTGGCCGGCCGGCACCTACGCCAACATGATTCTCGACGACGGCGGCGACGCCACGCTGCTGCTGCACCTGGGCACCAAAGCCGAGCAGGACCCGAGCGTCATCGAAAACCCGACGAGCGAAGAAGAAGTGGCGCTTTTCGAGTCCATCCGCGCAACGCTCAAGCGCGATCCGAAGTGGTATTCCACCCGCATTGCCCAAATCAAGGGCGTGACCGAGGAAACCACCACTGGCGTGCACCGCCTGTACCAGATGTCCAAGAAGGGCGAACTCGCTTTCGCCGCCATCAACGTCAACGACTCGGTCACCAAGTCCAAGTTCGACAACCTGTACGGCTGCCGCGAATCGCTGGTGGACGGCATCAAGCGTGCCACCGACGTGATGCTCGCCGGCAAGATCGCCGTGGTCTGCGGCTATGGCGACGTCGGGAAAGGTTGCGCCCAGGCGCTCGCCTCGCTGCGCGCACAGGTCTGGGTCACCGAGATCGACCCCATCTGCGCACTGCAGGCCGCCATGGAAGGCTATAAGGTGGTGACGATGGACTATGCCGCCGACAAGGCCGACATTTTCGTGACGGCGACCGGCAACTATCACGTGATCACCCACGAGCACCTGCTCGCCATGAAGGACCAGGCCATCGTCTGCAACATCGGCCACTTCGACAACGAGATCGACGTCGCTTCGCTGCGCCAATACCAGTGGGAAGAGATCAAGCCCCAGGTCGACCACGTCATCCTGCCCTCTGGCAACCGCATCATCCTGCTGGCCCAGGGCCGGCTGGTGAACCTGGGCTGCGCCACCGGCCACCCCTCGTTCGTGATGTCGTCCTCGTTCACCAACCAAACCATCGCGCAGATCGAGCTCTGGACGCAGAACGAAAAATACGAAAAGGGTCGTGTCTACGTACTGCCCAAGCACCTCGACGAAAAAGTGGCGCGCCTGCACCTGAAGAAGCTCGGTGCGCAGCTCACGCAGCTTCGCCCGGACCAGGCCGCCTACATCAACGTGCCGGTGGAAGGTCCGTACAAGCCTGACCACTACCGCTATTGATCGTTCTTGCAGCGTCCCCCGGGGCCTTGCGCCCCGGCCTTCCCCTGACTCCAACTTTGCAAGGAGTTCGCGATGACCTTGTTACTCGTCTGGCTGCTCAACGCCGTAGCGCTTCTCGTCGTCGCCTACCTGTTGCCCGGCATCACGGTGGCGAGCTTTGGGTCGGCATTGATCGCGGCATTGGTACTGGGCCTGCTCAACTCGCTGGTCAAACCCGTCCTGGTCATCCTGACGCTACCCATCACCATCGTCACGCTGGGGCTGTTCTTGCTCGTGCTGAACGCGCTGCTGTTCTGGTTCGCCGGGTCCATCCTCAAAGGATTCCAGGTCAGCGGTTTCTGGTGGGCCGTCATCGGGGCGCTGCTCTACAGTCTGATTTCGGGTCTGCTTTCGTCCATCGTGCCGAACTGACCCGCCACTTACAGGTTGCTCCCAAGTGAGTTCGTCCATTTCTCCCGGTGCGGCGCCGGACGCCGCGCCGGTTTTCAGCCTTGAGTTTTTCCCGCCGCGCGACATCGCCGCGCAGGAAAGGTTGATCCGTACGGCCAAGCAGCTGCAAGGCCTCAACCCCCATTTCGCCAGCGTGACGTTCGGCGCCGGCGGCTCGACGCGCGACGGCACGATGCGGGCCGTTTCCATGCTGCAAAAGCTCGGCTATGAAGTCGCGCCGCATCTTTCGTGCATCGGTTCGACCAGGGAAAGCCTGCGCGAAATCCTGGACGCCTACCGCGCGGCTGGCATCAAGCGGCTGGTCGCCCTGCGCGGAGACCTGCCTTCGGGCATGGGCGACATGGGCGAATTGCGATATGCGCGGGACTTGGTGCGCTTCATCCGCGAGGAAACCGGTGACTGGTTCCACATCGAAGTGGCAGCCTACCCCGAGATGCATCCCCAGGCGCCCGACCCGGAATCCGATCTGGACCATTTCGTCGAGAAGATGCGCGCAGGCGCCGATAGCGCCATCACGCAGTACTTCTTCAACGCAGACGCCTATTTCGATTTCGTGGACCGCGCAACGGCCAAGGGCGTCCTGGCGCCCATCGTGCCGGGCATCATGCCGATCACGAATTACACGCAGCTCGCCCGCTTTTCAGACATGTGCGGAGCGGAAATCCCGCGCTGGATCCGCCTGCGCCTGGCTTCCTACGGCGACGACAAGGCCTCGATCCGGGCCTTCGGGCACGACGTGGTGACCCAGCTGTGCCAGACGCTGCTCGACGGAGGCGCGCCTGGCCTGCATTTCTACACGATGAACCAGGCCGACGCCACGCAGGCCATCTGGAACGCGCTCGAGCGCTAGATGCGCCCGCACCCGATGCGGTGCACTCCCCTGCGGCAGCCGACCGACCACGCGGTCGACGGCTGCCAGAAAACTCCCTTTGCCTCACGCAGAAGGACGGACGTCCGCTCCCGAACCGGGCGTCCGAAGCAGTATGAAAAACCATCCCTCCTCCCTCCCAGCCGAAAACCCGGGCCGGCTGATCCTGGTCCTGGCCATGCTGGCCGCCTTCGCGCCCCTTGCGACGGACATGTACCTGCCCGGCTTCGCCCAGATGGCGGCGGCCTACAACACCGACCCCGGCCGCATCGAAGCGACGTTATCCACGTTTTTCCTTGGCCTCGCGCTGGGACAGGCGATCTACGGCCCCATCATCGATCGTTTCGGGCGCAAGGCCCCGCTGCTGGTCGGTATCGCCTTATTCGCCCTGGCCACCCTGGGCTGCTTGCTGACCCGCGACATCGACGTCTTCACCGGGCTGCGATTCATGCAAGCCATGGGTGGCTGCGCCGGCATGATCGTGGGCCGGGCCATCCTCAATGATCTCTACGAGCCGGCGGAAAGCGCGCGCGCCCTGTCGCTCATCATTACGCTGATGATCGTGGCGCCCGTTTTTGCGCCGCTGCTGGGCGGGTGGATATTGGTCACGGCCGGATGGCAGGCCATCTTCATCCTCCTGCTCGCGTTCGCTGCGCTGTGCGGCGCCTTGACCTGGCGCTACATTCCGGAAACCCTGCCTCGCGACCGGCGCCAGCCGCTGAACGTCTCTTCGCTGCTGCGCGCCTACCGCACCTTAGTCCGCCAGCCGGGGTTCCTCGTCCCGGCGCTGGTCGGCGGGCTGGCCCAAGTGTCCATCTTCGCCTTCATCACCGGCTCGCCCTTTGTGTTCATGGAGTATTTCGGCCTGAGCGAGCAACAGTATGGGCTCGTCTTTGGGCTGACGGCCCTGGGCATCGCCGTAGGCGCCCAGCTCAACCGCGCGGCCTTGCGCCGTTTCAGCGTCCGCACGCTACTCCGGGCCGCGCTCTGGTTCCAGCTCGGCGCCGGCATCGTGTTGCTGGCATGCGCGGGGACGACCCACGTCTTCGTGCTGATCCCGCCCCTGTGGCTGATCATCGCTTCGCTGGGTTTCATAGGCAGCAACGCGGCGGCCATCGCCATGTCCAAGACGGGCCCGTACGCCGGCACCGGCTCGGCAATGATCGGCGTCCTGCAGTTCGGCTGCGCCTTCGCCGTCAGCGGCCTGATCGCCGCGGCGCCCAATGGCACGCCCTACCCGATGGCCATCGCCATCGTGACGGCGGCGCTCGCCGCGAATATCCTGTGGTTCCTCGGGTCCCGTCACGGAAACCGCTGACCCGCCGCGGACGCTCGCGCGGCGGCTCTTGCCGGCACCGTCAGTCCAGCCCGAAGAACCGCCTGCGCGGCGCGCAGCGCCGCTATCGCGGCACGGCCAGGACCGCTTCCTCCGTCACGATCTCGTCCAAACGCATGTCATGCGGCTCGGGCAAATGGACGTCCGGCGGAAGCAGTCCGCAGGCATAAGCGACACCGATGGCCACAAAGGGTTCGCCGCGCGACCGGAGCGCTGCGAGCGTGCGGTCGTAATAGCCGCCGCCATAGCCGATTCGGTCGCCGTCCGCCGTATACCCGAGGGTCGGCACCAGGACGATGTCCGGCACGCAGGCGTGGGTGCCTTGGGGCTCCGGTATCCGATAGGCGCCGGGCGCCATCGCGGCCCCGGGCGTCCAAGCCCGGAACTCCAGGGGAGCGGCACGAGTCTGGATTACCGGCAGCGCCAGCTCGAGCCGCGAGTCGCCCGCCCACGCATGGAGCGCCGGCCGCAGGTCTGGTTCGTCGCCGATGGGCCAAAAGGCGGAGAGCACGACGGGCCGGTTCCCCCAACGGCTAGCGGACAGGTAGTCGTGTATCCTGCCTTGCAGGAAAGCGATGATGCGGGCGTCCGCCGCGGCACGATCCGCCGCTGTCATGGCCGCCCGCAGCGCGCGCAGCCGGGGGCGCAGTGCCGCTGCAGTCGGCGCGCCGCCGGCCCGGTCGGGCTGATGGTCTTCCCTGGGTTTTCCCGATGCTATCCTTGCTGCCATGGCCTATACCGCTTTCCTGAACAGAATCCGCATTACAGCACTTGCCATCGTCGTGGCAAGCGCGGTCGCGGGCGGCGCCTGTGCGCAAACCGGCTCATCCGGGCTGGATGACGCGCTGCTGGCCGCGCGGACTGCGGTACAAACGGGCAATTGGGACATACTTCGCTCGCTCATCCCGCGCCTACAAGGCCACATGCTGGGCGCCTATCCCCAGTACTGGTGGCTGCGCCAGCAGCTGAACGACCCGCGCAAGCCGCTTCCAGAAGCCGAGTTGCAGGAGTTCGTCAGCGTGCACCGCGGCACATACCTTGCCGAGCGGCTGCGCGGCGAGTGGCTCTTGGCGGCGGCCAAGCAGGGGGATTACGCAACCGTGCTCTCCCTGGCGGACACCACCGTCAATACGCCGCAAACCGATTGTGCCGTGCTGCTCGCCAGGCATGCGCGCGGCGAGCGGGTCACGGCCCAGCAAGCCATGAGCAAGTTCCAGGCGGGCGATGGCTGCTGGATGCTCTATGACCGGCTGCAGGCCGACGGCGTCATGCACTGGGAACACTTTTCCACCCAGCTGCGCGACCTGCTGGAGGTCAACGCATTGGCCAACGCCCGGCGCATGGCGCGCTACGTCTTCGACGCCACCCAGCTCAAGACCTTCAACGCCGTGCTCGATCAACCCATGAAGTGGCTGGTGCGGCAAAACGCGGCCGCGCAAGACCGCCCCCTGCGGGAATTGATCGTCATCGCCCTGGGCCGGCTCGCCCGCCAGGACATGCGGGTCGGCTATGACTACTTCGAGCGCAATTGGGCGCGGCGGCTTCCCGCCGCCGACGCAAACTGGGTGCGCAATCAGTTCGCCCTGCAGGCCGCCTTCAAGCTCGACCCCGTCGCGGTGGAGTGGTACCGGGCGGGCGAAGGCGGCAAGCTCACGGAGTACAACCAGGCCTGGCGCGCGCGCATGGTGCTGCGCCAACAGCCCGTGGACTGGCGGACGCTGATCCGCTACATCGAACACATGCCCGCCTCCCTGCGCGAAGACCCCACGTGGGTGTACTGGCACTCGCGCGGGCTCGTCGCGCTGGGCGCGGTGGAAGAAGGCCAGGCGGGATTCCGCCGCATCGCGGGCCAATTCCATTTCTACGGGCAACTGGCTGCTGAAGAGCTCGGCATTGCCACCACCATCCCAACCTCGGCTGCACCCGTCACGGCCGAAGAACTAGCCCAAGCGCAGTACAACCCAGGCCTGCAGCGGGCCATCGCCCTGTTCCGCCTGGGCTGGCGCACCGAGGCGGTCCGGGAATGGAACTACGCGCTGCGCGGCATGAACGACAGGCAACTGCTGGCCGCCGCCCGGCTCGCCCACCGCGAAAACCTGTACGACCGGGTCGTCAACACGGCCGAGCTCACACGCGAGCAGCACGATTTCAACCTCCGCTTCATCACGCCATTTCGCAACCAACTGGTGGACAAGGCGCGCGAGATCGGCGTCGATCCAACCTGGGTCTACGGGCTCATCCGCCAGGAGTCGCGGTTCGTGATGGATGCACGTTCCACCGCCGGGGCCTCCGGGCTCATGCAGTTGATGCCGGCCACGGCCAAATGGGTGGCGCGCCGCATCGGCATGTCGGATTTCGCGCCGCACCGCGTCAACGACATGGACACCAACCTCACGCTCGGAACGAGCTATCTGCGCATCGTCCTGGATGACTTGGACGGTTCGCCGCTGTTGGCTTCGGCCGGCTACAACGCCGGCCCGCGCCGTCCGCACGCCTGGCGCTCGACCCTGCCCGGCCCGGTGGAAGGCGCCATTTTTGCCGAGACCATTCCTTTCACCGAGACCCGCGACTACGTCAAGAAGGTGCTGTCCAACGCCACCTATTACGCGGCGTTGTTTACCGGGCAGCCCCAGTCGCTCAAGGCTTGGTTGGGAACGGTCGAGCCGCAGGCGGTGGAGACAACCGCCATTCCCTGAGGAAGTACCACGCGATGACTATGATCTACCCTCGCATACTCGTGCTGGGCGGTTCGGGTTTCATAGGCAGCCTCCTGGTGACGCGCCTCGCCGCCCAGGGCCGCAGGCTACAGGTCCCCACCCGCCGCTACATGAATGCCCGCCATCTGCTGCCGCTGCCGACTGTGGACGTCGTCGAGGCCAACTTGCTGGACGACGCCGAGCTCGCCCGCTTGGTGGAAGGCCAGGACGCCGTCATCAACCTCGTCGGCATATTGCACGGGGATCGCGGAACACCCTACGGAAAAGCGTTCCGCAGGCTGCACGTGGAACTGCCCGAGCGCGTGGCGCGGGCCTGCGTCGCCCAGGGCGTGAAGCGTTTCATCCATGTCAGCGCGCTCGGAGCCGACTCGCAGGGCCCCAGCATGTACCAACGCTCCAAGGGCGACGGCGAAGCGGCAGTGCGGCGGGTGTTCGACGCCTGGCCGGACGGCGCATTGACGATTTTCCGGCCGTCGGTGGTGTTCGGCCCGAACGATCGCTTCCTCAACACGTTCGCCTCGCTCGCGCGCTTTTTCCCGGTGCTCCCGGTGGCGGGCTGTTCGGCGCGCCTGCAACCCATCTATGTCGGCGATGTCACCCAGGCCATCATCAACGCGCTCGACGACCATCGCACCTACGGCAAGACCTATCCGCTGGCCGGACCCCAGGCCTATACGCTCAAGGAGCTGATCGAGAAGGCCGCCGCCTGGAGCGGCCACCCGCGCCGAGTGCTGCCGCTTCCCATGGCCCTGGGCAAGCTACAGGCCGCCTGCATGGAATGGATGCCGGGCAGGCCTCTCCTGTCGCGCGACAACCTCGACTCGCTGCAACGGGACAACGTACTGGAGGCGCCCATCGCCCCTGAACTCAACATCCATCCCGCATCGCTCGAAGCACTGGCGCCCAGCTACCTGGGGCGCAAGGAAATCACCCGCTTCGACCTTTTCCGCGCCCGCCATGGCCGGCACTGACCGCCCGGCCGGGCTCGCCGGCAACCGGGAGCGCACGACCGGAAGCGATCCGGCCACCGACGGCCTGTCCGTATTCGTCGTAGGAGGTGCGGTACGCGATGCACTGCTCGGATTGCCCGCGGGCGATCGGGACTGGGTGGTGGTCGGCGCCACGCCCGAGCAAATGTCGGCCCGCGGCTTCGTGCCCGTGGGAGGCGACTTTCCTGTGTTCCTGCATCCGGTCACCCGCGAGGAATACGCCCTGGCCCGGACCGAACGCAAATCCGGGCGAGGGTACAAAGGGTTCACCTTCTACACCGGCCCGGACGTGACGCTCGAAGACGACCTCGGGCGCCGCGACCTGACCATCAATGCCATCGCGCAGGCACCCGACGGACGGTTGATCGACCCGTACGGAGGCGAGGCTGACCTGCGTGCACGGCGCTTTCGCCACATCGGGCCAGCCTTTGCCGAAGATCCGGTGCGCATCCTGCGGCTGGCGCGCTTCGCCGCCCGGTTCGCCGACTTCACGGTTTCGCCCGAGACGCTGGCGCTGTGTCGCCGAATGGCAGACGAAGGCGAAGTGGACGCCCTCGTACCGGAACGGGTCTGGCGCGAGTTGTCGCGCGGGCTCATGCAAGAAAAGCCTTCGCGCATGCTGCAAGTGCTGGCCGACACGGGCGCACTGCCGCGCATCGCCCCCGAATTGGTGATGGACGATGGACTACCGGGCACGCTGGATGAGGCGGCACGCCGCGGCCTGCCGCTGGCGTCGCGCTACGCGCTGCTGTGCGTTCGCAGCCCCGACGTGCAGGCGCTGGGGCGGCGGCTGCGCGCCTCGAACGACTGCAATGACATGGCGCGCCTGCTGCAGTTGGCGCTCCAGGACTTGCCTCGCGTCGACCGCGATGCGGATCGCGCGTTGACGCTGCTCGAACGCAGCGATGCCCTGCGCAAGCCCGAGCGCTTCGAGGCGCTCCTGCGCACGGCGAACTTGCTGACACCGCTGGACACGGAACGCTGGATGGCCTGGCGCAACACCGTCGCGGCGGTCGATGCCGGGGCCATCGCCGCCCGCCATGCCTCCCAGCCCGCCGGCATCCGCGATGCCGTGCGCGCAGCGCGGATCGCGGCCCTACAGGCGCGCATGGAAGAAGCAGATTGAACAGGGCCGGCGATCGTCGCTACAGCGCATGGCTGCGGTCGCCGCGGCCGAAGCCGATCAGCGGCGCCGCCACGCCCCGCCCCACGGCCAGCACCTTGAAGAGCTCGCCCATTTCCGCCGGCGAGAGCAGTTTCTGCACCGGCGCGACGGCCCGGGCGTAGGCTTGGGCGTCGGCCGGATCAAGCGCGCCGAGCAGGTCCATCAGGCCGGCATTCATCAAGAATCCGGCCTGGGAGATATACCCCAGCAGCTCGAGGCCACCGTCGACCGCCGCTTCGGCCATGGCCGTGAAATCGACGTGGGCGGTAATGTCCTGCACCCCCACGGCAACCAGCGGGTCAGCATGGGCAACGTGCCGGAAATGGCACATCAGCGTGCCCTCCAGGCGCTGCGGATGGTAGTACTCGCGTTGCGCGAAGCCGTAGTCGATGAGCAGGGCCGCGCCGCGCTGCAACCATTGCCCCATGCCGCGCACGAAGGCTTCGGCCTGGAGATTGATTTCCGAAACGTAACCGGGCAGGGCCGGCATCCGGGCCGACACGGCTTCGGCCAAGTCGGGTGGCGCGGGCCGGTCCTCCCAGGCAAAGCCGTCTTCGCCGTGGAGCGCGACGCCACGTTCCAACAGGCCCGCGTCACTCCAGCGGAACAGTCGCACGGGCATTGCGTCGAGCACTTCGTTGGCGACCACGCAACCGGTGAACGACTCCGGCAAGGCATCGAGCCAGCGCACCCGCTCGCCATAAGCGGCGAGGCGCTCGCGCTGGCGCTCGCGCAGGTCCGCCGATACCTCGAGGATGCGATAGGAGGCCCGCACGCCCGCTTCGTCGAGCGCTGCCAGCAGCCCATCGGCCAGCGCGCCCGTCCCCGCGCCGAACTCGAGGATTTCGCCCCCGCCGCAAGCCTCCAGCACCTGCGCAACCTGCCTGGCCAAGGTACGCGCGAACAAGGGGGTGAGCTCGGGGGCGGTGACGAAGTCGCCGGCAGGCACACCTCCGCCCGTGGCGAGTTTCTGGCTGCCGGCCGCGTAATAGCCCAATCCCGGCGCGTACAAGGCTAGCGCCATCCAGCGATCGAACGGCAGCCAGCCGCCCGCCTTGCGGATTTCGTCGGCGATGAAACGGGCCGCGCGCCGGGAATGTGCGGCCGATACGGGATCCAGGTCGGGAAGTTTTTTCATGCACCGGATTGTCCCACGTTCCAGGCAACCGCCCCGCGCATGCGCGGGGCCGCGCCTTGCTAAACTTGGGGCCTTTGCCGCCCCCGTCCCGGATTCCGTGCCGCCATGAGCGAAACGAGCCCCGTCTCCTCCCGTCCCGTTGTGCTGGTCACCGGTTCCGCCCGGCGCATCGGCCGCGAGATCGCGCTCACCCTGGGACGCGCCGGCTGGAATGTCGCCGTGCACTACGCCACCTCGCACGACGACGCGCAACAAACATGCGCCATGCTGCGCGCGCTAGGGGTCGAGGCCGAGGGCTTCGCCTGCGACCTCGCCGACCAGGCCGCGCTGGCTTCCCTGGTCCCGTCGGTAAAGGCTTGCTTCGGGCGCATCGACGCGGTGGTGAACAACGCCTCGACATTCGAGTACGACGACGTACATTCGTTCAGCCTCGACATGCTGCAGGCCCACATGCTGCCCAACCTCGTCGCGCCCGTGGCGCTGGCGCGCGACCTCGCCGCAGCCCTGGCAGACAGGGGGGCGGATGCGCGCGGCGTGGTGGTCAATCTCCTGGACCAGAAGCTCTGGAACTACAATCCCGACTTCTTCTCCTACACGCTGAGCAAGGCCGCGCTCGAGGCGGCGACGACCATGCTGGCCCAAGCGTTGGCGCCGGCCGTGCGAGTGGTAGGCGTGGCGCCCGGCCTGACCATGATCAGCCACCTGCAAACGCCCCAGCAGTTCGCCCAGACCCACGCCATGGCGCCGCTAGGTCATGCCAGCCATCCGGAAGACGTTGCGCATGCGGTCCTGTTCGCAGTGCAAAACCGCTCGATCACCGGCACCACGCTGCTGGTCGACGGCGGCCAGCACCTGGTGGGCTTCCAGCGCGATTTCAGCATGATGAACCCGCCGGCGGACACTTGACCCTCGGCCATCCTTGAGTACAACCATGGGCACACGCCGCATTTTCTTCAACCGCCTCGCCGTGGACGCGCAGATCGGCATATTGGATCACGAGCGCGGCGCCACGCAGCCCCTGCATGTCGACGCGGAAATCGACCTGGAAGGGGTGGACAAGCCGCGTCACGACGGCATCCAGGAGGTGCTCGACTATCGGCGGCTGCGCGAATGCATCGTCGACGAATGCACCCGCACCCACGTCAACCTGCTCGAAACCCTCTGCGACCGGCTGGCCTCCCGGCTGCTGGCGCAGTTCTCCGAAATCCGCGAAGTGCGCCTGCGCGTCTCCAAGCCCCAGGCCTTCGCCGACTGCGCCGCCGTAGGCATCGAAGTCACGGCGAACCGCGACAACTGATGGAAGCATGAGATGAACGCCATCGACTCCGCCGTCGCCAACGCCCCGGACGCCGGCCGGGCGCGGCTCAAGCTCGAGCGCGAACGCATCAAGCTCGAAAAGCGCCTGTTGCGCGAGGCTGGCCGGGCAATCACCGACTTCAACATGATCGAGGCCGGCGACCGCGTGATGGTCTGCCTGTCCGGCGGCAAGGACTCCTACGGCATGCTGGAGATCCTGCTCAAGCTGCGCGAACGCGCGCCCATCGACTTCGACATCGTCGCGGTCAACCTCGATCAAAAGCAGCCGGGCTTTCCGGCCGACGTCCTGCCGCGCTACCTGACCGAAAAAGGCGTGCCATTCCACATCGAGACGCAGGACACCTACTCGATCGTCACGCGCCTCATTCCGGAAGGCAAGACGATGTGCTCGCTCTGTTCGCGGCTGCGGCGGGGGATCTTGTACCGGGTCGCCGATGAGCTCAAGGCAACCAAGATCGCGCTCGGCCATCATCGCGACGACATCCTGGCGACGTTCTTCCTGAACATGTTCTACGGCGGACAGCTCAAGAGCATGCCGCCCAAGCTGGTCTCCGACGACGGCCGGCATACCGTCATCCGGCCGCTCGCCTACATCAAGGAAGACGACCTCATCGCCTATGCGCAATGGAAGGCCTTCCCCATCATCCCCTGCAACCTGTGCGGATCGCAGGAGAATCTCAAACGCAAAGAAGCCGGACGGCTGATCGACGAATGGGAGCGCGCCTTCCCCGGACGCGTGGAAAACATTTTCAATGCCCTCTCTCGCGTCACGCCCTCGCACCTGCTCGATCGCAATCTGTTCGACTTCGTCAATCTCCGGCCTACCGGCGTGCCCGACCCGAACGGGGACGTGGCCTTCGACCAGGTGGATCCGCAGCCTGCGCCCCCGGGCTGCGGCGATGACGAGGCAGCCGGCCTCACGGAACGAACGGTGCGATTCTTCCGCACCGGCCAAGCGGGTTGAACGCGCCCCCCGTCCTCGAAGCGCGGGGGGTCGCACGCCGCTTCGCCAACGGCGTGGAAGCCCTGGCGCCCCTGGATTTGACCGTGCGGGCGGGGGAGTTCGTCACCCTGCTGGGCCCGTCGGGCTGCGGCAAGACCACGTTGCTGCGCATCTTTGCCGGGTTGGACGCGCCCACGTCCGGCTCCCTGCTCCGGCGGGCGGACGGAAGCCAGCTCTCCTACGTTTTCCAAGACCCGACGCTGATGCCCTGGGCCTCGGTTGCCAAGAACGTGCGGCTGCCCCTGGACCTCGAGCGCGGTGGGCGCCGGGCGGGCAAGCAGGCGCGGGATGAGCGGGTGCGCCATGCACTCGAGCGGGTCGGCCTGGCTGATTTCGCCGATGCCCTGCCCCGCGAACTTTCAGGGGGCATGCGCATGCGCGTGTCCATCGCGCGCGCCCTCGTGACCGAACCCAAGCTGCTACTGATGGACGAACCGTTCGGCGCGCTCGACGACATCACCCGGCAGCACCTCGACGACGAATTGCTGGGGCTGGCGGCCAACCAGGGATTGACCGTGGTCTTCGTGACCCACAGCATTTTCGAAGCCGTTTACCTGTCGGACCGCGTCATCGTGATGTCGCGGCGTCCGGGACGCATCATTGCCGACATTGCGATCGACGCGCCTAGCCGAGATGCGGCGTTCCGCGTCTCGCCGGGCTTTGCCATGCAAGCGGCGCGCCTGCAAGCCGCCCTGCTCGAGGGGCAGCAATGACCACGCGGCTTCGGCGCCCCGCGCTCGCTGGAGGATGGGCATGAACACCGGCCTGAGGCTGGGTGCGCCGGTACTGGTCGCACTCATCGTGATCGCGCTCTGGCACGGCGCCGTCCGCGCCTTCGACGTCCCGGTTTATCTGGTGCCCTCGCCGGTGGACGTGGTCCATGCCCTGATCCAGGACTGGGAGCTGCTCAGCAGGTCGCTCTGGATCACGTTGGAAATCACCGGCCTTGCCCTGCTCGCGGCCACGGTGCTGGGTGTGTTGCTGGCGTTCCTGTTCGTGCAGAGCCGGGTCATCGAGGCCAGCCTGTTCCCCTATGCTGTGCTGCTGCAGGTCACGCCCATCGTCGCCATCGCACCGCTCATCATCATCTGGGTCAAGAATACGCTCGCGGCCCTGACGCTCTGCGCCACCATCGTCGCCATCTTCCCCATCATCAGCAATACCGTGCTGGGCCTGCGCAGCGTCGACCCGGGGCTCATGGATTTCTTCCGCCTCAAGCGTGCCAGCCGTTGGCAAATCCTGTGGCGCCTGCGCATCCCCTCGGCGCTGCCTGCGTTCTTCGGAGGCCTCCGGATCGCCTGCGGACTGGCCCTGATCGGCGCGGTGGTGGCCGAATTCGTGGCCGGCACGGGCGGCTCGCAGACCGGCCTGGCCTACCAAATCCTGCAGGCCGGATACCAGATCAACATCCCTCGCCTGTTCGCCGCGCTCTTGTTGATCACTCTTGCAGGGGTTGCGCTCTTTGCTGCCATGACGCTGCTTTCCCGCGTCGCGCTCGCGCGCTGGCACGAAACGAACTGAGCACCGCGGAACGGACGACCCCTGCCGGCCATCTCGGCACGCCGGATGGCAAGATGCCGCCTACATCGGTACTATGCTGCACGCCCTAGGATTATTTCTTACGGAACACGCACGATGCGCATAGCCTTCCCGATCGTCCGCACAGTGTGCGCCGCCGCGGCGCTGGCTTTAGCGAACCTCGCCCACGCCGAGGCTCCCGTCAAGCTCATATTCGGATCCAACTGGTACGCCCAGGCCGAACACGGCGGCTTCTACCAAGCCGTTGCCGAAGGCATTTACAAGAAACACGGCCTAGACGTCACCATCAAGATGGGCGGCCCCCAGGTCAACGTCCTGCAACTGCTGCTGGCAGGCCAATACGACGTTGCCATGGGAGACGACCTGCAAACCTACAAGGGCGTCGAGCAAGGCCTGCCCCTGGTGACGGTGGCGACCACCTTCCAGCAATCGCCCACGGTGCTGGTTTCGCATCCCGGCCCCAAGACCTTGGCCGACCTCAAGGACAAGACGCTCTACATCGGCCAAGCCAGCGAAACCACCTACTGGCCCTGGCTCAAGACCAAGTACGGCTTCACCGACGCCCAGAAGAAGCCGTATACCTTCTCGGTACAGCCCTTCCTGGTAGACAAGAACTCCGCCGTCCAGGGCTACCTTGCCTCCGAACCGTTCACGATAGAGACCCAAGGCGGCTTCAAGCCTACCGTCTTCCTCCTGGGCGACTATGGCTACCCGCCCTACGCGCAGACCATCGTCGCCACCCGGTCCGGCCTGGCGGCCAAGAAGGACGCCATCCGGCGCTTCGTCGAGGCGAGCGCCGAAGGCTGGAAGAGTTACCTGCGCAACCCAGCGCCCGGCAACGCCCTCATCCTGAAAGACAACCCGCAGATGACGCAGGCGCTGCTCGACTATGGCGTCAATGCCCTGCGCCAATCCGGCCTGGTCGACGGCGGGGACGCCCGCGCCCGCGGGCTCCTGACCATGACCGACGAACGCTGGAAGAAAACCTACGACTTCATGGTGCAAGAGAAACTGCTGAGCCCGAAAGTCGACTACCGCTCGGCGTTCACGACCGAGATCGTGGACCAGGTCCGCGTACTGCCCTGAGCGGCGGCGGCCGCGGCAGCCCGCCATGCCCATCGGTTCGCGGGCCGCTGGTCGGCGCGCGGCCGTGGGCCCCACAGAGCGGCCGCGCGCTACGGCCGCTCTATCCTGCGCACGACCTGGTCGAGAAAATCCCCGTCCGCTTCGTTCGACAGCACACGCACAGGCAACCAGTCGTGCGCCGGGGCCAGCCACACCTCGATTTTCTGGCCGTCGTCGTGGTCGCGCTCGCGAATCAGGTGCACGGCCTCGACGTCGCCCATGGGCGTGGAGAGTTGGTCGCGCGACGCGGCCCGGAAGTGCCAGTTGTCCGAACGACTGGAACCGGCGACGCGGAAAGACACGACCTTGCCGTTCGCGAAGGCCCCGCCTTCCGCGCGGCCGATGGCGGCAAGCTGCAGCAGCACGGACAGGCGGTCCTGCGTGCCGGGCTGCAGCGCCTCTTCGTTTCCGCTGGGCAGCTTCAGCCGACCCGAGGCCGAGTCGAACTCCGTGATCTTGACCCGCTTGTTGCGCATTTCGCGATAGCGGCTCGGCGCGAGGCCGGCCTCGCCGATGTTGCCCGTGCTCTCCCATTCGAAGCTGAAGAAGAGGAAACTGCCGCGGTTGACGATCCGATACTCGCTGCCGCCAAGACGCCATTCGAGGGTGCTGTCGGCGTTGATCTTGAAGCCCTTGGCCGACGCGCTGAGCTGGTAAGTCAATACGGCAGACGGCGGAGGCAAGCGGCGTTCGGCGCCAATGCCGCGTGGGGCGACGGCAGCCAGGGCGAACGCCGCACCAGCGCGCAAGAGATCTCGACGGGAAGAGCGGAAGATGGAATGCATGGCGGGCGGATGTCGATCACGGCCTGGGGGAAACGCCTCTATCGTACCGGACGCTCGTCCGCAGGCTGTTAGCGACTGCTACGGAACGCCTTTCCGTGTCATGTTACTGTTCGCTTCTCGTTCTCCATCGCTATCACGCAGCCATGAAACTCGCTTCTTACCGCGACGGTTCGCGCGACGGCCAATTGATGGTCGTCTCGCGCGACCTGCGAACTGCCCATTTCGCCACTGAGATCGCGCCCACGCTGCAACGGGCGCTGGACGACTGGAATTTCATGGCGCCGCAGTTGCAGGACCTCTACGACGCCCTCAACGCGGGGCGGGCCCCGCGTGCGTTCGAATTCGAGCCGGAAAAATGCGCCGCGCCCCTGCCGCGCGCCTACCAGTGGGCGGACGGTTCAGCCTACGTCAACCACGTGGAACTGGTCCGCAAGGCCCGCAACGCCGAGATGCCCGAAACCTTCTGGACCGATCCGCTCATGTACCAGGGCGGGAGCGACGATTTCCTCGGCCCCACCGACGACATTGTCTGCCCCTCGGAGGCCTTCGGCATCGACTTCGAGGGAGAAGTAGCGGTCATCACCGGGGACGTCGCCATGGGCGCCACGCCAGCCGAAGCAGCCGACGCCATCCGTCTCATCATGCTGGCCAATGACGTTTCGCTGCGCAACCTGATCCCGAACGAATTGGCCAAAGGCTTCGGATTCTTCCAGAGCAAGCCCGCCACGGCGTTCTCGCCAGTCGCCATCACGCCCGACGAGCTCGGCGATGCCTGGCGCGACGGCATGGTGCACCTGCCGCTGGTCGTCACGTGGAATGGCAAGGTGGTCGGCCGGCCGCATGCGGGAACGGACATGGTCTTCAATTTCCCGCGGCTGATCGCGCACATCTGCAAGACCCGCAACTGCCGAGCGGGCAGCATCGTCGGCTCGGGTACTATTTCCAATAAGGATCCCCAGGTGGGCTATGCCTGCATCGCCGAGAAGCGGTGCCGGGAAATCATCGCCGATGGGGTCGCCACCACCGAGTTCATGAAATTCGGCGACACTATCCGCATCGAAATGTTCGACGAAAACGGCGCCAGCCTGTTCGGCGCCATCGATCAGGTTGTCGCGGCGCCCGAGTAGCGCCCTGCGACCAAGGGAATTGCCATGGCACCTCCATCCTCCGACGCTTCCGGCACTGCCCATCCGTTCGGCATCCCGGGCCTGCAGTTGCCGGGAGGCGATTCCAACGTCGCCAACCCGGTGCTGCAAAGCTTGGAGATGATGCGGCAAGTCTGGGCCTCGCTCGGCGCCCTGTCGCAGGCGCCGGTTTCGCCCACGACGGGGCTGGACGAACTCGACCGGCGCCTCGCAGATTTGCGGGCCGTGGAAAACTGGCTGAACCTGAACCTCACCATGCTGCGCGGAACCATCCAAGGCCTGGAAGTGCAGCGCGCCACCATCTCGACGCTGCGCTCCTTCGCCCAGGCAGCCGGTGCGGCCCAGGCCTGCGGCAGCCAAGAGGCGCCCCCCTCGCCGCTGGAAGTCGCGCTCGGACTGCGCAAGCCGGCCGAACCGCAGCCCGGTGCCGCCGGCAACGCCTCATCGGCTTCCCAGCCCAACGCTGCCGCCGAAGCGCCGGGAGCGGGCGCCTGGTGGAACATGCTGAAGGAACAGTTCGACCGCATCGCTGCCGTCGCCACGGCTGGGCCTGGCACGCCGTCGCCCGCCCCCGCGTCCAAGTCGAAAACCAGCGTCGCCAAGCCGTCTGGCGCGCGCAAGCCGGCTGCCAAGCCCGGCGGCCCCGCGCCACGCCGCGCGCGGCCTCCGAAGGCCTAGTCGAGCCATGAGCGGGCAGTTCCCCTGGGCCCATGCCACGCACCCCGACTGGCGCATGTCGGCCTCGCTGTGCCTTGCCCAGATCGAGCGGGCCAGCCGGTCCGGCGCAGGTGCAGGCGCTACGTTGGGCTTTCTGTACTTGACGGACCACCACGCCGCCGAAGCGGCCGAGATTCTCGCTTTCCTGCGCGAACGCACCGGTGTGACGCACTGGACAGGCGCCATTGGCGTGGGCATCGCCGCCGGCATGGCCGAATACATCGACGAACCGGCTATGGCGCTGATGCTGGCCGATTTCGCTCCCGACGACTTTCGCATTTTCTCCGGGGCCGCGCGGCCGCCCGGGCGGGAAGCCCGGACGCCGGACGGCCGCCGCGCCGCATGGACGGCCCTCGTCCACGCCGATGCCGCGACCCCTGACCTGCCGGACCTGATCCAGGACATGCTGGGCAAGCTGGCCGGTGCCGCCGTCTTCGGCGGAGTCTCCAGCAGCCGCCACCCCCAGACCACCATCGCCAACCGCGTCCTGTCAGGCGGACTGTCTGGCGTCGTGCTATCCGAGAACGTCACCGTGGTCAGCCGGGTCAGCCAAAGCTGCCAACCCATCGGCCCCGTGCACCGCATCACCGAATCAACCGGGCACCGGCTCAGCCGGCTAGATGGCGCACCGGCGCTCGAGGTGCTCATGCGCGACATGGGCCTGCCCCTCAAGGCCGGCCCCCACCGCGGCGCCTACGCGCCAGGCGGCCAAATCCCGACGGCGGTGCAAATGCTGCAGGGTACTTTCGTCGGCATGGGCACGGGCGACGCCTTCATGCATGGCGACTACCAGGTGCGGCCGTTGATCGGCGTCGACCCGCACGAAGGCGCACTGGCCATCGGCACGGAATTGGAGGCGGCCGACCACGTGGTCTTCTGCCGCCGGGACCGGGGCGCAGCGCAGGCCGACTTGGTCCGCGCGTGTACCGCGCTGCGTGCGCAGATCGAATCCGAATACGGCGGCATGCACCGGGTGCGCGGTGCGCTCTACATCTCCTGCCTTGGCCGCACCGGCACGCTCTTTGGCGGCCCTTCTGCAGAAATGCAGCTGGTCCACGAGCAGCTGGGCGATTTGCCCCTGATCGGCCTCTACGCCAACGGCGAAATCTTCAAAGACCGGCTATATTGGTACGCAGGCGTGCTCGCCGTTTTCCTTTGACGGTGCGCGCCTGCCGGAGGAGCCGTACATGAAACCGTTCCACTCCGTAAGCGCCGCCCGTCCCGACCGCCGGCGCCTGGCCTGGCTGAGTGCGCTTCTGCTCGCCGCCGCGGTACTTTCCTTGGCCCCACCCACCGCCCGCTCGGCCGATGCCGCCGGTCCTTCTGCCTGCCCCGCCCTGCTCGACGTGAGTTTTCCGCGCCTGCAGGACGAAGCACCGCAGCATCTTTGCCAGTACCGGGGCAAGGTCCTGCTGGTGGTCAACACGGCGAGCTATTGCGGCTACACGCGCCAGTACGAGGGCCTGGAGCGGCTCTACGCCAGGTATCGCGAGCGCGGGCTGGTGGTGCTTGCTTTTCCTTCCAACGACTTCGGGCAACAGGAGCCCGGCACCAAAGAACAGATCGCCGACCTGTGCTTCAACACCTATGGGGTGAAGTTTCCCATCTTCTCCAAATCGGTGGTCAAGGGAGAGGGCGCCAATCCGCTATTCGCGGCGCTTGCCCAAGCCACGGGGCAGCCGCCCAAGTGGAACTTCCACAAGTATCTGGTCGCCCGCGATGGCAAGCCGGTCGCGTCCTTCCCGAGTGCCGTCGAGCCGACCGACGCGCGCGTGATCCGGGAAATCGAGAAACTGCTGGCCGGCTGAAACCCGCCGTCGCCTTGTGCAGCTACCCGTCAGCGCGCACCCCGCTGCCGGGACAAGTCCAGGAAGTCTTCGGCCAGCCTGCGCAAGCGCTCCCTCGCCCGCTCGCGCTGGGCGAGCGTGGCAGCATTGAATAGCTCGGCCGTCAATTGCGCCCGCGCGTGCTCCCACTTTTCCTGGCGGGCGCGCGCCTGCGCCTCCCCCGGCGTGTGCACGTCCGCAAGAAACGCCCGCAGCCGGGCCGCCAACTGCTCCGGGGACTGCCGCTGCGCTGCGTCCTCTAGGATTCCGAGGAAGGCACGCTGCCGGGCTTGCCGCAGTTGCAATCGCCAAGCGGCATCCGACGGATGCGCGTCCACCCATTGCTCGACGAGGGCGCGCTGGCCCCGCGACAACCGGCCCAGCCAAAACTCATAGCGATCGATCATGAGCTCGATGCGCCGCCGGCGCACCTCGGCGGCGGGCGCCTCGACATACTCTTCGCGGAACTCCTCGTCCAGCTCATCCAACCGGGCCAATAGACGCCGTCTTTGCGCCGGTCCAAACTGCACCAGCACGTCCGCGAACTCGTCGGCCGCACGCTTGCCGAGTTCGAGCAGATGGGCCATCACCCGCTCTTGCAGGGAGAGCAGTTCCGACGCCTGCAGCGGCCGGGGTTCTTCCAGCCGCCGCTCTGCTTCCCGGAGAAGTTGCGCATAACGCGGCAGCTCTTCCCTGCGGTGCCATGCGAGCACGCGATGCAGGCGCTCCCGCGCCGGCTCCCGCATGGCGTCCGGCAGGTCGAACCAATCATCCAGCCGATACGCCAGCAGCTTCTCCGCGCTGTTGTAGCCCAGCTTGACGGCACTGCAGCCTGCAAGCAGCGCGAGGATGACAACGATCAATACACTTCGAATCATCAGTTTGTCTCGAAGCTGTCTTAAACTGCCACGCTTTGACTAATCGCCACTCGGAGTAGTGCCGCAAAAATGCTCAACATCGTGATCCTGGCCGCCGGCATGGGCAAACGCATGAAATCCGATTTGCCCAAAGTCCTCCACGGATTGGCGGGCCGCCCCATGCTGACCCACGTCCTGAGCGCTGCGCGCGCGTTGAACCCTGCCCGCATCGTGCTGGTGGTCGGGCACGGCGCCGAAACGGTCAGGCGCCATTATGAGCGCGATGCGGACCTTCGCTTCGTATTACAGCAACCTCAGCTCGGCACCGGGCACGCCGTCCAGCAAGCCGTTCCCGAACTGGCCGGAGGCGAGGCGGACGAGGACGTCACGCTGGTCCTCTACGGCGACGTCCCCCTGGTCGGCAGCGCGACCTTGAAGCGCCTGCTCGACACCCAGGCCTCGCGGCCGCGCTCGGTCGCCGTGCTGACCGTTGAATTGGCCGACGCGACCGGGTACGGGCGCATCGTGCGCGGCGCCGACGGCGCCATCGCCCGCATCGTGGAGCACAAAGATGCCTCCCGCGAAGAACTCGCCATCCGCGAGGTCAATACCGGCATCGTCGCCGTTCCGACCGGCGCGCTCAAGCGTTGGCTGGGCGCGCTCAAGAACGACAACGCCCAAGGCGAGTACTACCTGACGGACATCATCGCCATGGCCGTCTCCGAAGGGGTGCCAGTGCTGGCGTCGGCGCCAGACCACGAGTGGGAGACCTTGGGCGTGAACAGCCGCGTCCAGCAGGCCGAGCTGGAGCGCATTTACCAGCGCATCCAGGCCGAACGCCAGTTGGAGGCGGGCGTCACGCTGGCCGACCCGGCGCGCTTCGACCTGCGCGGAACCCTGGCTTGCGGCCGGGACGTCTTCATCGACGTAGGCTGCGTGTTCGAGGGCGCCGTGGAACTGGCCGACGGCGTGCAGGTGGGCCCGCACTGCGTGCTGCGTGACGTGCGCATCGGCCCGGGCACGCGCGTGGAGGCTTTCAGCCACCTCGACGGCGCAAGCATCGGCGCCAACGCCCGGATCGGCCCCTACGCCCGGCTGCGACCCGGCACTGCGCTCGGCGACCAGACCCACATCGGCAACTTCGTCGAGGTCAAGAACAGCAGCTTCGATACCGGCTCCAAGGCCAACCATCTCAGCTACGTGGGCGATGCCACCGTAGGCGCGCGAGTGAACATCGGCGCAGGCACCATCACTTGCAATTACGACGGCGCCAACAAACTGCGGACAGTGATCGAGGACGACGCGTTCATCGGCTCTGACACCCAGCTCGTCGCGCCGGTGACGGTAGGCAAGGGGGCGACACTGGGCGCCGGCACCACCTTGACCCACGATGCGCCGGCCGGCCAGCTCACGATCTCCCGGGTCCGGCAAACCACCATCCCCGGCTGGCAGCGGCCCACCAAAAAGCCATAAAGCGCTTGCCCCCCGGCCCCGCGGGCGCGCCTGCCCGCGGCGGGCGCTCACAGCGCCACGCGCGTATCGAACTTGCTCCGGTGGACGGAAAAAAAAGTGCGAACGTTGCGCACATTGTTCCGCGCCGTAAATGCCCGGTGCACCAGGGCGTGATATGCCGCCATGTCAGGCACCTGGACCACCAGCACGAAATCGGGGCCGGTGGAAACCCGGTAGCACTGCGTCACTGCCGCCTCGGCCGCCATGGCCGCCTCGAACTCGGCCAATCGCTCGGCCGCCTGCGTATCCAGGGTGATCTCCACGATGCCGGTCAATCCGGCGCCGACCTTTTCCGGCGACACGATGGCTACGTGTTTTTCAATGACGCCCGCATCCACCAGCCGCCGCACGCGCCGCAGGCAAGTCGGCGCCGAGACATGGACGCGCGCGGCAAGGTCCTGGTTGGTCAGGGTGGCGTCGTTCTGGAGGATGGACAAGATCCGACGGTCCAGGTCGTCAAGCGGAAACGGTGCGGTCATGGAACGCTAGAAGCAAAAATACATTGTCGGCGTCTTTATGAAAGAATATTTCATCATCAGGTGAATGTGAAATTTTTATAAGAATTCAAGCAAATTTAGCAATTACATTTCATCCCAAAAGTACCAGAATTTGCCGCACTGCACCGTATCCCAAGGAAAAGCACCATGTGTGGCATCGTCGGCGCCGTCGCCCAACGCGACATCGTTCCCGTCCTGATCGAAGGGCTGAAGCGGCTCGAATACCGCGGCTATGACTCCTGCGGCGTTGCCGTCCACCTAGACGGAGAATTGCGCCGCACCCGCAGCACCTCGCGGGTGGCGCAATTGGAATCCCTGGTCGGCGAAGAACAGCTGACCGGATTCACAGGCATCGCCCACACGCGCTGGGCCACCCATGGCGCGCCGGCCACCAATAACGCCCACCCCCATTTCTCGGCCGACCGCAACGGCCGCAATCGCGTGGCGCTGGTGCATAACGGCATCATCGAGAACTACGAAGACCTGCGGTCCGAACTGCAGGGCTATGGCTACGAATTCGAAAGCCAGACAGACACGGAAGTCATCGCCCACCTGCTCAATCACCTGTACGACGGCGATCTCTTCTCTGCGGTGCAACAAACCGTCAAGCGCCTGCAGGGTGCCTACGCCATCGCGGCATTCTGCCGCGATGAACCCCATCGCGTCGTGGGCGCCCGCCACGGTTCCCCACTCGTGGTAGGCGTCGGTGAGGGCGAAAACTTCCTCGCTTCCGATGCGCTGGCGCTGACCGGCACCTCCAACGACATCATCTATCTGGAAGACGGCGATGTGGTCGACCTCCAGTTGGGACGCGTCTGGATCGTGGACGCCGACGGCAACCAAGTGGAGCGCCCGGTGCGCACGGTCGTCGCCCATACGGCGGCGGCAGACCTGGGCCCCTACCGGCACTACATGCAGAAGGAAATCTTCGAGCAGCCGCGCGCCATCGGAGACACTCTCCAAGACATCGAAACCGTTACCCCCGAACTGTTCGGCGAATCTGCGGACGAAATCTTCCGCGAAGTCGATTCGGTGCTCATCCTGGCTTGCGGCACGAGCTACTACGCCGGCCTGACTGCCAAGTACTGGATCGAAGCCATCGCGCAGGTGCCGGTCGCCGTCGAAATCGCCAGTGAATACCGCTATCGCACGAGCGTGCCCAACCCGCGGGCCTTGGTCGTGACCATCTCGCAATCAGGCGAGACTGCCGACACGCTGGCCGCCCTGAAGCACGCGCAGCAGCAGGGCATGGCCAATACGCTCACGATCTGCAACGTCGCCACCAGCGCCATGGTGCGCGAGTGCAAGCTCAACTTCCTCACCCGCGCCGGCGTGGAAATCGGCGTCGCGTCGACCAAGGCTTTCACGACGCAGCTCGTCGGCCTGTTCCTGCTGACGCTCACCCTGGCCAAGATCAAGGGCCGCCTGACCGACGAACAGGAGGCAGACCACATCCGCACGCTGCGCCACTTGCCCGTTGCCATCCAGGCCGTGCTGGCGCTCGAGCCCCAGATCATCTCCTGGGCGGAAGAGTTCGTGCGCAAGGAAAACGCCTTGTTCCTCGGGCGCGGCATGCACTATCCGATCGCGCTCGAAGGCGCGCTCAAGCTCAAGGAAATCAGTTACATCCATGCCGAGGCCTATCCAGCAGGCGAGCTCAAGCACGGCCCGCTCGCGCTCGTGACCGACCAGATGCCCGTCATCACGGTCGCCCCGCAGGACGCCCTGCTCAAGAAGCTGCAATCCAACATGCAGGAAGTCCGCGCACGCGGCGGCCACCTGTACGTATTCGCAGACGCCGGCAGCAACATCCGCACCGAACCGGGCGTCCACGTGATCCGCATGCCCGAGCACTACGGGTGGCTCTCGCCCATCCTGCACGTCGTGCCCATGCAGCTGCTGGCCTATCACACGGCTTGCGCGCGCGGCACCGACGTCGACAAGCCGCGCAACCTGGCCAAGAGCGTGACGGTGGAGTGACGTAGATTCGACGCTAGACGCCAGCGAACCTGGGCACTAGCCCGGAGGCCACTCCGGGCTAGTGCGTCGCGATGCCGTTGGATCCGCGACCGCGGCGATCGCCGCCCCTTACACGATCGCGGCACGCACCTGATTGCGGCCACGTTCCTTGGCGAGATAGAGTTGCGCATCGGCGACCTCGACCAGTGTCTCCGCGCCGGGGTCGCCCGCCTCCACCGTCGCGACCCCGACGCTTACCGTCACCCACGGAGGAGTAGCGGCGGCGTTCGGCAGGCGGAGCTGCTCGATGTCGCGACGAATCTGCTCCGCCAACTGGCAGGCGCTCTGCGCGGGGGTGGCAGGCAACAGGCATACGAACTCTTCTCCGCCATAGCGAGCCAGGTGGGCTCCCTGCCGGTCGACACTGCGTTCAAGCGACCTGGCGACGGACCGAAGATAGGAATCGCCAGTGAGATGCCCGTACTCGTCATTGATGCGCTTGAACCTATCGACATCGATGGCAAGTAAGCTCAATGGCGTGCCTGTCGCCCGATAGCGGGCATAGGCCGCGGCGAGCCCTTCGTCGAAAGACCGGCGATTCGGAAGCTCGGTCAAGGAGTCCGTCCGCGTAAGCCGCTCCAGTTTCTGGTTGGCTTCGTGCAGCGCGCTTCGCTGTCGCTCGATATATCGATTCTTTTCATTCAACAGCCGCGTCAGGCGGCGATGTCGCTGCAGGGCGACAGACACGACCGCGAGCAAGGCCACGCCTGTGATGCAGGCGTATAGCAACAAGCTGCGTTGATTGCGTTGCTTGACGTAGCGTTCCAACAGGACTCGCTCACCGTCCTGGTGCGCATCAACCGAGGCGGAAATATCGACGGCTGCGAGATAGCGGTTGAATGCGTCCACGAGCAAGGCATGGTCCGGGGCCTTGCTGAAATAGAAGCGGTAGGCGCGAGGGGACTCGTATACGGTGTAAATCACCTCAAGATCGAAGTACTCGTTGTGGTAGCGCTTCTCCTGAAACACATCTTTGTTGAACACGGCGACATCCACCGTGCCCTTGCGCACCACATCGAACAGCCCATTGCTGCTTCTTTCGTTGAACGTGAAGAGTCGATCAGGCGGGACGGTGGCCTTGAGCAAGGGCTCGAGCGCAGCACCTGGCAGATAACCGACCCGATAATTCGACAGGTCGTTGATACCGCGCAATACCACTCCGGAGCCCTGCCGGGCGATGACGGCGTAATAGCTGTTGTAGAACGTGTTCGTGAAAAGTCCGGCTTCTGCCCGTTCTGCTGAATGACTCAGCGGAATGAAAAGGTCCGCCTGCCCAGTCTGCACCTGTCGCAGTTTGTCGTATACGGTTTGATCCCGGCCGGGCGCGATCTCGAAAGAGATGCCCAGCTCCGCGGCGATCAGGCAGAGGACGTCAATCGCGATCCCCTCGTAGGTTCCGCGCTTGGCGTCATACCTAACCAGGGGTGGAGCGTCCACCGCCGCCACTCGCAGGGGAGCCGAAGCCCGCAGTTTGGCGCGGAGCGAATCTCGAATGTTCACGGGCCGCTTGAGCCGGACATTCTGACTACCTTCGCAGGTCGCACCCCCATAAGTCGGCGACTGGGCGCCGTGTGCGCAAGCACCGCACAGCGTGGAGACCGCGACCCATGTCGCTGCGAAGGCTGGACGCAAGCAGTGGAGGGCGGAACTGGTGTCCGGTCTTGGACCGCCTGGACGTGTTCGGTGCTGCCCGACTGGCAGCCATAGGCGTTCAAGCATTCCTTAGGGTGTCGTCACGATGCCGGAGCAATCAGGCGGTCGAAGGAGTTAGTGGCCATATTGTATGTGTATGGGCTTGGCCGGCACTTCTACCTCGTCCGGGACCGTCAGTCATCCTAGCCGGCGACCTTTCTTCCCGGGAGACGGCGCACCTGCGTGCTTGCCGGCTGCGGTTCGGCCCGCCTGGCAGCCTTGCCGGACTGGCGCGCGGCCCGCTCGGAAACGCGCCGCGACAGCTCGCGCGTAGAGGGAATGCGCAGGCTGCGCTCCTCGGCGCGGGCCTCGTCCTCGGCCAAGTTGGAAATGATGCCCAGCAACACCTTGCGGGCGACGCCCACCTCCTCCTCCGTCAGGCCTTGGATGCCTATCCGGTTCACCTCCTCGGCCAGGGGGATGAGGACGCTTTCGAGCTCGCGTCCTTTCTCAGTCAGGTACACGTGCACGTTTTTCTTGTTGCCGGGCAGACGCCGGCGTTCGACGTAGCCCAGCGCCTCCATCGCCTTCAGCGCGCTGAATGTGGTCGGCTCCATGACTCCGGCCTCGGCGCTGAGCTCACGCTGGGTCAACCCATCCTGCTGCCACAGTATGCGCAGGAAGGCCCAATGCCCGAAGGAAACGTGATGCTGGTTCAGGCGCATCTGCAGCGCCCGGATGAAGGCGCGGGTGGCGTCCTTGACCAGGTGCGCCAGGCGATCGTTGGGAACGGCGCTGCGCCAGTGCTCGAGGATTTTTCGAGTGTCTTCTGCGGAACTCATTTTCTGGTGGACCTATGGTTTGCCAATGATACTCGCCGCCCCGCCTACGAACCCGGGGGTTGAAAAATACTTAGCCCTTTAATATTATTACCTTAGAGATCTAATAAAAAGCCGCATGTCCGGGATGGCCCGGCACGGCATTGAAGAAGCGCTCGGAAGAACAGCGCGACCTGCAAAGCCATAAAGGAGACTCCATGAATACTCGCCAACCCCTGCGCAGCTTGCCCAAACGCCTAGCCCGGATCGGACTGGCCGCCCTCCTGACCTGTGCGCCGATGCTGTCCTACGCGGAAGACGTCTCCGAATATCCGTCGCGCCCCGTGCGCTTCATCGTGCCGTACGCCACCGGCGGCCTGCCCGATACCGTCGCGCGCATCGTCGGCCAACGCCTGACCGAAAACCTGGGCAAGTCCTTCGTGGTCGAGAACAAGCCGGGTGCCAACGGCGTCGTGGCCGCGCAAACGCTGATGGGTAGCCCACGAGACGGCTATACCCTGCTGCTTACCGACGGCTCGATGATGTCCATCAACCCGTCGCTCTACAAAGACCTTGCCTATGAGCCGAAGCGCGATTTCATGCCGGTGTCGCTGATCGCCACGTCGCCGCTTTTCATTGCGGCCAGGCCGGACTTTCCTGCCGACACCCTGAAAGATTTCGTGGAACTCGCCAAGACCAGCCCGAAAGGCATCACCTATGGCTCCTCGGGCATCGGAAGCAGCCACCACCTCACCATGGAAGCCTTGAAAAGCGCACTGAACCTCAAGCTGGACCACGTCCCCTTCCGTGGATCGGGCCAGGCCGTTCCCGCGCTCGTGGGCAAGCAGGTCGATATCGTGGTCGCAGCGTTGCCGTCGCTGGCGGGCTTCGCCCAGAAGGGGCAGGCCAAGATTCTCGCGACGAACTCGCTCAAGCGTTCGTCGCTGGCGCCGGACATCCCGGCCGTTTCGGAAATCGTTCCCGGCTTCAACTTCGCCGTGACGGTGGGGCTGCTCGCCCCCGCGGGAACGCCGCCTGAGTTCATGAAGAAGCTCAGCGCCGAAATCGCCAAGGTCGTCAAGCAGCCCGAGGTCATCAAGCAAATGCAAGGCCTGGGCATAGAACCCGTGGGCGGTTCCCCCGAGGAATACGCAAAGGCCATCGATGACGAGGCCGCGCGTTATGCCGGCCCCATCAAGGCCGCGGGGATCAAGCCCGAAAATTGAAGGAGAAAGTAGGATGTTGACGCGTGAAAAAAACGAGCGGCTATGCCGGGTCGAGGGTGATGCGCCCATGGGTGCGCTGATGCGCCGCTTCTGGGTGCCCTTGTGCCTGATCGAGGAGGTATCCGAGCCGGACGGGCCGCCCGTCCACGCGCGCGTGCTGGGCCAAGACCTGGTCGTGTTCCGGGACAGCGAAGGCCGCATTGGCGCATTGGACGAAAAATGCCCGCACCGCCGCGTATCGCTGGTCTACGGCCGCAATGAGGAAGGCGGGCTGCGCTGCCTCTACCATGGCTGGAAGATCGACGTCACCGGGCAGGTAGTGGACATGGCCTCGGAGCCGCAAACCAGCCCCATCGCCTCGAAGATCCGGACCAGGGCCTATCCCACCCGCGAATGGGGCGGCATGGTCTGGGTGTTCCTGGGCAAGGAAGAGGATGCGCCCGAATTCGTTCCACCGCCCTGGGCGCCCGTCAAGGAAGCGAAAGTCTCCATCGCCAAGATTCTGCTGCCCTGCAACTGGGCGCAAATCCTGGAAGGCGCGATCGACTCAGCGCACAGCTCCAGCCTGCACTCGTCCGACTTCGTGCCCGCGAAGGTCAAGGGGGCGGAGGCCACCGACAAGAACTGGCTGCGCCCGTCCACCGACAAATCGCCACGCATGCAGGTCGAGCGCACGCCCTACGGCTTCCGCTACGCCGCCATCCGCACGCCCATCTTCGATGCGGAAACGCACGACTACATCCGGTCCACCGTGTTCGTCGCCCCGTTCACCGTCCTGGTCCCGCCCAACAACCTGTACAACGTCGCCAACGTCAATGTCCCCATGGACGACACGAACACGGCGTTCTATTTCCTGGCCTGGGGCCACCCCAACAAGACTCCGGATACGGAAACCTGGCGCAAGTTCCTGCGTGCGCAGATCGGGCCGGACCTCGATGAACGCTACCGTCCCTACCGCAACCACGAGAACCGCTTCTGGCAGGATCGCCAGGCCATGAAGGCGGGCAACTTCACGGGTATCACCGGCTTCCCGAACCAGGACATCGCCATGTGGGTCACCATGGGCCCCCTCGCGGATCGCTCGGAAGAGCGCCTGGGCACCAGCGACCTCGCCATCGTCGAATTCCGGCGCCGGATGTTGTCCGCGCTGGACGAGTTCGCCGCCGGTGCGGAACCCGTGGGGCTCGGCTCGAACGCCATTCCCAAGGACGTCTGTTCCTTCCAGGCCATCGTGCCCAAGTCCATAGACTGGCGTCAATTCAAGGCCAGCTATGTATGGGACGACGTCCCGGCGAACAAACAGCTCGAGTCCAACTATCAGGTGTAAACGAGCGCGGCGGGCTGAGATTCCCGCCAGGCGCACGCGCGCGCCGGCCTCGCCGGTTCGCGCTGCCAGACCAGACTAACCCAAGGAGTTCCGATGTCGTTGTCTCCGCTGCGGCTGGGCGTCGCCGGCCTTGGCCGGGCGTTCTCCCTGATGCTGCCTACCTTCCTGCGCGACCCGCGCATCGTCCTGGCGGCGGCTTGCGATCCACGCGCCGCGGCACGGGAGCAGTTCGCCCGAGACTTCAACGCGCGGGTATACGATGACATCGAAGCACTAGCGGACGATGCATCGCTAGACGCCATCTACATCGCCAGCCCGCACCAGTTCCACGCACGCCATGCCGAGATCGCCGCCGCCCGCGGCAAGCACGTGCTGGTGGAAAAGCCGATGGCGCTGGCGATGGATGAATGCGACCGCATGATCGACGCCTGCGCGCGCGCAGGCGTGCATCTCATCGTGGGGCATTGCCATAGTTTCGACATGCCCTACCTCAAGACGCGTGAACTGATCGCCAGCGGCGAGTTTGGCGCGGTGCGCATGATCCATGCGCTGAACTACACCGATTACCTGTACCGTCCCCGCCGCCCCGAAGAGCTGGTCACGGCCGAAGGCGGCGGGGCGGTTTTCAGCCAAGCCGCGCACCAGGTGGACATCGTCCGGCTGCTCGCCGGCGCCCGTCCCACGCACCTGCGCGCAGCGGTGGGAAACTGGGATCCGCGCCGCCCCACCGAGGGCGCCTACTCCGCCATGCTCTGGTTCGAATCCGGCGCCTATGCATCCATGTCTTACAACGGCTATGCCCACTTCGATTCGGACGAGTGGACGAACTGGATAGGAGAAATGGGCAACCGCAAGTCGCCCGACGACTACGGCACCGCGCGCAGGAAGCTGGCCGCCATCGCCTCGCCCGAGGACGAAGCCAAGGCCAAGGCCGACGCCACATACGGGGGCACAGCTTACCGGCCACCGGGCAAAGCGCCAGAAGAGCACGCCTACCAACATTTCGGGCCCATCATCGTTTCCTGCGAGCAGGCAGACCTGAGGCCGATGCCCGATGGCATCGCCATTTATGGCGACGACGCCAAGCGTTGGATCCCGCTCGACAAACCGGCCGTGCCCCGCCATGAAGTGATCGATGAATTGACGGCAGCCGTCCAGCAAAACGTCCCCCCTCGCCACGACGGCCGTTGGGCCAAGGCTACGCTGGAGATCTGCCTGGCAATTCTGGAGTCATCGGCGTCGCAACGCGACATTGCCCTCAAGCACCAGGTCGCCTGACGGGAGCGGAACGTGCCTGCCCCCGTCGCATCGCCTTTCCGCGGGCGTCATGGATAATCCCCCGCCGGCTGGTCCAGGAAATCGCCGACGTAGATCAAGTGCTCGAAAGGCAATTCGCGGCGGCCGGCTACATCCACTAGGGTATCGAGCGTGGCGCGCAAGATTTCTTGTTTTTCCGCCCGGCCGGCATGGCACACGACGGCGACCGGCGTGTCGCCGGGATAGGCGCTGCGCAATTCTTCGACCACCCGTGATAGGTCCGTCTTCATGGTGAACAGCACCAACGCGCTGCGACTCTGGGCGAGCACGGAAAGCCGGTCACTTCCCGCATAGCCTTCATTGGCGTTTTTTCCCAGGCTCAGGATGACGGACTGGCTGGTGCGCCCTCCCGTCACGGCGCAGGCCAGCGCCGCATTGGCCGCGGCGAAGCTGGATATCCCTGGCACGACCTGCGGGTTCAAGTCGCGAAAGGCCTGTAGGTATCCAACTTGCGGCCCGTACAGGGTAGGATCGCCATATGTCAGCACGACCGCCGTGCCGCCCGCGGAAACACAGTCCAGGATGGCATTGCGGCGGGCGGCCTCTTCGGCCTCCACCGTCTCGGCCGGAGCCCGGCGACGGGCCATGGGCGTAAACAGGCCGTGCCCGGCCTCCATGAACGGTTTGCCGGCAAGCAGCTCCGCATAGCGCACCGGCGCATCGGCCGGCCCGAGCACCAGGTCGGCAGCGCGGATGATGCGGTCTGCCCGTAGCGTCAGGTGATCGGGATCCCCCGTCCCCAGGCTCACGAGATAAAACTTTCCGTCCTGTATCGGCACAGGCGCCTCCTGCATGATCGATGAAAAATTACGGACGCCTGGCTCAGCGGCTGGACCACCACATGCCGTCGCGCGCCATTTTTTCGACGATCTCGCCGATCAGCGCCGCGATTGCGGACACCGCCTTGCCGGGGCCCTTGTTCTTGGCGAAGGTCAAGGCGACCGTCCGCTGGAATGGAGGGTCCACGATGCGGGCCGCCTGTACCTGGCCGTTTGCCACCTCGGTCCAGACGGCGTGCAAAGGCAGCACGGTATAAAGGCCTTCGCGCGCAACCAGGGAGGCCTGCAACGGCAAGGAGTCTGCTTCGATCACTGGTGCGAGCGTAATGCGTTCCTGGCGCGCCATGGAGTCGAGCGCAGTTCGCAGGCCGTTGGGCGCGCTCGGCAGGATGAAGGGCAACTCATGCAGGCTGCGGAAAGGCACCTCCTCCTGCGCGGTGAGGCGATCGCCGACGGGGCCAATCAGGTAACTGTCGACGGTCGCCAGGCATTGCTCGTGCTCCGGCAAGGAGCCGCCATACCGATACAAAATGCCGATGTCGACGCGCGCATCGGCAAGCCATTCCTCGACTTGCCCGCTCGACCCCTCGAGCACTTTGAGGCTGACTCCGGGATAGCGTGCGCGCACGGCGGTGAACAGCTGCCCCACCAGGTGATGGCCAATGGAGGGTAGCGTGCCGAGCGTGACGCGCCCGCTCGCATCCCGCGCTTGTTCACGGATCTCTCTTTCGAGCTGCTCAGCCTCGGCGAGCAAGGCTCGCACTTGCGGAAAAATGCGCTGCCCTACGTCAGAGAGCTCCACGCCCCGCCCGGTGCGCACGAACAACCTCGTCCCGCATTCGCGTTCGAGCGCATTGAGCTGGCGACTCAATAAGGATTGGTTGCTGTTGAGGAACAGGGCAGCCCGGGTCAGGCTACCCAATTCGCCGATCGCGAGAAACGCCCGCCATTTGTGCAAGCTGGCGGTCACATCCAGCTGGATGCTGGTGGCTTTCGGATGCTGCATTGCAAACAGCGCTCGTCCAGGAGAAGAAGACGAGTTTATACCCACACGCCCCCTGCCGGGGGCGCGAGCCGGGCGAGCGCTAGCGTCCCTTGAATACTGGCGCGCGTTTTTCGCGGAACGCGGCCTGGGCTTCGGCGGCATCCTCGGTAGTAGAGAGGAAGGCGGTCATGTCCTGCTCGTAGCGGTATCCGTCGCGCAGGCTCATGTCCTCGATGGTGTTGAGCGTATGCTTGCCAAGACGGGTAGACACCGGGCTCTTGGAAGCAATGATTCCTGCCACCTCCATGGCAGCGGGCATCAGCTCCTCGGGTGCGGTGCAGGCCTCGACGATGCCCAGCCGATAAAGCTCGGAAGCCGGCACCCGGTGGCCGGTCAGCATCATGCGGCGCAACAGGGAATGAGGGAAGAGGCGCATCGCATGCCTACATCCCCCCATCAACCCGACGTCCACCTCCGGCAGGCCAAGCGTCGCGCGTTCGGACGCCAGGAGCACGTCGGCCGAGGCCACCATGGCGAGCCCGGATCCCAGCGCCGGGCCATTGATCGCCGCCACCACCGGCTTGGCGCACTCGCGAATGGCGTGGAAACACTCGCGGGTTCGCCGCAGGTGGGCAGGCAGGTCGCCCGGCCCCTTGATGACGTCCGCACGGCCTTTGAGGTCGGCCCCCGCGCAGAAAACCTTGCCCGCGCCCGTGAGCACCACCACGCGAACCTCCGGCGTCTCGGATATCCAGTCCATCGCCGCGATCAATTCGTCGTTCAACACGCGGGTCAGCGCATTGACCGGCGGGTTATCCAAAGTCACCACCGCGACGTGGCCGTCCAGGCGGAGCTGCAGCTGCTTGAATTCGTTCATGTGGGAAATAAGCGAAATGCGAGAGGCAATATGACTGGAGCGAGTCTAGGCGCCCCCAAGCCGTGCGCAAAGGCAGACGAGGTCAAGGCTGCTATGCGCCTCGCGCCATAGCGCCTCTCATCCCGGCGTCGGATAATGCGGCCAAAAGCGAGGAGACCATGCCTAGAATCGATTTGCCCACGCCCGAAACCATGACCCCGGAACAGCGCCGGGTGCACGACAAAGTCATTGCCGGCAAGCGCGGCCGGTTGAGGGGCCCCCTGCGCGCGGCCCTGTACAACCCCGAGCTAGCCGACCGCTGGTCGGCGCTCGGCGAGCTGCTGCGCTACGACACTTCGCTTCCTCCTCGCCTGTCGGAGCTGGCCATCCTGGTCACGGCCAGGGCCTGCAGCTCTCCCTTCGAATGGGCCGCGCACCGGACGGAGGCCGAAAAAGCCGGCGTCGAAGAATGGATCATCGAAGCGCTGCGCGAACAGCGCATTCCCGACGAATTGCCGCCGGACGACGCGCTGGTGGTACGCTTCGCCAGCGAATTGAACGCCCACAGGTCCGTGTCCGACGCCACTTACGCCGCCGCGCTGGCGCGATTCGGCCCGCGTACGGTGGTCGAACTGACCGCGCTGGTCGGTTACTACACCTTGGTCGCGATGACCCTGAACGCGCACGAAATACCGCTGGAGCCAGGCGTCGTCGCGGCCTTCCCGCTGCCCCAGGACGACCCGGCGGTCTGGGGAAAGAAGGGGTGACGGCATGAGCACGCAGGCGCAACGTGATTCCACCGCCATCAAGGGGTGGGACTGCCACACCCATCTGCTCGGCCCATACGACCGCTATCCGCTGGCGGCCGAACGCAGTTACACGCCACCCGAGGCGCTGGTCGAAGACCACTCGGCCATGTTGGCCCGCCAGGGGCTATCCCATGCGGTGCTGGTGCATCCGAGCGCCTACGGGGAAAACTACTCCCTGCTGTTCGATGCGCTCGCGAGCTACGCGCACCTGCGCGGCGTGATCGTCGCCCGGCCGGGAACCACGCTCGATCTCACGACCTTGCGCGAACGCGGCGTACGGGCGCTGCGTTACAGCCATCGCAGCGGCGCAGGCGGAAACTTCGCCGGCAGCGCCTCCATCGACGATCTCTCCCAGATGGCGCGTGCCGTGGCCGATGCCGGCCTGCACGTCGAACTCTGGACAGACTGCCAGGCCCTGCCGGGCATCGCGCCGCTGCTGCGCAGCCTTCCTTGTCCCGTGGTGATCGACCACATGGGCAGCTTCGACGTGGCCGCGGGCCCCAACGACCCGGGCTTTCAACAGCTCGTGCGCCTGCTCGGCGAGGGCAAGGCCTGGGTCAAGCTCTCGGCTTACCGCAGCTTGCTAAAGACGGACATGGAGGCGGGGCGCCCCTTCCATCGTGCCTTGCTCGCGGCGAACCCCGAGCAGCTCGTCTGGGGCAGCGACTGGCCCCACATCCGCATCGACCCATGGCCGGACACGCGCAAGCTGTTCGATACTTTCCTCGCCTGGACGGACGACGCATCCCTGGCACGCCGGATACTGGTCGACAACGCCACCCGCCTCTACGCCTAGGCTGGGCTCACCCTTCGAGCACCGGCTCAGTCCGGCGGAACGACGGGCGATCCGCGATCCGGGCGTACCACTCCGCCAGCCGCGGGGCCTGCTCTCGCCACGGCAGCGCCGCAAAGCGGAAGTCGATGTAGCCGAGCGCACACCCGATCGCAATGTGCCCGATGCCGAAAGGCGCGGCCGACAGTGCGGGCACTTCGCTTTCCAGCTGGCGCAGCGATGCGTCGGTCTTGACCCGGAAGGCTTCGATGAGCGCATCCGACTGCTGGGCCGCGGGGCGCTCAGTCTCATTGCGCCACAGGATCAGCACGTCCAGCAGGCCGTCGCCGAACGCGTGCCACCGCAGGGCATGCCACCTCTGGTCGCCCTCGGCCGGGAAAAGCCCGCCCCGGGCCTGCGCATCGAGGTATTCGCATATGACTGCCGAATCGAAAAGCGCCGTCCCGTCGTCCAAGACCAACGTCGGAATCTTGCTCAGCGGGTTGTCACGCATGATCTGCGGATTGGGCTTGAGCATGGCCGCTACCGAGCGCACGCGCTCCACGCGCTCGTCCATGCCGAGCTCATGGAGGCACACCATGACCTTGCGCACGTAGGGCGACTTGGGGGACCAATGGAGTTTCATGCGTCGGCCCCCGCTTTCAGATCACGCCCGCCGCGCGCAAGGCCTGGACGGCGGCGGAGTCATAGCCCAGCTCCTCCAGGATCTCGTCGCTGTGCTGCCCCAACAGCGGCGGCGCCACCATCTCCGGCAGCTCGCCCTCGGTAAATCGCATGGGGCTCGCCACCTGCGGCACGCGCGCCCCGCAGGGATGATCGACATAGCGCAGCATGTCGCGCGCAAGGGTCTGCGGCTCTTCGAACACCTCTGCCACGTTGTTGATGGGCCCGCACGGCACGCCTGCGCGGTCCAACTGCTCCAGCAGCGTCGCGCGGTCGCGGCGCGCGAAGTCCTCGCGCAGCATGGCCGACAACGTCTCGACGTTGCGCACGCGCTGCGCGTTCGTGGCGAAGCGCTCGTCATTCGCCCACTCCGGATGGCCCAGTGCTTCGCACAGCTTGCGGAACTGGCCGTCGTTGCCGACCACGAGAATGATGTCGCCGTCGGCGCACCGATAAACATCCTGCGGCTGGATGTTGGGATGGGCGTTCCCGTTGCGCTTGGGCAACTTCCCGGACACCAGATAATTCATCGCCTGGTTCGCCAGGGTCGCGACCTGCACGTCGAACATGCCGATGTCGATGTACTCTCCCCGGCCCGTCTCGTTGCGGCGGGCCAGCGCGGCGAGCACTGCCACCGCGGCGTACATGCCTGTCATCAAATCCACGATGGGCACGCCCACCTTCTGCGGGCCGCCGCCTGGCCTGTCGTCGCGCTCGCCGGTCACGCTCATCAAGCCGCCCATGGCCTGGATCAGGAAATCGTAGGCAGGCTGATCGCGACGCGGACCGGTTTGCCCGAAGCCGGTGACGGAACAATAAATGAGCCGCGGATTCAGCGCCCGCAGCGAAGCCTGGTCCAAGCCATAGCGGGCGAGCGTGCCGACCTTGTAGTTTTCCAGCACGATGTCGGCGCACATGGCCAGCTCCCTGACGATGCGCTGCCCTTCGGGCTTGTCGAGCGCGATCGTGATCGAGCGCTTGCCACGATTCACTGCAAGGTAATACCCCGCTTCCTTGGTATCCCGGCCTTCGGCGTCCTTCAGGAAGGGCGGCCCCCAGGTGCGGGTATCGTCGCCGCTGCCCGGCCGCTCCACCTTGATGACGTCGGCGCCGAGATCGGCCAGGATCTGGCTGGCCCAAGGCGCCGCCAAGATGCGGCTCAGGTCCAGGACTTTGACGTGCGACAGCGGGCCCGTCCTTCGATGCATACATTCCTCCACGTGTGCGTCGACCGCGCGGAGGCGTCCGATCCGCCCGCGCCCGTCGCCGCAGTGCGGACTCTAGGGGCAGGGCGCGCGCTTGCCTACTACCTGGGCCGGCAAGACTGGAATGCGCCCATACGCATACCGCTGGAGGCGTGGAGGCTATATCTGCCCGGCACAAGCAGAAATGCCTGCGGGCGCATCACGCGGCGAGGCCTAGCCGGAATAATGAATCGGATATCCATGACGGTCCAAGACACCGTCGCCACAAAGGAGACGTATGGGGATGGAAAACAGCCTGGAACAAGGCGCTCCCGCCACTCGCCCGCTCAAGATAGGCGTCGCCGGCGCGGGGGCGATCGGCGGGCTTCTGGCTGCCCGGCTGGCCCTGGCAGGCAACGAGGTCAGCGTGCTGGCCCGTGGCGCTACCTTGCGGGCGATCAACGAGCGAGGCATTGTCTTGCACAGCGGGGGCAAGCAGTCCTGCGCCAAAGTGCGGGCCAGCGACGATCCCTCGCAACTCGGGCCGCAAGACATCCTCATCCTCGCGGTGAAGTCTCCCTCCCTGCCGGAGCTCTCCGACCGACTCGGCCCGATGATGGGGCCCGGCACGGTCGTGCTGCCGGCGCTCAACGGCGTGCCGTGGTGGTTCTTCCAAGCCGGTAGCGGCCCACTGGCCGGCCACCGGCTGCGTACGGTCGACCCAGACGGAAAACTCGAGCGCGCCATTCCGGCAGAAAAGCTCTTGGGGTTCGTCGTTTTCCCCTCATGCTCTTGCCCGGAGCCGGGCGTCGTGGTGCATGCCTCGGGATCGCGCCTCGTGGTGGGCGAACCGGGAGGCGGCGACAGCCCGCGCGCACAAATCGCTGCCCGCGCGCTCGCGCAAGCCGGGTTCGACGCCTCCGCCCATGCGAACATACGCAGTGTCGTCTGGGAAAAATTGCTTGGCAATGCCTGCTTCAATCCCGTCAGCCTGCTGACGGGGTCGGCCACCGACATCCTGATCGACGATGCGCGCGTCAACCGTATGTTCCAGGCCATGATGCGCGAACTCCTCGCAATGGGCGAGGCAATCGGCCTGCCCTTGTCCATTTCTCCTCCCGAGCGCCTGGCCATCACCCGCAAGCTGGGGAACGTCAAGACCTCCATGCTGCAAGACGTGGAAGCCGGCCGCGCGGTCGAGCTGGACAGCATTCTCGGCGCCGCGGTCGAGATCGCCGAGGAGCTCGGCAAGCCCGCGCCGCTGCTGGAAACCGTTTACGCGCTCGCGCGGATACGTGCCGAGAAGCTGGGCCTCTACGCCCGCTCGAGCCGATAACGCGCACGCCATAGCAGCTTTGCGCGACGATGCCTACCGGCCTCGCCCCCTGACCGATACCATGCCCGCACATATTTCCAACAACCAGACGGCGGCCCGACCGCCTGAGAGGAGACTGCCATGTTTGCGAGACTGCTTGCGACATGCCTGATGGCAAGCTGCGCCCTGGGAACATTCTCGACGGCCGCCGTGGCGCAGAGCGGCGATTGGCCGAACCGTCCCATCCGGTTCATCGTGCCCTTCCCTCCGGGTGGCCCCACTGACACCTATGCCCGGGCCATCGCCGGGCCGCTGGGCGAAGCACTAAACCAGAGCGTCGTCGTCGAAAACCGCGGCGGTGCCGGCGGCACCATAGGCACGGCAGCCGTCGCCAAGGCAGCGCCCGACGGTTACACGATGGGCTTCGGCTCAGGCGGTTCGCTCATGGTGATTCCCCACCTGATGAGCGTCCCCTATTCCGTCAAGGACGACTTCGTCTTCGTCTCGAGCCTGGCACAGGTGCCGGCCGTCCTTGCCGTGAACGTCAAGTCCGGCATCACGAGCATGGCCGATTTCATGGAGCGCGCCAAGCGCAATCCCGGCAAGCTGAACTATGGCAGTGCCGGCAACGGCACCATGGTGCACCTGGCCGGCGAGCGCATCAAGCGCGCCACCGGCATGGACATCGTGCACGTCCCCTATGCGGGTGCCGCGCCGGCGATCACCGACCTGCTCGGCAACCAAGTCGAGTCCGTGGTCGCAGACCTCACCCCCATCCTGCCGCACGTCCAATCCGGCAACGTGCGCGTGCTTGTCGTGACGACCGAGAAAAGAACGAGCATGCTGCCCGACACGCCCACGATGGTCGAGCTCGGCTACCCCTCGGTCGTGCAGGCAACCGAATACGGCGTCATCATGCCGGCCGGCACGCCCGCGCCCATCGTCGAGCGCCTGCAGCGCGAGATCGCAAAGGTCATGGCACGCCCCGACGTGCGCAGCACCTATGAAAAAGTGGGCGCGGTGGCCGTTTCCAGCACGCCGGAGCAGTACCGCAAGAATGTCCTCAACAGCTACGAGTTCTGGGGGCAATTCATCAAGGAAACGGGTATTTCGCTCAAGTGAGCGCTCAACGGGACCCAACCATGGCAGCTTCTTCCGGTCAAACCATCGCACAGAAAATCCTGGCGCGCGCGGCGGGACGCGACACGGTGGCGCCAGGCGAGTACGTCAACTGCGTGCCGGACCACGTGGTCACGCAGGAGATGGTCTGGCCCGTGCACAAGCGCAACCTTGAGAAAATCGGGGCGACCAAGTTCGCGCGCCCCGAAAAAGCCATCATCGTCATCGACCATACGCCGGCGGCGGCGACCGGTTCCCCGCATGCTGCAACGCACCACATGCTGCGCAAGTTGACGCGGGAGTTCGGCGTGGAGAACTTCTACGGCCCCAACACCGGGTTGCGCCACTTGGTCCTGGTCGAACGCGGCTTTGCTCGGCCCGGGTCGCTGATTTTTTCCGATGAAGGCAATATCGCGTCGATAGGCGCCGTGGGCGCGCTGAACATACCCATGTCCACCGACGTGCTGGCGCCGCTGCTCAAAGACCAGCACTGGGTCTGCGTCCCCAAGACCGTGCGCATCGAACTGGTCGGCAGCCTGCCCTTCGGCGTGACCGGGCGAGACCTGGTCCAGGCCATCATCCGGGACCACGAACAAGCCGGCACCTTCCTACAGTGCTGCGTCGAATATGGCGGCCCCGCGCTGGCCGGCCTGAGCCTGGACGACAGGCAGGCAATCCTGGCCTCGACCTTCCACACGGGCTCGGACACCGCCATCATGGACGTCGACCAGCGTGCGCTCGAATATGTCGAGGAACGGGCGAACGGCCGCCCTTACGAGGTGGTGCGCAGCGATCCCGACGCCGACTATGCGGCCGTGCTGACTTACGACCTGTCGCAACTCACCCCCATGGTGACGGTGCCTCCCACGCAAAGTGGCGCCGTCGACGTCGCGCAAGTGGCCGGCCGCCGCATCGATCACGCAGCCATCGGCTCTTGTGCCAACAACCGGCTGGAAGACCTACGCGCCGCGGCCGCCATCTTGCGCGGGCGCCGGATTGCCCCCCACGTGACGATGTACATCTCGCCGGGCAGCCAGAACGTCTATGCGGCGGCGGCCCGCGAGGGCCTGCTCGAGGTCTTCGCCGAGGCGGGAGCCACGGTACTGTCGCCGGGCTGCAATACCTGCTGGGGCTACCTGGGGGTGCTGAGCGGCGACGATGTCTCCATCACCACCCACCAATTCAATTACCAAGGCCGCAACGGCAGCACCGAGGCCGCCGTCCACTTGGCATCTCCCTATACCGTCGCCGCCTCGGCCGTCGCAGGAGAAATCACCGATCCCCGTCCGCTGCTGGCGGGCAGGATCTGAGGAACACCAATGAACCAGGCATCCACCTCATCCGCCGCCCGCACCCTCCGGGGCCGGGTCTGGAAATTCGGTGACCAGGTCTGCGGCGACGACGGCATCATCGAATTCGCCGCAGTGCGGGACGGCTTCGGCAAGCCCTTCGACGTCGAATCGCTGCGGCAGATGTGTTTCCGCAAGCTACGGCCCGAGTTTCCGTCTGAAGTCAGGCCCGGGGACATTGTGGTGGGAGGCGCGAACTTCGCGCACCACAACCATGTGGAAGTCAGCGTGGCCCTCAAGGCCTCGGGCATTTCGGCCGTGCTGGTGGAATCCTGCGAGTCGGGGTTCATCCGGCGCGCCATGAGCCAGGGGCTGCCAGTACTGCTGGTGCCCGGCATCACCCGCGTCGTGGAAGACGGCGACGTGATCAGCGTCACGCCGGCCACCGGGAAGATCGAGCTGGCCGACGGCCGCGTCATCGATTCGCCGCCGTTCTCGCCCCAGATGGTGCAAATCTGGGAAGCCGGAGGACTGGTCAACGCGCTCGCGGCCGAATTCGCCGCCTCACGAAGTTAAGCCTGGGGCTGCTGCTGCCGCGGATCGTATTGCACCGTTCGGCGCAGCGATTCGCGCTCGCCCATGCGGTCTGCCCAGGCGGCAAGGCGCGGGCGCGTCGCGCGCCACTGCAAGTCGGCAAAACGGAAGTCCGCATGCCCCAGCCCGACGGCAACGCCCAGATGGCCGATGTCGAATTCCCGGCGGTCGAGCTGGTCGATGGTCGCTTCCAGCGCATCCAGCGTGGCCTGCGCCTTGGCGCGGAAGGCGGCCAGGTGCGCCTGGGATTGCAGCGACGGATCGCGCCCCCGCTCGTTGTTCCAGAGAATGAGGATGTCCGTCAGCCCGTTGCCCAGCGCATGCCAGCGCAGCGCTTCCAGGCGTTGTTCGAAGTCGCGGGGAAAGAGCCGGTTCTTGCGGCTATGGTGGTCCAGGTATTCGCAAATGACCAGCGAGTCGTACAACGCCCTGCCGTCGTCAGTCACCAGGGTGGGAATCTTGCCCAGCGGATTGTCGCGCTCCACGTCGCGATTGACGGTAGACAGCGAGACGATGGACAGCTGGGGCTGGATCTCGCCGTCCAGGCCGGTCTCGATGGCGGCGGCCATTACCTTGCGTACGTATGGGGATCGAGTGGACCAATGCAGCTTCATGCGAAATTCCCGTCGAAACACGTTGCGTGGCGGCCAGTATAGCCAGCACGATACCCCGCGTGCCGGCGGCAAAGCAGGTGTGTCGCGCCGGTGATAGCGGCCGCCCCGGCTGGTCGCTATAGTCGGAATACGAGCCCATGCACCACGCGCGAGTGACGCGCCACAGGGGGAGAGATGGCCATCACCTACGACCTCGTACGGTCGGTCAGCGCCCAGCTCTATGAACGCGCGCTGAAGAAAATTCCCGAAGACACCAAGGCAGCGCTGCGGGCGGCCGAGCAAACGGAGCGCAACGAGGTCGCGCGGGGCACGCTGCGCATCATGCTCCAAAGCGCAGACGCGGCGGAGGCGCGCGCGCATTTCGTGTGCTCCGATTCCGGGGTGCCCGTCTACTTCGTCGGCCTGGGCACGCGCGCCCGCCTGGAGGGCGACATCAAGCGCGCGTTCTCCGACGGCTTCGACGACCTGGTGGCAAGCATCCAGCCGCCCCTGCTCGCCCACGTGACCAATCCGCTCACCAACGAGCGCGGCTACAAGGGCAAGGACATGCCCATCGTCACCTTCGACCTGATCGACGGGGCAGACTACGTCGAGATTACCTGTTCGCCCAAGGCGCTCGGCTCCGGGCGCTGGGCCGCGCTGGAGATTTTCACCTTCCCTACGCTGGAGACCATCGAACGCTACGTCCTGGAGGTCATCCTGAAGGCGGGTTCGCAACATTGCCCGCCTGTGGTAATAGGCGTAGGCATAGGCGGGACCTTCGATTACGCCGCCAAGCTCGCCAAGCAGGCCACCCTGCGCCCCATCGGCTCGGTCAACCCGGAACCCGTGCTGGCCGCGATGGAAAGCCGCTTGAAAGAAGCGGCCAATGCGACGGGTTTCGGGCCCATGGGCACGGGCGGCGACAGCACGGCCATGGCCGTGCACGTGGACTACGCGTCGGGGCACGGCTTCACGCCCGTGGCGGTGTGCTTCAACTGCTGGATCAACCGCCGCACCCGCGCCCGCCTCTACGACTCCGGGCGGGTCGAGATCATCGAATGAAGGCCGGCCTGGCCGAGGAATAGCGACCGTGACCACCTTGCATCATCTCGAGCTCCCCTTGACGGAAGCACAGGCCCGGAGCCTGCGCGTGGGCGACCAGGTCCGGCTTTACGGCGAAGTCGTCCTGTGCGCGGGCATGACCACCCACGAGCGCCTGGCGGCGCTGCTCGACCGTGGCCAAGCCATGCCGACGAACCTGCACGGCGGGGCACTGCTCCATTTGGGCAGCTACAGCCAGGAAAACGATGGACGCTTCGAAGTGCTCTATCTGAACCCTACCACCAGCACGCGCTTCAATGCCTTCATGCCGCGGCTGATCCGCGAGCTCGGGCTGCGGATCACCGGTGGCAAGGGTGGCCTCGACGCGGCGAGCGTCCAGGCCATGCGCGAGGCGGGATGCGTCTATCTGTCTTTCCTCGGTGGCGGCTGCACGCTGCTGTCCGAAGCGATACGGGAAGTGGTCGACGTCCACTGGAATGACCTGGTGCACCACTACCGCCTGGTCAAGCTCAAGGTAGAAGGGCTGGGGCCCGCCACCGTGGGCATCGACGCGCACGGCAACAGCCTATATGGCGACCTCGCGGAAACGGCGCGTAGCCGCCTGCCCGACATCCTCGCCAAGATGGCGGAGCGGCGCACATCGGCCGGGCAGGAATGATCCGGCCGCCGATACGGTGAACTGAAATGGGGTGCCACATCGCCGCACGGGAATGCCCAGTGCGGTACCTGCCCCGTTACGACCGGCCGGGCGGCTCAGGCGGTTCGGCGCCGGGCTGGCGCTGCAGCATGGGCCGGTGAAAGATTTCCCCCAGCGCGGCGTAGAACGGCCCGCCAAGGCGGGCGATGGGCCGCATCGCCGCGCTGTTGACGCGGCGTCCGTCGTAAATGTCCGGCGAAAGATGAAAGGCGACGACTTCGCCGATGTAGAGCGTGTTGTAGCCTTCGCCCAGCTTGACGACCTGGTCCAGGCGGCACTCCATTTGCACGGGAGTAGAGGCGATCCGGGGTGCCCGCACGTGATGGCTGGGCAAGAGCTCGATGCCCAACTCCTCGGGTTCGCTCACTTCGGGCGGATACTCGGCCGCGCTCGCATGCATGACCTCGAGGTCCGCCTCGGTCGAGACATTGACCACGAATTCGCGGGTGTCCAGGATGTTGCGGGCCGTATCCTTGAGTTCGCCATCCAGGGTGGAAATATTCACCGCCAACATGGGCGGCCGGGTGGCGACATAGTTGTAGGAGCTGAACGGGGCGGCATTGACGCGGCCCTCGCGGCTTTGCGTCGTGATCCACGCAATGGGGCGCGGCACCACACATCCGACGACCAGGCGATAGGCATCTGCTGGATCGAGGCCTTGGCCGTCGACTCGAATGAATTCTTTCATGTGTCCTGCTTCCAGTGCGGCGCGAGACGGGCGCCGCGCCGGAATTGTTCATTTCGCTAGCATGTCCAACGCGCCGAGCAGCTCCTTCATCGCCGCCAGGTCTTTTTCGGCGAAGCTAGTGACCTCGGCCGGCGTCATGTTGTCGATGAGGCCGTCCTGCTCGGAAAGGAACTTGCGGTGTTGGGGATCGGCGTTGATCGCCGTCAACGCCTCGCTCAGTTTCGTGATGATAGCCTGCGGCGTGCCGCGCGGCGCGGCCAGGGCGTACCAGGTCGAGACCTCGCTCCAGTTCTGCACCCCCGCTTCCGCCATGGTAGGCACATCGGGCAGGAGCGAGGAACGCCTGGAGCCGGTATAGGCCAGGGCCTTCAATCGCCCGTCCTTGACAAAGGGCAGCACGGGTGAAGCGCTCAACATGCCAAGCTGCACCTGGCCGCCGATCAGGTCCTGCAAGGCGGGCGCGGCGCCCTTGTACGGCACGTGGACGATCTGGATATTCGCGCGGCGGCGCAACATTTCGCCGGCCAAATGCGTGGGCCCGCCGGTGCCCGCCGAAGCGAAGTTGAACTGGCCGGGGTTCTTGCGCGCGCGCTCGATCAAATCCTGCAAGGAGTCGATGCCCAGTTTCGCGTTGGCCACCAGCACCACGGGCTGGTTCGCGATCAGCCCGATCAGGTCGAAATCCTTCAGGCCGTCGTAGGTGGTCCGCTCGATCAGGGGGCCGACGATCATGCCCGGCGAAGTCCCCATGAGCAGCGTATAGCCGTCAGGCTTGGCGCGGGCGACGTAACCGGTGCCGACCACCGCACCGCTGCCTGGCTTGTTCTCCACGACCACCGGCTGGCCGAGTCGTTCTTTCAGTTTGGAAGCCAACTCCCGTGCCAGGGTATCGGCAGGTCCGCCGGGGGCATACGGATTGACGAGGGTGATCGGGCGGTTGGGGTAATCCGACTGCGCGTGGACGGCGGGCAAGAGCATCAGCGTGGCCGTCAAGCAGCCCATCAAAGCGGCAATGGGGCGTTTCAAGGTCGTCTCCGTCGATTTATGGTTCTCGGCCGGCCGGCCGATTCGGCCGCAGCGCTGGAGCCACTATAGTGAGACGAACCTAGGCTTCCCAGTTCTTGGAAAAGCAAAGCTGATATGTATGGCAGCGCAATCGGCGAGCGTCGCCCGTCGCGTCGTGCCCGCGGCGCTCCAAGGCCTGGCGCCACCCCATCGGTGCATATAGACTCTAGGCCATGAATACGAACGATGTGCGGAGCGCCAGGCGCTTGTTGACCATCCTGCAGTATTTCGCGCAGACGCGGACCCCCGCCTCGCTGTCGCAGGTTTCGACGGCGCTGGACATCCCCAAGTCCGACTGCATGGCGCTGTTCGACGCCCTCGAAGAAGAGGGCTACGCCCATCAGTCCGGCGGCCGTTACTACCTGACGCGGCGATGGTTCGACGAAGCCAGCGCCATTGCCGAACACGACCAATTGACCGAGCGGGTCCGCCCCGTCCTCGACACCCTACGGGAAAACCTTAGGGAAACGCTGATCTTGGCTCAACGTTCGGGTGACCAAGTGGTTTACCTGCAGGTCGCGGAGCCCGAGCGCATCGTGCGGTTCACCGCCCGGCCGGGCGAGCGCAAGCCCCTGCACGCCGCCGCTTCGGGGCGCGCCCTGCTGCACGCCATGGCGCCGGCGGAGCGCGAAGCCCTGATCGAGCGCCTGCGCCTGGTGCGCTACACCGAACGGACGCCCGCCACGCGCGAACAATTGCGCAAGGCGCTGCAGGACGGCATCGCGCGCGGCTATCACGTCAACTTCGGCGAACACCAGCCCGACACTCTATCGGTGGCCGTCCCGGTCGTACTGTTCGACACTCCCTATGCGCTGGCGGTAGGCGCCCCGCTGGAAAGGGCCAAGCCGCAGGTGGAGGAGATCGGCAAATTGCTGCGCGAGGCTGCGCGCGAATTGGGCGGCGGAGAAAACGCCGCCCAGCCTTGAGTCCCAGGGCGTCGATCAGGCCTGCTCGCGCAGCTGCAGCGAGTCGGCCAGCTCGTTGATCCGGGCCTTGGTTTCTTCGACCAGTTCGTCGATCTCGCCCGCCGACTTGGAAGATCGCACCGCCAGCTTGCGCACTTCGTCGGCGACGACGGCGAACCCCCTGCCGGCCTCGCCCGCGCGCGCGGCTTCGATGGCGGCGTTGAGCGACAACAGATTGGTCTGATCGGCGATCTCGTTGATGACGGCGACGATCTTGCCGATCTGCTCGCTCGAGCCCAGGACCGAGCTCATCGCGCGGCGCGTGGTATGGCGGGCTTCATGCTCGTCCTGCACGTTCTTGACGAAGGCGGTATACGCGATCTTCCCGTCAAGGCGGACTTTGGAGAGCGAAAGCAGCCCCCAGATGCAGGTGCCGTCCTTGCGCTCGATGGCGACCTCCCTGCTCGTGCCCACGATCTTGTCCACGCCTGCGGTGCGGTTGGCATGGATGAAGCGGTCGTGGTCGTTCCGGATCGCCTCCGGCACGAGCATCTTGACGTTGCGGCCGAGGACTTCGCCCCGGGCATAGCCCCACAGCCGCTCGGCCGCAGCGTTGAAAAAGGTCACGTTGTTGTTCTCGTCGATGATCACCACCGCATCGAGCGCCTGTTCCAGCGTCTGGTTCATCATTTCCCTCGCCTCACGCTCGCGGGTGATGTCCTTGACGAAAGCGGTATAGGTGACCGTGTCGCCCACCCGGATGCGCGACAGGGAGAGGTTCCCCCAGACCGTGGAACCGTCCTTGCGCTCGATCAGCACGTCCCGGCTCGTCCCGACGATCTTGTCCACCCCAGTATGACGGTTGGCGTTCACGTAGGCATCGTGCTGCGCCCGGATGGCACTGGGCACCAGCATGTGCACGTTGCGGCCGAGCACCTCCTCGCGGCGGCACCCCCAGAGGCGTTCGGCAGCGGCATTGAAGAAGGTCACGCGATTTTCGCCGTCGATGGTCACCACCGCGTCCAGGGCCTGCTCCAGCGTCTGGTTGATGACTTCCCTGACGTCGCGCTCATGCGTGACGTCGCGAACGAACGCGGTATAGAGGATGCGATCCCCGACCCGTATCTTGGAAAGCGACAACGCGCCCCAGACCGGCGAGCCATCCTTGCGCACGGTATGGACCTCGCGCGTCGTGCCGACGATCTTGTCCTGGCCCGTCCGGCGGTTGGCCTCCACGTACCCGTCGTGTTCGGCGCGGATTTCATCCGGCACGAGCACGTTCACATTGCGCCCGAGCACCTCCTGCCGATCGTATCCCCACAGACGCTCCGCCGCTGCATTGAAGAACGTGATGCAGTTGCGTTCGTCGATGCAGACCACGGCATCCTGCGCCTGTTCGAGCGTCTGATTGAGGATCTCTTGCTCCTCGTGGCGCTGCGTGACGTCGCGCACGAAAGCTGTGTGACATGCCCCGTCCTTCTCTTGCAACGAGGTCCACGCAAGGAGGATCCAGACCTTGCCACCGTCTTTGCGAACGATTTGCAGCTTGCGATGTTTGCCGGAGGCCGCATCCCGGACCGGATCCACGCGCCCCTCCTGCGCAGGCCACAGCATCCCGGCATCACGGCCGAGCACCTCCGCGCGGTCGTATCCCCACAGCCGCTCCGCCGCCGCGTTAAAAAAAACGACCTGGCCGCGCCCATCAAGGGTAATGACTGCGTCCACCGCCTGTTCGAGCACGCGCGTCGAACGATCCGAACGCCATCCCGACCAGCGTCTCCATCCACGCCCCGACTTCAACATGTCGTTTCCTTCGTTTGCAGTATCGGAGCGTTCATTGTCAAGAATCCGGTGGCGGGATACGCCGGAATAAGACGCCAAATTACGTGCCAGTTCGCGTTTCCCGCAGTGCGCCGCAGAAATGAAAACGCCCGCGCGAGGCGGGCGTCTCAAGGCCGGGCGACGACGTAGGACGGGCCTACGCCGCGACACGAAGGGGCTTTAGGCGAGCTTGGCCAGGATGGCGTTGAACGTCGCGCTGGGACGCATGGCCTTGCTGACCAACTCGGGGCTGGGGCGATAGTAGCCGCCGATGTCGCTCGGCTTGCCCTGCACCGCGCTCAGTTCGGCCACGATCTTGGCTTCGTTTTCGGTCAGCTCCTTGGCGATCGGGGCGAACACAGCCTGCAGTTCCTTGTCCTCGGTCTGGGCGGCCAGCGCCTGGGCCCAGTACATGGCCAGGTAGAAGTGGCTGCCGCGGTTGTCCAGGCCGCCGACCTTGCGGGCGGGCGACTTGTCTTCGTCGAGGAACTTGCCGGTCGCTTGGTCGAGCGTGGTGGCCAGCACCTTGGCCTTGGGATTCTTGTACGCGTCGGCCAGGTGCTCCAGCGAAGCGGCCAGGGCCAGGAACTCGCCGAGCGAATCCCAGCGCAGGAAGCCTTCCTCCAGGAACTGCTGGACGTGCTTGGGCGCCGAACCGCCCGCGCCGGTTTCGAACAAACCGCCGCCCGCCATCAGCGGAACGATGGACAGCATCTTGGCGCTGGTACCCAGCTCCATGATGGGGAAGAGGTCGGTGAGGTAGTCGCGCAGCACGTTGCCGGTGACCGAAATGGTGTCCAGCCCCTTGCGGATGCGCTCGACCGACAGCTTGGTGGCCTCGATGGGCGAGAGGATCCGGATGTCCAGGCCGCTGGTGTCGTGGTCCTTCAGGTACTTCTCGACCTTGGCGATCAGCTGCGCATCGTGGGCGCGGTTCTTGTCCAGCCAAAAGACGGCCGGAGCCCCGGTGGCACGGGCCCGCGTCACGGCCAGCTTGACCCAGTCCTGGATCGGGGCGTCCTTGGTCTGGCACATGCGGAAGATGTCGCCGGCTTCGACCGGCTGCTCCAGCAGGACCTTGCCGGCCTCGTCGACCACCCGCACCGTGCCATCTTCGGGCAATTGGAAGGTCTTGTCGTGCGAGCCGTATTCCTCGGCAGCTTGGGCCATCAGCCCGACGTTGGGCACGGAACCCATGGTGACCGGGTCGAACGGGCCGTTCTTCTTGCAGTCTTCGATGACGGTCTGGTAGACGCCGGCATAGCTGCGGTCGGGGATCACGGCCTTGGTATCGTACAGCTGGCCGTCCGGGCCCCACATCTTGCCCGACTCGCGGATCATGGCCGGCATGGAGGCGTCGATGATGACGTCGCTCGGCACGTGCAGGTTGGTGATGCCCTTGTCGGAGTTCACCATGGCCAGGCGCGGGCGCTTGGCGTATTCAGCTTGGATATCGGCTTCGATCTCGGCCTGCTTCTCGGCCGGCAGCTCCTTGATCTTGGCATACAGGTCGCCCAGGCCGTTGTTCGGATCGAATCCGACCTGCTTGAGGACGTCGGCATGCTTGGCCAGCGCGTCTTTGAAGAAGACCGAGACGACCTGGCCGAACAGGATGGGGTCGGAGACCTTCATCATGGTGGCCTTCAGGTGCACCGAGAACAGGACGTCCTGTTTCTTGGCGTCTTCCACCTGCGCTTCCAGGAAGCTGCGCAGCGCTTTCTTGCTCATGACGGCGGCGTCGATGATCTCGCCCGCCTTGACCGCCGTCTTCTCTTTCAGCACCTTGACCGAGCCATCCTTGCCGACCAGCTCGATGCGCACGTTGCCGGCGTTCTCGATCACGGTGGATTTCTCGCTGCCGTAGAAATCGCCGCTTTCCATGTGGGCCACGTGCGACTTCGAATCGGCGCTCCACGGACCCATGCGGTGCGGATGCTTGCGGGCGTAGTTCTTCACCGACAGCGGCGCGCGGCGATCGGAGTTGCCTTCGCGCAGGACCGGGTTCACCGCACTGCCCTTGACCTTGTCATAGCGGGCTTTGACTTCCTTGTCGGTGTCGTTCTTGACCTCGTCCGGATAGTCGGGGAGCTTGTAGCCCTTTTGCTGCAGTTCCTTGATCGCGGCCTTGAGCTGCGGGATCGACGCGCTGATGTTGGGCAGCTTGATGATGTTGGCCTCGGGCTTGGTCGCCAGTTGGCCCAGGTAGGCCAGGTCGTCCGAAATCCGCTGTTCCTCGGTCAGGTACTCGGGGAACACCGCGATGATGCGGCCGGAAAGCGAAATGTCCCGCGTCTCGACTTCGACGCCGGCGGGACGGGTGAAAGCCTGGACGATGGGCAGCAGCGAGTACGTCGCCAATGCTGGCGCTTCGTCAGTGAGGGTGTAGATGATCTTCGACGATGTAGACATTCTTTATTGAATCCCACTCGATTACGGAAGTAGCGGAGATTTTCCGGCGCACCCCGGCCCTCGGGCCGGCGGCCCGGGATGACGGGCATGGCTGCGCTGGAAGATCGCGTCCTCGCGAATGCCGGGTGACGTAGCCGCGCAAGACGGCCCGGCCCTTGGCTTTCACAATGTGGGTTGGGATTTTAGCACCCCCTGTCCCCGCGAAAACCTCCCGCGGCCCCGGCACCGCGCGGTCGCGCGCCGTCCGCGCCGTCCCGGGCCGTGGAGAGCGGCCCGACGTCTTCGGCTCGGCCGGGCACGCGGCTTGCGCACTCGACCGCACCGATGAGGGCGGCCACGCCCTCCTGACTCGAGGAGACCTCTATGCGCGCCATCCTGCTCTGGCTTCTGGGCGTTCCCATTCCCATCATCATCTTGCTCGCCCTCTTCTGGCACTAGCCACTCCGCCCTTCCATCCGAAAAAAGGCCACGCCATGGAAAACGCCACGCCCGTTGGTAATTCTTACGTATCGACCCCAGCCGCAGCGCGGACCCAGGAATCTTTAGGGTCCGCCGTGTCATGGGCCGCCGTCATCGCCGGCGCCGTCATCGCCTCCGCCCTCTCCTTCATGCTGCTATCCGGCGGAGCCGGGCTCGGATTCGTAGCGAGCTCCCCCTGGTCCGGGGAAGGCGCATCCGCGATGGCGCTGGGCACCGGCGCCGTCATCTGGATGATCGTGACCCACATCATCTCGTTCGGAGTCGGCGGCTACGTCGCCGGCCGGCTGCGCACCAAATGGGTGGGCGTCCATACCGACGAGACTTACTTCCGCGACACCGCCCACGGTTTCCTGGTCTGGGCACTGAGCGCGGCGATCAGCGGCCTGTTGATCGGCTCGGCGCTCGTGTCGGCAGCCGCCGGCACCGCGCGCGCCGGGGCTTCGCTCGTCGCCGGCGCGGGGACGGCCGCGGCCGCCGCGGCGGGCCAGGCCGCCTCGGGCGAAGGAAACCGGGCGGGCATGGCGACTGAGTACCTCGCCGACCTGCTCCTGCGCTCGGAACAGCCCAATCCGGCGGGCGAGCCGCAGGCCGCGCGGGCCGAACTCGGACGCATCATCGCGGCCAGCCTGGCCAAGGGCGAGGTGAGCGTCGACGACCGAACATACGCGGCACGCGTCATCGCGGCACAAACGGGCATCGATCCCCCCACGGCGGAAAGGCGGGTCGAAGATGTCGTCAACCGGGCGCGCGAGGCTGCCCAGCAAGCCGAGCAACGTGCCCGCGAAGCGGCCGACGCGGCGCGCAAAGCCGCCGCAGCGTTCGCGTTGTGGGCTTTTGCCTCGATGCTGATCGGCGCGTTCGTCGCGAGTTGGATGGCGACCATAGGGGGCCGGAGCCGGGACGCGATCGCCTAGCCGCCAGACCGCGCGGCCGGGGGGCCGCTGCCGGCCCATGCGTTTTGCGCGACAATAGAAAAATTGTCTACCGCGGCGCCGGCCGGCGCCGCCCGCCTTTCCCCAGCAATGACCACGCCGAGCAGCGAACGCAGCCCCACCCCCTTTAGCCTCCGAAAAATTGCCGTCCCGGCCTTCGGCCCCTCGATCCTCTATGGCATCGGAAACGGCGCCATTCTGCCCGTCATCGCCCTGAGCGCGCGCGAACTCGACGCTTCGGTGGCGCTGTCCGGACTCATCGTCTCCCTCATCGGCATCGGTTCCCTGGTCAGTAACATTCCGGCCGCATTGATCACCTCGCGCTACGGCGAAAAGCGCTCCATGGTGGGCGCCGCCGCCCTCAGCGTCGTGTCGCTAGTGCTCTGCATCTTCGCGGTCCACGTGTGGATGCTGGCCACCGGCGTATTCCTGGTGGGCGTGGCGGCGTCGGTGTTCCTGCTCGCGCGCCAGACCTATCTGATGGACGCCGTGCCGGCATACATGCGGGCACGGGCGCTCTCCACGCTCGGAGGCACCAACCGCATAGGCGTGTTCGTCGGCCCGTTCGCCGGGGCGGCGCTCATCCATTTCCTCGGATTGCAAGGTGGGTACTGGATCGGCCTGGCGGCAATGGCCGGCGCGGGCTTGATCGCCCTCCTGGCGCCCGAAATGGCGCCACCCCAACGCCGCAGCGACCGCCACGCCAAGCCCAGGGTCCAAGATATCGCCCGTGACCACGCCAAGACCTTCCTCACGCTTGGACTGGGCATCCTGCTCGTCAGCGCCTTGCGCTCGTCGCGACAGGTGGTGGTCCCGCTCTGGGCCGACCATCTCGGCCTAGGCGCAACGGCGGCCTCGGTCATTTACGGCCTCGTCGCGGCGGTCGATATGTCCGTGTTCTACCCGGCCGGCACGGTCATGGACCGTTTCGGGCGCATATGGGTCGCACTCCCGTCCGCGCTGCTCATGGGGCTGTCGCTCATGCTCACGCCGCTCAGCACGGGCGTGACGACCTTTCTGCTGTTTTCGCTCATCCTGGGCTTCGGCAACGGCATTAGCTCGGGCATCGTCATGACCCTGGGCGCAGATGCCGCGCCGGCCCAAGGCCGCACCGAATTCCTCGGCATCTGGCGGCTCATCGCCGACATCGGCAACAGCGTCGGTCCGGTCATCTTGGCGGGGATTACGGCCATCGCCTCACTTGCGGTCGGCGTATCGGCAATCGGCACGCTCGGGCTGGGCGCGGCTGCCGTCTTCTGGAAATGGGTACCCAGAAAGCCTACGGCCTCCCATTGATTCCCAGCCCGGACGGCCTCGATTCACCTTGTTACAAGCGCCCAACGGCGGCGGTATAGACTCGACGTCTAAGTACTACCAAGGTGAACCCCTTGACCTCCTCTACCACGGACCCTCCCCGGCTCCGGCCCGAGGCCGACTCAGCCGGAGTCCGCCCCCCGGAGGAGCTCGCGCCGCAGGCTGCCGACGCCAACTTCCGGATGCTGGTCGACGGCATCGACAACTACGCCATTTTCATGCTCGACCCGAACGGTCACGTGGTGACCTGGAATACCGGGGCAGCGAAGATCAAGGGCTATGCCGCGCATGAGATCGTCGGCTCCCACTTTTCGGTCTTTTATACGGACGAGGCCGTCGCGCGCGGCTGGCCCGCCTACGAGCTCGAAGAAGCCGCCGCGCATGGCCGTTTCGAGGACGACGGCTGGCGCGTGCGCCAGGACGGCAGCGTCTTCTGGGCCAATGTGGTCATCACTGCCCTGCGCGACGCCTCCGGCCAGCTCAAGGGTTATGCAAAGATCACGCGGGACTTGTCCGAGCGCAGGCGACAATCCGAAGCGCTCAGGCAAAGCGAAGAACGTTTCCGCCTCCTGCTCGAGGGTGTCGAGGGTTACGCCATCTGCATGCTCGACGCCAATGGCGTCATCACGGGCTGGAACACCGGTGCTTCCCAGATCACCGGCTACCGCCGCGACGAGGCGGTCGGCTCCCACGTCTCGCTGCTCTACCCGGCCAGCGACCTAGCGCGCAGTAACGCAGACCATATCTTGCAGCGCGCGCGGCAGGGCGGACGGTCCGAAGAGGAAGGCTGGAGCCAACGGCGGGATGGCACCCTATTCTGGGCCCACGTGACCGTCACGGCAGTCTATGCCGACGACGGCAAACTCCGGGGTTATGTCTCGATCACGCGCGACATGAGCGAGCGCAAGCGGCTGGAAGAGCTGGAGCTCGCCAACCGGCGCATGAGCGAGTTCCTGGCAACGCTGGGACATGAATTGCGCAATCCCCTCGCCCCCGTGCGCAATGCGATCGGGATTCTGCAGATGGACGAAGACATCAGTCCGACCGTGGCCCGGTGTCGCGACATGATCGATCGCCAGATTTCCCATTTGTCGCGCCTGGTCGACGACTTGCTGGACATTGGCCGCATCACGTCCGGCAAGATTGATCTGCGGCTGGCCGAGATCGACCTGCGCACCGTCATCGAACGCAGTATCGAATCGTCGCGCTTTCACTTCGATGCGCGCCGGCAGCGCATCGCCTGCGAACTGCCCGCCGAGCCACTGGTCGTCAAGGGCGACATGACCCGCCTGGTACAGGTCGTGCACAACCTGCTGCACAACGCATCCAAGTTTTCTCCCCCAGGCTGCACCATAGAAGTCGCCGCAACCAAAGACGCCAAATCAGCCACGATCATGGTGTGCGACCCCGGCCAAGGCATTCCCGAGCACGCGCTCGACGCCATCTTTCAACTGTTTGTCCAGGAAGGCCGGACCACCAACCCCACCGAGAGCGGCCTCGGCATCGGCCTGACGCTGTGCCGCTCACTGGTGCAACTGCACGGCGGCGCCATCTCGGCGGCGAGCGGCGGCCTTCACCAAGGCAGCACGTTCACGGTCCAGCTGCCCCTGGCCGAGCCCGCTCCCCGGCGCCGGCCGGCCTCCGGCTCGACCTTGCGCGCTGCCGACAGCAAGCGCATTCTCGTCCTCGACGACAATCGGGACTCGGCCGACAGCCTAGCCATGCTGCTCGAGCTCAAGGGCCACCAGGCCAAGGCCCTCTACTCTGCAGAAGCCGCGTTGCGGCTCGCACCGAGTTTTCAGCCACACGTGGTATTCATGGATCTTTCCATGCCCGGGATGGACGGCTTCGAAGCGCTGGCAGCGCTCAAGGCCCTGCCGCAGCTGGCAGCTGAAACGACCTTCATTGCGATGACGGGCTATGGGCAAGAGCAAGACCGGCAGCGCACTGCCGAGGCGGGGTTTGACCTGCACTTGGTCAAGCCGGTAGACATTACCCAGTTGGGCTATATCGTCGATTCAACCCCGAACATATCCTTCCCATCCAAGGAGCGCACCACAGGCCATTAACAGGGAGGCATCATGCACGCCGAAATCATCTTCTACACCCATCCCATGTCACGCGGCCGCATCGTCCGATGGCTGCTGGAAGAAATCGGCCAACCGTACCGCACCGAGGTGCTGGAGTACGGGACTTCAATGAAAAGCCCGGAGTACCTGGCGATCAACCCCATGGGCAAGGTTCCCGCCATCCGCCACGGGGACACCGTCGTCACCGAGGCGGCGGCGATCTGCGCCTACCTGGCCGACGCCTTCCCGCAGGCAGGGCTTGCGCCGCCCCCCACGAGCCCGCTGCGCGGCCCGTACTACCGTTGGATGTTCTTCTGCGCCGGGCCGGTGGAGGCAGCGGTGACGAACCGGGCGCTAGGCGTGACCGTTCCAGACGACAAGCAACGCATGGTGGGCTACGGCACGCTGGCCACCGCCCTGGACGCGCTGGAAACGGCAGTAGCCGGCGATGCCTATGTGGCGGGAGACCGTTTTACCGCAGCCGACATCTACGTCGGCTCCCACCTGGCATGGGGCATGATGTTCGGCACGATCGAGAAAAGACCGGCCTTCGAGCGCTACGTCGAGCGCGTCACTCGCCGTCCGGCCGCGGCCCGCGCGGCGCAGATCGACGACGAATTGGCGGCGGCACTCCAAAAGCACGAAGGCGGCTGACGGCTGCCCGCTATCCCGCCACGTGCAGGAAGTGGCGATGCCGCTCGTATTGGTCGAGGATGTCCCCGATCACGGCGTCGCGCTTCCATCCCATGATGTCATAGTCCTGCCCGCCTTCGCGCAGGTGGACTTCGGCCCGGAAATATTTGCGCTGCTCCTCGTTCTCGGCCTCCGCCGCGGTCAGGCTGGGCCGTACGAAAGCCCGGGGTCGCACGGAATAGAAAAAATCCAGCGCGCCCAAGTGGACGACTTCCAAGGTGACCTCACCCTCTTCGCCCTCGGTGACGCGCGCCTCATAACCCAGCTTCTGCAGTTCTTCCACGACCGCTTCCATGGAGGGGCGCACGACGTCGGCGATGTACCGCATCACATGGGCGCGCCTGGGCATCATCACCATGTTCCGTAGCCTCGACTCCCAGGATTCGTCGCCGCCCGCGCCCCGAGACAGCGCCAGCGATTGATAATGGATGCGGCGTTTGGTGGCGTCGAGCTTGAGGGCCTTGAACAATCCCCACAAGGCAATGAGCAGCACGATGGAGAAGGGCAGCGCGCTGGCAATCGTGGCCGTCTGCAGCGCCTGGAGCCCGTCGGCGAGCAAAAGCGCCACTGCCACGACACCCATGAGCACGGACCAGAAAATACGCTGCCATACCGGCGTCCGCTCCGCGCCTCCCGAAGCGAGCAGGTCCACGACCAGCGCGCCCGAGTCGGCGGAGGTGACGAAAAACACCACGACCATGGCGATGGCCACCATGGAGAGCGCATGACCCCACGGGTAATGCTCGAGGAAAGCGAACAGCGCCAGCGAGCTGTCAGCCTTGACCGTATCCGCGAGGGTACCGAGGTGCTCGAACAACACGAGATGAATGGCGGAGCCGCCGAAAACCGTCATCCACAAGAAAGTGAACCCCGTCGGCACGAGCAAGACCCCGAGGACGAACTCACGGATGGTCCGCCCGCGCGAAATGCGGGCGATGAACAAGCCCACGAAAGGAGACCACGCGATCCACCACCCCCAATAGAATAAGGTCCAGCCGCCTATCCAGTCGGTGGGCTGATAGGCATAGAGATTGAAGGTCTTGGCGACGATGTCCGACAAATAAGCACCGATGTTCTGCAAGAAGCTCTGCAGCAGGAAAATGGTCGGGCCGACGGCCAGGACGAAGACCAGCAGGATCACTGCCAAGTAAAGATTGGTCTCGGACAGGATGCGTATGCCGCGATCCAATCCGCTCGCCACCGACAGCGTCGCTAGGCCGCACGCGACGGCGATCAGGATGATCTGGGTAAACGTACTGACCGGCGTACCGAACAGGTGATTGAGTCCGCTGTTGATCTGCACCACGCCCAGGCCGAGTGAAGTCGCCACGCCGAACACCGTGCTGATGATGGCAAAGACGTCTACCGCGTGGCCCAACGGGCCGTGGATGCGCTCGCCGATGAACGGATACAACGCCGAACGCAAGGTAAGCGGCAGGCCGTGGCGATAGCTGAAGTAAGCGAGCATCATCGCTACCACGGCATAAATCGCCCAGGCATGCAGCCCCCAGTGGAAAAAGGTAATCTTCATCGCCTCGCGGGCGGCCGCGACCGTGCCCGCCTCGCCCATGGGGGGCGCGATCAGGTGCATGACGGGTTCGGCCACGCCGAAGAACATCAGCCCGATGCCCATGCCGGCAGAAAACAACATCGCGAACCAGGTGAAATTGCGGTAATCGGGTTCGCTGTGGTCCGGCCCCAGCTTGATGTTCCCGTAGCGGCTGACTGCGGCGAACACGACGGACAGCAGGATGATGGCCACCGTCAGGATATAGAACCAGCTGACGTTGGCCAGTATCCAGCCCTGCACCGCGTCGAAAACCTGGCCGACCGCTTGCGGCGCCGCTGCCGCGCATGTCACGAGCGCCAGGATGAACACGGCAGACGTAAAGAACACTGGGCGATCGATCGTTGTTTTCATTGTCACTCCCATTGAAGATGCATGCGCGCCGGAAGCGCGCGGGCGGGCATCGCCAGCCTGCATTTTTTCATCCGCTGCAGCCTCGAGGCAAATATTCCGTTCGAGTCCGGGCGCCGGCGGCACCCATTGCGGGCCATCTCGCCGTATCATCGGACTCGCCCGGACCCCATGGAGCGGACCTCATGCACCCCTACGTGTCCTTCATCAACCCCCAAGGCCTGGCGCGCCCCGACGGTTACACCCACGTCGCCGTCGCCCCGGCCGACCGGTTGATCCTCGTCTCGGGCCAGGTGGCCCGCGCGCCTGACGGCCGCATCGTCGGCAAAGGCGACCTGGCTGCCCAGACGCGCCAGGTGTTCGAGAATCTCTCGATCGCGCTCGAAGCGGCTGGATCTTCCCTCGCGCACGCCGTCAAGCTCACCTATTTCGTCCGCGATCTGACCGAGGATGCCTCTGCCACCATCCGGCAGGTGCGGTCACGGTATCTCAACGCAGACTTCCCGCCGGCCAGCACGCTGGTGGGCGTGGCCGCCCTCGCCCAACCCGAGCTGTTGGTGGAGATCGAATGCCTGGCGCTGGTTCCTCCCCAGCCTTCGTATGAGTAAAGTCAGATCATCGCGTCAACCACGATGCTTCAAGCGTACTCGGAACGCCTACTTGCAACGACCCTGAAAGATTTGGTGCGGCGCGGCACGCTGGACGTGGCCCTGCCGGGCGGCCGCCGGCTGAACTTCGGAGACGGAACCGCCCCGCGTGCGTCCATCCGCTTTACCGATGCACGGGCCGTGCTGGCGCTGTTGCTGGACCCAGACCTTCGCCTGGGCGAGCTGTTCATGGACGAACGGTTGGTGGTCGAAGAAGGCACGATCTACGACGTGCTCGAGCTCCTGCTGCGCGACGCAGACGCCGCGCCGCCCAATGCCGCCGTCCGGTTCCTGGACGCAGTGCGCATGTCGATGCGGCGCTTCCTGCAGAACAATCGCCCCGGCCGCGCCCGCGCCAATGTCGCCCACCACTACGACCTGGACGACAGGCTGTACGCGCTGTTCCTGGACCGTCAACGCCAGTATTCCTGCGCCTACTTCGAGCACCCGGAACAAGACCTGGACATGGCGCAGCTGGCCAAGCAGCGCCACATCGCGGCCAAACTGCTGGTCGAACCCGGTCAGCGCGTGCTCGACATCGGTTGCGGCTGGGGCGGCCTGACCCGCTACCTGGTCGAGGTGGCCGGCGCCGGCCACGCCACCGGGATCACCCTTTCCGAAGAACAACTGAAAGGTGCCCAGGCACTGGCGGCTCGCACCGCCCACCCCGACGCCTACGCATATCGCCTCGAAGACTACCGCGCGACCACGGGTAAGTTCGACCGTATCGTGTCGGTCGGCATGTTCGAGCACGTCGGCGTGGGTTTCCACGACACCTTCTTCCGCAAGTGCCGCGAACTGCTGGCCGACGACGGCGTCATGCTGCTGCACTTCATCGGCAATTCGGACGTGCCGGATTTCAACAATCCGTGGATAGAGAAGTACATCTTCCCCGGCGGCCATATTCCGTCCATGTCGGAGTTCACCCCGGCCATCGAACGCTCCGGGCTGGTCATCACGGACATCGAGGTGCTGCGCCTGCACTACGCGCGCACGCTGCGGCTATGGCGGGAACGCTTCCTCGCCAGGCGCAGCGAGGCCGTGGCGCTGTACGACGAGCGTTTTGCGCGCATGTGGGAGTATTACCTCTCGATGGCCGAGACCGCGTTCCGCTATCAAGACATTGCCGTCTTCCAGGTACAACTCGCCCGACGCCAGGAGAGCGTACCCCTGACGCGGGATTACATCGCCGAACGCAAGGCCCGGCTGCGGCGCGCCGAAGCGGGCGCGCAGCTTCCTAGCCTCGACGAGGCGGGCATCCCGGCATCGCCGCCAACCTGTCTCCCAAACGGCGCATGAGCGAGGCAACCAGGCCACTGCCGCACGGGCGAGGATTAAAATGGGATCCACACTTTCTCGATAGCTCCTCCCCTACCATGTCCGAAGGCTTCACTACCCGTATCCTGCACAGCGATCGTCGCGGCTCCGTCGAACACGGCGCACTGCACAAGCCCATGCACACTGCTTCCGCCTTCGGCTACGAAGACGCGCAGACATTGGTGGACGTATTCCAGGGGCGCAACCCCGGATATTCGTACGGCCGGCAGGGCAACCCCACCACCGCCGCGCTCGAAGCCAAGATCACGGACATGGAAGACGGCATCGGCACCGTCACCTTCTCTACCGGGATGGCCGCCATCACCGCGGTGCTGACTACCCTCCTGCGCGAAGGCGATCACGTCGTTTCCAGCGGCTTTCTGTTCGGCAACACCAACAGCCTATTCGCCACCATGAAAGGGCTGGGCGTCGACGTGGACTTCGTCGATGCGACGGAGGTCGCCAATGTCGAACGCGCGCTGCGGCCCAACACGCGGCTCGTCTTCGTGGAAACCATCGCCAACCCGCGCACCCAGGTCGCGGCCCTGGCCGAGATCGGCGCGCTATGCCAGGCCAAGGGCATCCTCTACGTGGTGGACAACACCATGACGTCGCCCTACCTGTTCCGCCCCAAGTCGGTCCAGGCGCACTTGAGCATCAACTCGCTGACCAAATACATCTGTGGCCACGGCAACGCGCTCGGTGGCGCAGTGACCGATACGGGGCTGTTCGACTGGACGGCCTATCCCAACATCAACCCCGCGTACCGCAGCGTCAAGCCTGCCATGCAGGGCTTGCAACAGATCAAAAAGAAGGGATTGCGCGACATGGGCGCGACGCTCGGTTCCGAGGCGGCCCACCGCATCGCCGCGGGCGCCGAGACGCTCAGCCTGCGCATGGAGCGCGCCTGCTCGACGGCGGCCGCCCTGGCCGCGCAATTGGCGGCGCACCCGAAAGTCAAGCGCGTCTACCACCCCAGCCTCCCGGATCATCCCCAGCACGAGCGTGCGCGGGCGCTGTTCAAGCGGGCAGGAGCGCTGCTCAGCTTCGAACTGCAAGACGGCCTGGACCCGGTGCACTTCCAGAACCAACTGCGCGTCGTCATTTCCGCTACGCACCTGGGTGACAACCGCACGCTGGCCATTCCGGTCGCGCATACGATTTATTGGGAGATGGGTCCGGAGCGGCGCCGTGAAATGGACATCGCCGATTCGCTCATCCGCGTATCGGTGGGCATCGAAGATCCGGAAGACCTGCTGGGCGACTTCGCCCAGGCCTGCGACGCCGTTTAACGCCGCTCGGCGCCGCCCGCCGGGGCGGCGTCATCGCAACGCCCTCGCATCGACCTCCCCCAGGCGCCCTTCCCCGTCCAGACCGTGTCCGTCACACCCCGTCCCGCTTCGCCCGACTTCGAACCGCCGTGCTACCTGGTCACGCTGGTTCCGCAGCATTGGACGTTCACCGCCAGGCATGACGAATCCTTGTTCCAGGCCGCGCGCCGCGCCGGGATTCGGCTACCCACGCTATGCCGCAATGGCACCTGCCGCACGTGCTTCTCCCGAATGGAAAGCGGCAGCGTGCGCTATCTCGTCGAATGGCCCGGGCTGAGCGCCGACGAAAAACGAGAAGGATTCATCCTGCCCTGCGTGGCAGTGGCGACGTCGCCCGTGGTCATGCTGAACCCTTACGCCGAGAAGATCGAGCAAGCGCCACGCTAAGCGCGCCTGGCGCGCAACGCGCCGCTCTCCAGGAATAGATCGGCCAGCGTTTGCCGCAGCCAAACATGCCCGGGATCACGGTGGTACCGGGCGTGCCAGTACTGGTTGACCCCATAACGTTCGATCGGTAGCGGCGGCGGATACATGCGCAGCCCTTCCTGGCGCGCGACGATCTCTCCCAGCAGCCGCGGCACGGTGGCGATCAGGTCAGTCTGGGAGATCACCGCTGCCAAGCCGAGATAACTCGGCAAATGCAGCACCACCCGGCGGGACAGCCCGGCGCGCCGTATCGCCTGCTCGACGATCAATTGACTGGTGGTGGATGGGGAAACGTCGACGTGGTCCTCGCGCGCGAAGTCGGCACGCGCAAGGCGCTTGCCGACACGCGGGTGCCGCGGACTGGCGACGCAGACGAAATCCTGTTCGAACAGTCGTTGGCGATAGAAACCGGCATCCAACTGCGGCATGAATCCGATCGAAAGATCCGCCTCGCCCCTCGTCATTCGCGCCGGCGTCTCGGCATTGATGCGCTGGACCTCGATGCGCACGGCCGGGGCCACCTTGCGCAGGTGAGTGACGATGCGCGGCAGCAGCACGATGTGGCTGATGTCGGTCATGCTAAGCCGGAAAACGCGCTCCGAGGCCTCGGGCCGGAAGACAGGCGGCTCCAGCAAGGCCTGCATGGCGGCCAGCGCGGCGCTGATGCGGTCCTCCAGTTCGAGGGCGCGCGGCGTGGGTTCCATGCCCCCAGGCGTGCGCACGAAAAGCGGATCATCGAACAGCTCCCGCAGCCTGGCCAGGAAAAAACTCATGGTGGACTGGCTCATGCCCATGCGTTCGGCCGCCCGCGAAACGCTTCCCGTGCGCCGGATTTCATCGAACACCCGGAGCAGCTTGATATCGATATTCTCCAACTATGACCACCATTCAAATCGATTTTTTCGATGGAGACTATCGATAGGCTTCCATGGAGTCAAGCGAGCACGCTCACTAAGATGGCCGCCATTCATGAGGCACGAGGGAGACAGAGAATGACGACTCAACCCAAAGCTACCGCCATCGTGGTGGGCGGGGGCATCGGCGGCCTGGCCGCGGCATTGGCGCTTGCCAAGGAAGGCGTCGCGGTGGAGCTGCTGGAGCAGGCCCCGACCATCGGTGAAATCGGGGCCGGCATCCAACTCGGCCCCAACGCATTCGCAGCGCTGGACGCGCTCGGCGTCGGCGAAGCGGCCCGCCGGCGCGCAGTCTTCACCGAACGGTTGATCATGATGGACGCCGTAGACGCCACGGAAGTCGGCAGCTTCGAAGTCGGCGACGCGTTCCGCAAGCGCTTCGGCAATCCTTACGCCGTCATCCACCGGGCCGACATCCACCTCTCTATCCTGGAAGCCGTGCAAGTCCATCCGCTCATCCGGTTCAAGACCTCGACCCGGGTGCAGGCACTGGAACTCGGCGACGGCCAGGCCACCGTCATTGACCAGCGCGGGGAACGCCATACGGCCGACGCGGTCGTGGGCGCGGACGGCGTCAAATCGGTCATCCGCGAAATCCTGATCGGCGATGAGGCCAAGGTCACCGGCCACGTCGTCTACCGCGCGGTGGTGGACGAAGCGGACATGCCTGCAGACCTCAAGATCAATGCGCCCGTCCTCTGGGCAGGCCCGAACTGCCACCTGGTGCATTACCCGCTGCGCGCGGGCGCGCAGTACAACCTCGTCGTCACCTTCCACAGTCGCGAGCCGGAAGTCTGGGGCGTGCGGGAAGGCAGCAAGGAGGAGGTGCTTTCCTATTTCGAAGGCATCCACCCCCGCCCGCACCAGATGCTCCACCGCCCCACTTCGTGGAAGCGCTGGTCAACCGCCGACCGCGACCCCCAATTGCGCTGGGGCCGCGGCCGGGCCACGGTCCTGGGCGACGCCGCGCACCCCATGACGCAATACCTGGCTCAAGGGGCGTGCATGGCGCTCGAAGATGCGGCCACGCTTGGCGCGGCAGTGCGTCATTGCGAAGGCGACCTCGAAGCCGCGTTCCGCCTCTATGAAAACTCGCGCATCACGCGTACTGCGCGCGTCGTACTTTCTACCCGCGCCATGGGCACGCTTTACCACGCGAAGGGCATCGAACGGCTGGTGCGCAATTCCCTGTGGGCCGGCCGCACGCAGGACCAGTACTACGACGCCGTGCAATGGCTCTACGGATGGCGCGCCGAGAACTGCCTGAATTTCACGCCCATCCAGGCGTAACGGCGCAAGGCCCCCGCCGCCGTCCTGCAAACGGCGGCTGCACGCTGAACCATGACTAGGAAGGCCGACCGCCGGAAGCTTTCCGATAGGGGCGATGCAAGGGCGCTCCGGAAACACCGGGGAAAACGATAGACAAGGCCAACCCATCGAGCGCAGCGTCGCGGCCAGCGACCAAGGTGGCTCCGAGCCTCATCAGCAACCGCAACATGTGCTGCCGCAGGCTCTCAAATGAGGCGTCGCCGCACCGGCCCAATTCGTCCAGGCTCATGGGAACGCTTGGATGAACGCTCGCCGTACTGCCGTGCACGACCAACAGCTCTACCCGCTCGCCAACCAGGCGGGCGCTCACCACGATGCGCCGGTTTACACCGGGCCAGCGTGCAACACACTCGATCGCGGATGCAACGAGCGACGCCACGTCATCCGCATGCCCTCGCACGAGCAAAGGATGGCGGGGCAGATCCGCATCGACGTGGCGTACATACGCCTCCGGCGAGAGTTGATGCGTATCCACCACATTTTCGGCGATCAAGCCTAGGTCGCATAGTGGGGCCGAGGCGACGCCCCTGGCCGATTCGCGCGCACGGTCTGCCATAGCATCCCCGCGAAAAAATGACCCCGCCAGTATGCGTTTCGTTGACTTTGTATTTCGCAAACAATACATAACGCATGGGCGCAAGCGTGGCGAAGGCGCCGCGGCCGAAAACAAAAAGCCCTGCCGCGCCGGCAGGGCTTTCCAAGCGTGGAAGAAAGGCAGGCGGATGGATTAATAAGCGCTGGCTTGGGTCAGCAGGTCCAGGGCGTCCTGCTCCAGCTTGAGTGAAGCAGCGGCCTCGAGCGAGTCGAGTTGCGCCTCCGATGTGGCGCTCGCGATGGGGGCAGTGACCGCTGGTTGGTGGAGCAGCCAGGCCAGGGCGACCGTGGCGGGGGTGGAACGATATTGCGCAGCCACCTCATCCAGGGCCGCCAGGATGCGGGCCCCGCGATCGTTCAAATAGGCACCGACCTTGCTGCCCCGGGCCTTGCCCTCCAGGTCGGCCGCCGTCCGGTACTTGCCGCTGAGGAAACCACTCGCCAGCGCATAGTAATTGATGACAGCGACATGGTTTTTCAGGGCCACCGGCGCGAGCTCGGTTTCGAACGCCTGGCGTTCGACCAGGTTGTACTCGGGCTGCAGGGTGGCGTAGGCGGCCCAGCCGTTCGCCCGGCTCACGTCCAACGCTTGCTGGAAGCGCGCGGCCCCATAGTTGGAAGCCCCGATGGCGCGGACCTTGCCGGCCCGTACCAGCTTGTCGAAGGCTTCCAACGTTTCCTCCAGCGGGACGCTCTGGTCGTCCTCGTGGGCCTGGTAGAGGTCGATGTAGTCCGTCTGCAGGCGACGCAGCGAACCTTCCACCGCCTTTTCGATGTAGGCCGCCGACAACCCTCCGGCGCTACCTTCCACCGGCTTGCCCACTTTGGTCGCGATGATCACTTCGCTACGCTTGCCGCTGCGCCGGAGCCAATTGCCAATGATGGTTTCCGATTCGCCGCCCTGGTTGCCAGGCACCCAGCGCGAATAGGTGTCTGCGGTATCGATGAAATTCATCCCCCGGGCCACCAGCGAATCCAGGATGCGGAAGGAGGCGGCCTCGTCGAGCGTCCAGCCGAACACATTGCCGCCGAAAGCGATGGGAAATACCTGCAGTCCGGTAGTGCCGAGCGCGCGATAAGCCATGAATTTCTCCAACAAGACGAACCCTCGAAGGAGAAAATAGTAGGGGATTCCGGCAGGCGCTCCAAATGGCGCTGAATGCGGCGCTTCGGGGCTCGACGGTGACGTGCAGCCGCAGCGCAGGGAAAGCCCCTACCCCCCGGTGCGCACCTTGATCGCCTGGTGCCGCTTCTCCATTTCCTGCCGCAACTGGCGCCGCAGCTGGGCAGCCTCGAAACGCTGGCGCTCTTCTTCGGTCTGGGGTTCTAGCGGCGGTACCGGCACCGGGACGCCTGCATCGTCGACCGCCACCATGGTGAAGTAGCAGCTGTTGGCGTGGCGCACGGTCTTGGTCCGGATGTCTTCCGTCACGACCTTGATCCCGATCTCCATGGAAGTCCGGCCGGTGTAATTGACCGAGGCGTAGAAGGTCACCAGCTCGCCGACGTGTATGGGTTGGCGGAACACGACCTGGTCCACCGACAGCGTCACGACGTAGCATCCCGCATAGCGACTGGCGCAGGCGTAGGCGACCTGGTCCAGGTACTTGAGAATGGTGCCGCCGTGAACATTGCCCGAGAAGTTCGCCATGTCGGGCGTCATGAGAATCGTCATGGATAGTTTGTGCTGGGAGTCGTTCATGGCGGCCCCTCACTGGCAAAGGAACCGCCCCATTTTAGCGACCGGCCGCCGCGCAGGGCCTTCCGGCGGTAACATGTCAGCCATCCCGTCCAACGGCGTCTCGCCTGCTTTCCCTGCATCGAGGACCTGCCATGTCGAGTCGTACCATCGCTCTCCTTCACCCCGGCGCCATGGGCGCGGCCCTGGGCGCCTGCCTGGTATCACGCGGGCACCGCGTGCTCTGGTGTTCCGCCGGCCGCAGCGCCGCGAGCGCCGCCCGCGCGCGCGAGGCCCGTTTGGAAGACGCGCTCAGCCTCGAGATGGCGCTGGGCGAAGCAGAGATCGCCATTTCGGTCTGTCCCCCGCACAATGCGCTCGAGCTGGCACAAGCCGTGGCCGAGCACAAATACGGGGGCCTGTTCATCGATGCCAATGCCGTCTCTCCCGCTACGGCCCGCGAGATCGAAGAAACGGTACGCGCCGCCGGTGCAGATTTCGTGGATGGCGGCATCATTGGCCTTCCGCCGCGCAAGCCCGGCACCACGCGCCTTTATCTTTCCGGGAACCGCGCAGCCGAAGCCGCCGCGCTGTTCGCCGGCAGCGCCCTGGGCGCCATCGCGCTAGACGGCCCGCCGGGCGCCGCCTCGGCGCTCAAGATCTGTTATGCCGCCTGGAGCAAGGGGTCGACGGCTTTGCTCGCGGGCATCCGGGCGCTGGCCCGCCACCAGGGCGTAGAAGCCGCGCTGCTGGCCGAATGGCACCAATCGAGCCCGCAGACGCCGGCCCGTTCGGAAGAGGTCGCCCAAAAGGCGGAGAAGGCCTGGCGCTGGGTCGGCGAAATGGAAGAGATCGCCGCCACCTTCGAAGCGGCGGGGCTGCCCCCGGGCTTTCATCTCGCGGCGGCCGACATCTACCGGCGGCTGGACGTCTACAAAGGCGCATCCGAACCCCCGTCCATCGACGAGGCGCTGGATAAGCTCCTTCGCTGAGCGCTCAATGCATCGACCTTCGCTCGCGAAGCGCCGATGCGCCATCCCTTCCACGCCGCGGCCTGCGTAGGCTTCACGCCTTGAACCAGCCGAGACAAGCCGCCGGCACCAGCGTTCCGCTTACCCACCATGCTCCGTGGCGGTAATGCGCCGAGGCGCGATGCCCTGCGCCCGGCCTGACTGCCCAGAGCTGCCCGGAAGCATCGCTCCACAAGAGCGTCGCATCGATCCTCGCCAACGCCATCAACGCCTCCGGTGCGGCCACGCCGGGCTTGAACATCACTAGGACGGCGTTTGCCTCGGGAGACGAGCGCATCGACCAAGCCATGGTGATGACTACGGCAGCGAACAGCGCCGTGCAGCCCGCGCGCCCGTTGCGGGGCGTCCCGCCTCCTCGATGCCGTCGCAACCAATAGGCAACAGCCAGCGCCCCGGCGCCGAATACCGCCAGCCACGCCACGTCCCAGAGCAGCGGATTCGCGGCATCCATGCGTATGCGATGGATACCCAACACCCAATGGGACAGCACGGCGTCTGCCACGTGCCAGGCTCCGAACCCGATCAGCACATCTGCCCACAACGACCTTCCGGCTCCAGGCAACCCGTATTGCGTGCGGGTTCGCCACAACGCCCACAAACCGGCTATAGCAACGATGTACAACACCAAGTGGAAAAGGCCGTCTGCCAAGACCTGCGCACGCAAATCGGTCCATGGTGCGCCCTCCACCCCGCTGAGCAAGTGATGCCACTGCAGGATCTGGTGCAGGAGAATGCCATCGAAAAATCCGCCCAATGCGAGGCCCAGCAACCAGCCAGCCCAGCGAAAAAGCATCGAAGGTGTCCATGTCACCTCCGCCAAGCGCTCGCTTTTCATGACAACTCCATCGATCGACCGCGAACCGAAAACCCACCGTCATGCCCGGCCACCCGGCCGACCCGAGCCCGCTACCCGCCGCGGCGGCCGCAGCACCTTTCATACCTGCGCGATGTCGAGGGGCTGACGCGACAATCCCCGCGAGTGCTCATCTGTAGCACAATAGAGGGCACGGGCGACCTCGCGCCGCCCATTCTGATCCCTCGAATTCCATGCCTGTCATCACCTGCATCGAAGACCTCCGGCAACTCGCCAAGAGGCGCGTGCCCCGCGCTTTCTACGACTACGCCGATAGCGGTTCCTACACCGAAAGCACCTATCGCGCCAACTCGGAAGATCTAGCGGCCATCAAACTGCGCCAGCGCGTCGCGATCAACGTCGACGAACGCTCCACCAAAACCACGCTGCTTGGCCAGGAAGTCAGTATGCCGGTGGCCATCGCCCCCACGGGCCTCGCCGGCATGCAATGGGCCGACGGCGAAATCCTGGGTGCCCAGGCCGCAGAAAACTTCGGCATTCCGTTCACCCTGTCCACGATGAGCATTTGCTCCATCGAAGACGTGGCGGCGGCCACGACCAAGCCTTTCTGGTTCCAGCTGTACGTGATGCGCGACCGCGAGTTCATCGCGTCGCTGATTCAGCGCGCGAAGGCGGCCAAGTGCTCGGCCCTCGTGCTGACGCTCGATCTGCAAATCCTGGGCCAGCGCCACAAAGACCTGAAAAACGGCATGACCGTGCCGCTTCGCCCCAGCCTGGCAAACCTGTTGGACCTCGCGACCAAGCCCGGATGGGCGCTGCGCATGCTCGGCTCCAAGCGCAAGACCTTCGGCAACCTTGCCGGCCATGTCAAGGACGCCGAGGGCATCAACAGCCTCGCGCGCTGGACCGCCCGCCAGTTCGATCCGACGTTGTGCTGGAAGGACGTGGAATGGATCAAGGCGCAGTGGGGCGGCAAGCTCATCATGAAAGGCATCCTGGATCCGGAAGACGCGCGCATGGCCGTCTCTTGCGGCGCCGATGCGATCGTGGTCAGCAATCACGGAGGTCGCCAGCTCGACGGGGCGCTCTCCTCCATCGCCGCCCTGCCGGCGGTCGTGGACGCCGTCGGCCATAAAACCGAAGTGCTCTTCGACGGTGGCGTGCGCAGCGGCCAGGACGTGCTCAAGGCGCTGGCGCTAGGCGCGCGCGGCGCGATGATCGGCCGTGCCTTCCTGTACGGCCTAGGCGCGATGGGACGCCCCGGGGTCGATGCCGCATTGAGCATCATCCAGCGCGAGCTGGACGTCAGCATGGCGCTGACGGGAACGCGCACCATCGAGGACATCGGGCCCCACATCCTGGCCCGCCGCTAGCCTGCGCCGGGCAAAGCCGGCTTCACAGGACTGGGGCGAACATTCTCGCGACGTGCATCACCACGCGGGGCAGCAAAGGAATGCGCGCCCACTCGTCCGGCTTGACCTCCTCGGCCCGGGCGAAATCGGCGACGAGCATCGCCTCCACCTGCGCCGCGAACGCCTGGCTGACGGTCAGCACCGTCAGCTCAAAGTTGAGCCGGAAGGAGCGGTTGTCCAGGTTGGCGCTCCCCACGGCGGCCGTATCGTCATCGATCAGCACCACCTTCTGGTGCATGAAGCCGGGCTGGTAACGATACATCCTGACGCCCGCACGCACGGCTTCGTAGGTATGGAACAGCGAAGCCTGGTAGACCATGAAGTGGTCTGGACGGCAGGGCACCAGCACCCGCACGTCCACGCCGCGCAGGACCGCCAGGCGCAACGCCGATTGCACGGCAGAATCGGGCACGAAGTATGGGGAAGCCAGCCAGATGCGGCGCCGTGCGGCATGAATGGCCTGCACGATGTACAACGACCCGGTTTCCTGGTTGTCCGCAGGCCCGCTCGCCACGGCCAAGCATTTCATGTCGCCCGGGGTGGAGTCGGGCATCCGCGTTTCCGGCAGCTCCTCCGTGACCCAATACCAATCTTCGCTGAAGGTACGCTGGACCTGGGCAACGATCGGCCCCGACAGCCGGACGTGGGTGTCGCGCCAGGGCGAGAGCTTGGGATTCTCGCCCAGGTACTCCACGCCCACGTTGTGTCCACCCACGAACGCGACCTGCCCGTCCACCACGACGATCTTGCGGTGATTGCGGAAGTTGAGCTGGAAGCGATTGCTAAAGCGCCGTATTGCAAAAGCGTGGACCTGGACGCCTCCTGCACGCAGGGCTTCCACATAACTGCGCGCAAGTGCATGACTGCCGATGCCGTCATACAAAAAGTAGACCTTGACGCCGGCAGCGGCACGTTCGAGCAGGCGTTTCTGCAGCTCGCGCCCCAGCCTGTCGTTGCGGACCACGAAGAACTGCACCAGCACGTAATGCTCGGCCCGCGAGATGGTCTCGAAGATCGCATCGAAAGTTGCCTTCCCGTTGCACAGAAGGGAAACATCGTTGCCAGCCAAGAAGCGGCGACCGACCAGGCGGTCCAATGCAACGAAGCGGCGCAGCTCCGGATCTGCAGCGGCGTCACAGCGTGCATTCACCGTCACGCGGGATTGATTGACCTCCGCCTCCGTGCGGGCCCGCGCGCGGGCGCTATTGAAGCGATGCTCGTCCACGTAGCCCGCGAAACGGCTGCGGCCGAGAAACAGATAAGGGATAAGCGTCAGGTACGGAATGGAAACGAGCGCCACCGCCCAGGCCACCGCACCTTGTGAAGTGCGCGTGTTCATGACGGCATGGCACGCGGCGATGATCCCCAATATGTGGATCGCCGCAACCTCCAAACCGATCGACAGCAAAGTTTCCGCCATGGATGGCCGATCTCCGTTGTTGCCCGGCCGTATGTTATAGCGTTCTCATGGCGCCAACGGTGCCCGCGGCACGGACTGGGGGATGGTCAGTCGTCGCCGCGCGGATCCAGGCCCGGAAACAGGATTTCGGTAAAGCCGAACTTGGAGAAATCCTCGATGCGCGAGGGATACAGGCGACCGATGAGATGGTCGCACTCATGCTGTACGACGCGGGCGTGGAAGCCTTCGGCGATGCGGTCGATGGGTTTGCCGGCAGGATCGATGCCGGTATAGCGGATGGAGACGTAGCGCGGCACGGATCCCCTGAGGCCCGGCACCGACAGACAGCCTTCCCATCCCTCTTCACGCTCGTCCGACAAGGGCGTGATCACCGGATTGATGAGCACCGTCCGCGGCACGGCCGGCGCATCGGGATAGCGCTCGCTGCGGTCGAAGCCGAAAATGACCACCTGCAGCTCCACCCCGATCTGAGGCGCCGCCAGCCCCACGCCGCCGGCAGCCTCCATCGTGTCGAACATATCCTGGATGAGCGCATCGAGCCCCGGCGTCCCGACGCGCTCGACTGGTTTGGCGACCCGCTGCAGGAGCGGGTCGCCCATCTTGAGGATGTCCCGGATCATACGAGCTTCTGCTTCAGCACGCCCTGCGCGGACGGCCGGCTGCTCACGCGCTCGTAATAAGCCGCGACAGCAGGCGTCTCCGGGCGTTCGACGGGCATCCGGAGCCAGCGGTCCACGGCGCATCCCACGGCGATGTCACCCATGGTGAAGCGGTCTCCGGCCACGTATTGCCGGCCGTCGGCCATCACGCCCTCGAGCACGCTCAGCAGCCGATTGGTGCGAGTGATGGCATCGGCAATGGCCTGCTGGTTCCGCTGCCCTTCCGGCGTGCGGATCAGCCCGAGGAAGGCCGGCCCCATGGCGGGGGCGAACTCGGTAGCCTGCCAATCGAGCCAGCGGTCGCTCAGCCCGCGTTCGCGGGGATCGGCGGGCCACAGGGTCCCGGCGCCATAGGTCGCGGCGAGATAGCGCACGATGGAATTCGATTCCCAGAGGATGTAGCCGTCGTGATCGAGTGTCGGGATCTTGCGATTGGGGTTCAAGGCTCCGTACTCGGGCGTGTCCAGGCCGCCGAAGGGGCCGCCCACGTCGATGCGCTCGAATTGCAGCCCCAGCTCCTGGGCGGCCCAAACCGCCTTGGCTACGTTGATGGATGTGATGCGGCCCCAGATTTTCATCATGACGATGGTCTCCCTGTTAGATGCGTCGATTCCATGTTTTCCTTGTCGCGCGGCGCCACGTCAGTCCGGCCCGTGCGCGCCGGGCTGGACGGCTGCGCTCGCCACGGCCTCCAGCACTCCGGGCAGCTCGGACAATACCGGCAACGCCGCGAGCCGGATGCCGGGATGTGCGGCCTGCGCCTGAGCAAGCAATTGTGGCAGATCGCGCCTCACATGCCCGCCTGCCGCCCAGAATACCGGCAACACCGTAATATCGGCCACTCCCTGGGCCACCAACCCGGTCACCGCGGCCTGCAGCGTCGGCGGATGCAGTTCGAGGAATGCCGTCGCGACCGCGACGCCCGGATCGCGCGCCCGGATGGCCTGCACCAACCGATCCAGCGGCTCCGCCCACCGCGGATCGCGCGAGCCATGGGCGAACAGGACGATGCCTCGCGCCGTCATGTGCGCCGCCCCATGCGCGCGATCGTATCGAGGACGGCATCCCGTTGCGCGGCAATGGCGCGGGGCAGCGGCTCCCGCCCCTGTTGGATCGCACGCATCCACGCCGCAGTGGCTGTGGCATCGCGCGGCGGAAGCGCAGGCACCTGCGCGACGGGGCCGGGAGCGCCTTCCACTGCCGTGTCCTCCACGCCGTCCAACCATCGCGCAATGCGCTGCGGGCGCCGCGTATTGGCGACGGCCTCCCCTTCCGTGCCGCGCATCAGCAACGCGGGTTCGCGCCGCAACGCGAAGAGCTCCGACAGCATCGCGCCGAATTCCGGATGCGTGTAGGCCGCCAGCAGCAGGCTCGGCCCCTGCACGGGCCGTAGCAACTTAGCGAGCGTATGCGCCACATTGCGCACACCCAAGATGCGGCGCAAGCCGACGAGCCGCGCCAGCCCGGGATTCACGGCCTCCAGCGGCAAATAAGCCAACCGGCGTTCGCGCAGCCCGCGCGCGGCCGTTTCGGCATCGCCGGACGCGGAAACGCCGAGCGCTTCCAGGATGTCCAGGGTCGGTACCCGGGCCACGTTCGAGCCAATGCCGGACTGCCGCGGCTCCGAAGCCTGGCCGTGCATCAGCACCGGTACGCCGGCCTCGGCCAGCGACCACGCCAGCAGCGGCACCAGATTGGGTGCATGCCGCGCCCCGTTGTAGGTTGGCAGGATCACAACCGGGCCGCCGGTCGGCGGCGCCACGCGCACAAGACGGGCTTCGGCCGCGTCCAGGAACCCCGCGACCTCGGAGACCGCCTCGCCTTTCATTCGCAAGGCCAGCAGCACGCCCCCGAGCTCGAGGTCGGAGACTCTTCCGTCGAGCATGGCCCCCATCAACTCCCGCGCATGTTCGCGCGGGAGGGCGCGGGAGCCGTTCTTGCCCCGCCCGATCTCGCGTATCAAAGGTGCGCACGCAAATGACTCTTTCATCGGCTCCCCCGGGAGCAAGGCGTGGGAAGAGTCTTCCAAGGTTACACGCGCTTCATGAGTTCGTTAATGCGCTCGGCCGCGCGGCACAGCAGGGGCAATAACTCCTCCCGCATTTGCTCGGCCGTGATCCGGTGTGCCTGCCCACTCAGGTTCAACGCGGCGACAGTGCGTCCGCTGCGATCGCGGATGGGCGCGGCGATGGCCACCAAGCCAGTCTCGAGCTCCCGGTCCACCAATGCCCACCCCTGTTCGCGCACGGCGAGGATGGCCTGTTTCAGGCGCACGGGATCGGTCTCCGTCAGGGGGGTGTGCGCACGCAGGTCCGATTGGGCCAACACTGCGTCGATCTCATCGTCGGGCAGGCCCGCCAACAGCACGCGCCCCATGGCGGAACAATAAGCGGGCAACCGGCTGCCTATGCCGAGGTTGATGGACATGATGCGGCCGGACGGAATGCGCAGCACGTAGACGATATCCGTGCCGTCCAGCACAGTGGCCGAACACGACTGGTGCGCTTCGTTGGCCAGCTCCTCCATGATGGGCTCGGCAAGATCCCAAAAAGGCATGGAGGTGAGATAAGCAAACCCCAGCTCGAGGATGCGGGGGGTAAGCCGGAACAGGCGCCCCTCGGTTGCCACGTACCCCAGCTGCACCAGCGTCAACAGGATGCGGCGCGCGCCCGCGCGCGTGAGCCCGGCGGCGTCGGCCACTTCGGTCAGTGTCATGGCCGGCCGCTCTGCACTGAAAGAACGGATGACCGCGAGCCCGCGCGCAAACGACTGCACATAGGCGTCGCTGGGCTTGACCGTTTCGCCGGACTGGCTCGCGCCCGCCGCAGGACGGGCCGGCGGACTCGCGCTCAAGCCGGGGCCGGCCTGCTTGCCGCCGGCCGCTGGGTGTTGCGTCATGCAGGCCCGTCGCTCAGATCAACTCGATCGCCATGGCGGTGGCCTCGCCGCCGCCGATGCACAGCGACGCCACGCCGCGCTTGGCTTGCCGCTTGCGCATCGCGCCGATCAGCGTGGCGATCAACCGCGCGCCGCTCGCACCGATGGGATGGCCCAAGGCGGTCGCCCCACCGTGTACGTTGACTTTCTCGTGTGGCAGCTTGTGCTCGGCCATGGCGGCCATGGTCACGACGGCGAATGCTTCGTTGATCTCATAGAGATCCACGTCCTCCGCCTTCCAGCCCGTCTTGGCGAACAGCGCGGACAGCGCGCCCACGGGTGCCGTGGTGAACCACTGGGGCTCCTGCGAGTGTTCGGCGTGGGCGACGACCCGCGCCAGGGGCGTGACGCCCAGCTTCTCCGCCGTCGAGGCGCGCATCATCACCAACGCGGCGGCGCCGTCGGAAATGGACGAAGCGTTCGCGGCCGTCACGGTGCCGTCTTTCTTGAATGCGGGCTTGAGGGTAGGAATCTTTTCGGGCATCGCCTTGAAAGGCGCCTCGTCGCGCGTGATGACCTTTTCCCCCTTGCGGTCGGCCACCGTCACGGGTGCAATCTCCCACTCGAAGCTGCCATCCTCGTTGGCGGCCTTCGCGCGGCGCAGGGACTCGAGCGCATAGGCGTCCTGCTGTTCCCGGGTGAAGCTGTACTTGGCCGCGCAATCTTCGGCGAACACGCCCATGGCACGGCCGCGGTCGTACGCGTCTTCCAGGCCGTCGAGCGCCATGTGGTCATACATGGTGGCATGACCGTAGCGATAGCCCTGGCGACCCTTGGGCACGAGATAGGGAGCGTTGGTCATGCTCTCCATGCCACCGGCCACGGCCACCTGGATGCTGCCCGCCAGGAGCAGGTCATGCGCGAACATCGCGGCCTTCATGCCCGAGCCGCACATCTTGTTGACGGTGGTGCACCCCACCGGCAAGGGCAGTCCCGCACCCAAGGCAGCCTGGCGGGCAGGCGCCTGACCTTGTCCGGCCTGCAGCACGTTGCCCATGATGACTTCCTGGACCTGCTCGGGCTTGAGGCCTGCACGCTCGACCGCCGCCTTGATGGCAACCGCCCCCAACTGGCTGGCCGTCAGACCGGCGAGTTCGCCCAGCATGGACCCCATGGGGGTTCGGGCAACCGATACGATGACTACGGGATCCGACATCTTCGACTCCTAGTTCTGGAAGATGGCTGGCGCCAGCCGGCCGCGGCGACGCATGCGACGCACAGCGGACCGGTCGAAGCGACGCCTGCCGGGCAATGGGTACACTAAGCTGTACTTTACCAACAAGTTTGCCTGCCATTTTAGTCTCCCGCTCGCGGGCCGGCCGAAACCGGCCAGGCACTCCCGGACCGTCATGAACCCTCTCGAACACGAATTGAAATACCCGCTGGGCGACACCCTTCCGGGAGCCGGCTCGGCGATCGAGGTCGCACCCGGCATACGTTGGGTACGCATGCCGCTACCCTTTGCGTTGGATCACATCAACCTCTGGCTGCTGCGGGACCATTTCGGCGGACGCGATGGCTGGACCATCGTGGACTGCGGCGTCGCGCGCGATGAGGTCAAGGCGCTGTGGGAGCAGATCTTCGCCACGCAGCTGGACGGACTACCCGTGGTGCGCGTGATCGTGACCCACATGCACCCCGACCACATCGGCCTGGCCCATTGGCTGACCGAGAAGTGGAACGTGCCGCTGCAAATGAGCGCAACCGATTTCCTCACGGCCCATCTTTTCGTGGAAGGCAGGGCCATCTCGGGCGGCGAGCGAATGGCCGAGCACTTCGCTCGCAACGGCGTGACCGATCCGGAATCGCTGGCTGGCGTGCGCGCACGCACCCGCTATTATCCCCAGCTCGTACCCAAGGTGCCGGCGCACTTCAACCGCATCATGAACGGCGACGCGCTGCACATAGGCGGGCATGAATGGCGGGCCATCGCCGGCTACGGCCATGCGCCCGAGCACATTTCTCTGCACTGCCAGGCGCTGAACATCCTCATCTCCGGCGACATGGTACTGCCGCGCATCTCCACCAACGTCAGCGTCACCGACACGGATCCGGAAAGCAATCCGCTGCAGCTTTACCTGGATTCGCTCAGCAGCTACGCCCACCTGCCGGAAGACGCACTGGTGCTTCCCGCGCACGGCCGGCCCTTCGTGGGCCTGCACAGGCGCATTGCCCAACAGCATGCGCACCATGCCGATCACTTGGCGCGGGTCAAGCAGGCCTGCGCCGAACAGGCCCGGTCCGCGCACGACATCGTGCCGGTCTTGTTCAGGCGCAAGCTCGACCTGCACCAAATGACCTTCGCGCTGGGCGAGGCGCTCGCCCACCTGCACATGCTTTATTACCAAGGGGCATTGCAGCGGGAAACCGGCGCCGACGGCATCGTCCGCTTCCGCGCGGCCTGACCCTGCCGGGCGCGGTCCCAGCCGCGCCCATTCTGCTGCTATGCTGTGCGCCCCGGCCGCCTTACGACGGCCTTCCCCTGGCCGCAGGAGTCTGCGATGAAGCCCATGTACAAGTTTTTCTTTCGTGGCCTGATCACCATCCTCCCGCTGGCGCTCACCATTTACCTGCTCTACGTCTGTATCGCATGGATGGAAGCGCTGGCGCTCGCCGTGCTGCACCCCTTCATCGGCAAGTTCTACTTTCCCGGCCTGGGCCTGGTCTTGGGCGTACTGGGCATCATCGCGGTCGGCATGCTGGTATCCAAGCACCGGGTGCGGCGCCTGCTTTCATACGTCGAACTGCCCTTCACCAGCATCCCGGTCATCAAGAGCATCTATTCCTCGCTCAAGAGCTTTGCCGACTACTTCTCACCGACCACTGCACAAGGGGGCCAGCAGGTCGTCATCCTGCGGCCGCCCGGCCAGGAAATCGAACTGGTGGGGCTGGTCACGCGCAGGAGCACCGCCGGGCTGCCCGAAGGCTTCCTGGAGGGAGAACGGGTGGCAGTCTACCTTCCCATGGGCTATATGATCGGGGGCTATACCGTATTCGTGCCCACTTCCTGGGTGACGCCCATCGACATGTCGGTAGAGGAAGCCATGCGGTCGTCCCTGATCGCTTGGATGGCGCGCGCGCCCGCGGCGCCCGCCGCGACGACGCCCCCGCCGGATGCCAAGCGCGACTGGAGCAGCGACGGCGGATATAGCCCCTGAGCCAGCACGGCCCGACGGGTCAGCCGCAGCGTATCGCGGTGACGAGCTCGCTACGGTTGACGTCGACGTTCACCCGGAAGGGATTGAATTCCATCGTGACGGCCTGTCCGGGGCGCAGCACCCGCGCGCTCTTGGCGCCGGTGGCCCGGCGCGCCTCTTCGACCAACACCGAGCTGAGCTTTTGTCCCACCAGATGCTGGGCGGACTCGGCATTGCACCCTTCCTGCCTGGGCTCCGCCGCGGAAGGCTGCGGGGCGCCGGACGGCGCCGGCGCGGCGCAGCCCGCGGCCGCTCCCATCAGCATCATAGCCGTGAAGACTTTCCACATCATGAGCGCTCCTTGAAGTGATTCCGATCACGCCGCGGCGGTACCCCGCCCGCCGGCAGGACGAGCCGCCCCCCCCCGGGCGGCACGGGTGGCTTCAACGCGCCATCGGCGAGGCAAAGCGGTAAACCGCCAAGGTGCTGCGCCATCCCGGCAGCCAAGAAATTTCCCTGTCGTTGGCAAACGTGGCACGCGCGAGGATGCGCAGGTTCAACTTTGCCGCCAGCGCCTCGAAATCTTTCAGCGTACACAGATGAATGTTGGGCGTGTTGTACCACTCGTAAGGCATCTGGCCGGTAACGGGCATATGGCCGAGCAGGATCGACAATCCGTGGGTCCAATAACCGAAGTTCGGGAAAGACACGATGCCCTCCCGACCCACGCGCGCCATCTCGAGCAGGATGCGTTCGGTGTTATGCACCGCCTGGAGGGTTTGCGAAAGCACGACGGTGTCGAACTGGCCATCGTCGAACAAGGCGAGGCCGTCCTCCAGGTTCTGCTGGATGACGTTGACCCCTTTGCGCGTGCATTCGATCACATGCTCGTCGCTTATCTCCACGCCTACGGTGCGCGCCTGCTGCGCATCCCGCAGGTGAGCGAGCAGGGTGCCGTCGCCGCACCCCAGGTCGAGCACGCGGGCCCCATGGGGGATCCAACTGGCGATTCGCGCGAGGTCTGGACGCAGGCCTGGCCGGCTCATTGCGCACCTCCATTTTCCGCGATGCCTAGTTGGCGGGCCACGCGATCGTAGTAGCTGCGCACGACGGCATGGTAGCGCGGATCGTCGAGCAGGAAGGCGTCATGCCCGTGCGGCGCCTCGATCTCGGCATAGGTTACCGGGCGATCGTTGCGCAGCAATGCCTGGACGATTTCCCGCGAGCATGACGGCGGAAAGCGCCAGTCGGTGGTAAACGAGACGAGCAGGAACTCTGCCTGCGCCGGCGCCAAGGCCTTGGCAAGATCGCCGCCGGTCTGCTTGGCCGGATCGAAATAATCGAGCGCGCGCGTAATCAGCAAATACGTATTGGCATCGAAATACTTGGAGAACTTTTCGCCCTGGTAGCGCAAATAAGACTCCACCTCGAATTCCACGTCATAACCGTAGCGGAACGCGCCGTCCGCGCCGGGCGACCGCTGGGCACGGCCGAACTTGGCGGCCATGTCGTCGCCCGACAGATACGTAATGTGGCCGATCATCCGGGCAACCGACAAACCATTGCGCGGCACCGTGCCATGCGCATAGAAATTGCCGCCGTGAAACTCCGGATCGGTGATGATGGCACGCCGGGCCACTTCGTTGAACGCGATGTTCTGGGCCGACAGGCGGGGAGTGCTGGCAATGACGATGCAATGCGCCACCCGCTCCGGATAAGTGATGGCCCAGCTCAACGCCTGCATGCCGCCCAGCGACCCGCCCATGACGGCCGCAAAGCGCCGGATGCCGAGGCGGTCCGCCACCCTGGCCTGGGCGTGGACCCAGTCTTCCACCGTCAGGACCGGAAACGAAGCGCCATACGGCTGGCCCGTGTTGGGATTGATGCTCGCCGGACCGGTCGAGCCGAAACACGAGCCGAGGTTATTGATCCCGATCACGAAGAACCGGTTGGTGTCGAGCGGCTTGCCCGGCCCCACCATGTTGTCCCACCAGCCCACGTCCGACGGATCGTCCGCCGAAATCCCGGCCACGTGATGCGAGGCATTCAAGGCGTGGCAGACCAGCACGGCGTTGCTCCGCTCGGCATTGAGCGTCCCATAGGTCTCGATGGTGAGCGAATACGGGCCGAAGGACGAGCCGTTGGCCAACTGCAGCGGCTCGTCGAAGTCCATGGACTGGGGTTTGACGATGCCGACGGAATCAGGACCGATGGAAGGTGCGGCGGGAGTGTCGAGGAAGGCGGTCAACGCCTCTTCGAGGTGCGAATCGGAAGACACGGTGGACGGAGCTCTTTAGCAGGATTTATGAGGCGCCCGCAAGCGGACCAGGCAAATCGGCGCCAATAAGAGGTGCGAGGATTGTAGCACCCGGGTAGGTAGGGAGAGGCCGGCGGCAAGGCCGCCCCTCCCTGCATCCTCCCGTCAACCTGCCTTGGAGGGACCTATCTTGCCCTTGAGCAATCCCGCCCACAGTTGCTGCTCGGCCCGGGCGACCTTGGCCAGCTCCTCCGGCGCGCCGGGCCGCGTCGCCAACCCTACCGCAGCAAGATCATTCTTGACATCATCCCGGGCAAGCAGGGCCTGCAACAGGGAGTTGTAGCGCCGCACCAGCGGCTCCGCCATGCCTTTGGGCCCCCACAGGGCGTACCAAGGGTCCACGTCGTAGCCGGTGACCCCCAATTCGTCCAGGGTCGGCAGGTCCAGATACGGAGGATGCCGCTGCAGGCGCGTTCCTCCCAGCACCCGGATCCGCCCGCTGGCAGCATGATTCATCGCGACCTGGATGGGAAGAAACATCACCTGTACCTGCCCCGACAGCACATCGGTCGTCGCGCCCGCCGACCCCTTGTAGGGGATGTGCTCCAATTGGATGCCCGTCCTCGCCATCAACAGCTCCATGCACAAATGGTGGTGAGTCCCCAAGCCCGGGGAGGCATAGCGAAGCTGTCCGGGGTGCGCCTTGGCATATGCCAGGAGCTGATCCAAGCTGGATACCGGCAGCGCCTGGTTGACCACCAGCGCGAAGTTCCCGGAACCCACCAGGCCGATTGGCGTAAAGTCGCCCAGCACGTCAAACGGAACCTTGTCGTAAAAGTACGGGAGCGTCAGCGTCGTCGAAACGTTGCTCAGCAGGGTATGTCCATCCGGCGGTGACTTCGCTGCGGCTTCCATCCCGATGATGCCCGAGGCGCCAGCCCGATTCTCGACGACGAAAGGCACGCCCAGCTCGCGGCTCAGGTGAGGTGCCAGGATGCGCGCGACAGAATCGGGCGTCGTGCCCGGAGTCTGCGGGACAAAGATTCGCACAGGCCTGTCTGCCAATCCCTGGGCCTGGGTCTCGCCGAATGCCACCATCCCCACCGTCGCCAAGGCCCACCCCATGAACGCCCTGCGCCCGGGCACGGCTGCAACGTTCTGGACCTCCTTACTGCAAAGGATATCGCTCATGTCTCCTCCTATCGTCCCGGACCTGCCGTCCGGCTTGGGTTTGCATTTATGATCTAGTCCTGGTCCTGAAATACGTCCCTGCTCCTCCACAAAGCCATGCCATCCGATCTGCCGGCCACCAGTCTCGAGAAAATGCTCTACATCCTCGACTTGGTCGAAGACAGCGACGGCGGCCTGACGTATGAAGAGCTCTCGGAAAAACTGCAGCTCACCCGATCGACGCTCTATCGCTACCTCAAAGTCCTGACCGATTCGGGACTACTGACCTCGCTCCCCAACGTCGGTTACACGTTGGGCCCCAGGATTTCCGAACTCGACTACAAAATGCGGGTGCGCGATCCGCTGATCATCGCCAGCCGCCCCGTCATGGTCGAACTGGTGAAGGCGATTCCGGGCATTGCCTTGCTTTGCCGCAAATACAAAGACAAGGTGCTCTGCGTTCACCAAGAATCCGGCACTGACGCGTTCCACAGCAGCTATGAGCGCGGATATGCCCGGCCGCTCGTGCGCGGCTCAGCGTCGCGCATCATCCTGGCGTACAGCCCCGCGCGCACCGTCGCCAAGCTCTACGAGGCCGATCCGGCGGCCTTCGCCGACGCCGGCCTGGGAGACACGCTCGAGGCGGTCAAGGCTTCTCTCGCCGCCATACGCCAACGCGGCTGGGACGCGACGAGCGGTCAGGTCACCCACGGCGTGACCGGCATTGCCGCGCCGATCTTCGATAGCCATGAAAACGTCATCGGCAGCCTGAGCGTGACCATCGGCCGTCCTCGGCTGGGCGCCGAAGAAACCGCGGCGGCAGCCGATCGCATCGTTTTCTGCGCCGGCATCGTCAGCAAGACCATCGCGAGCGACAGCCCACGCGCGCGCGACTTGGCGCTGCGCACCGTTCCCTCCCATTCGCGGGCACGTCGGACATAGCGCTGGCCCGAGCTACCCTCGACAGCCTCCCGGCTCAAATCGTCGCAGGTTCGATCGCGCCGAAATTGGGCAAATTGACGGGCTTCGGCCCGTTCCAAATGTCTGTCGTGCTGTAGCGCTTGTCCAAGTTGCGCGGCGGCCGCGGCGAGGTCTCCGGGAACTCTTCCATGCCGACCGTAAATTCGACCGTGAATCCGTCCGGGTCTGCGAAATACTGGAAGATGCTGCCAGACGCCTTGTGCCTCCCGGGCGCCGGCGCCACGATGGCCCCCACCTCCAGCAAGCGGTTGCGACCGATCATCAGGTCGTCAAGGCTCTCGACCGTATAAGCGGCGTGAAAGAACGCAGCCTTGGCTCCCTGCTGGATGGCGAAGGAGTGATGGTACGGGTTCGGAAAACAGCGCATGAAGGCGAAATACGGCGCGCCTTCGTCTTCATGGCGGAAATCCGAAACGCGGAAATTCATGACGTCCGTATAGAACTTCAAGCTACGCTGGAAATCCGGCACCCGTATGACGGCGTGGCTCAGCCGCACCAAACGAATCGGATGAGGAACGAACGCGCTGGTACGTCGCGTCATCCCGACCACGAGGTCGAGCGTGATGCCGTCCGGATCCGCAAGCCGAACCCCATCCTCGACGTACATGGCAGCGCATTCGCCGGCGTCGATCCTGCGGTGGCGCACCCCGGCCTCATCCAGCACCCGCCGCGCAACCTCGATTTGGGCCGGGGACTCCAATTCGAAAGCGATGCGCTTGAGGCTGGGGGCGGATGCCGCGTGCAGCATGAGATTGTGATGATCTCCATCACAGGAAAGAAAAGCGGTGTCTCCTGCCTGTTCGACCAAGTCCAGGCCTACCATGTCCCGGTAGAACGCGACCGAACGGTCCAGGTCCGATACATTCAATGCCAAATGGCTCAGTTTCTTGAATCGCAACACGGCTCGCCTCTTTACTGTTTGGGTTCCAGGGGCAGAAAAGCCCTGTCGATGTCGACTTCCTTGACCATGCCCTGCTGGAGGGCAGCCTCGCAGAACCTGCGCACGGCGCGCTCGCTCGCGTCCCACCCGTAGCCGTTCCATCCGCGCCCAAGCGTCGCTTGGATCTTGTCTTGCTCCAGGTCCGCCAACGGCAAGTACTGCGCGGCTTCGTGCGCAACCTCGTGAGAGCCGTGGCGCAGGGCTTGCGCATAGAGGTCGACCAACGCCTGGGCCAGGCCTGGATGCTCATCGAGCAGCGCCTCCCGCACGGCAACCACGTGCGTGACGGGCGCAAACCCGGTCTGCCGCGCCAGGTCCAGGGCCTGCCCGGCCGGATCCGGCGATAGATAGCGCAGGCCGCCCATCTCCAGCGGCCGGCGAGCGAAGATGAAGCAATCGGCCGCGCCCGAACGCAGCACTTCGGCAGGTGCGCGTCCCTTCAACGACCAATCGATTTGCACTTCCTTGGGATACGGCATGCCTTCCAACCTGTCGTCGGCCAAGGGGCACCACACCACGGAAGCCGGATCGACGCCGTGGAAGGCCATATACCAGCGATGCCACACCGCGGCCGTCAGCCAGTATTGGGGAACTGCCACGCGCTTGCCCGCGAGGGATTCGTAACCGGACAACGGTGCGCCTTCGCGGCAAAACGCATATTGCGACACAAGCTTGCGCGCGAAGACCGGCAAGCCGACCAAGGTTTCGTCGCGCTCCCGCACTTTCAAGAACGTGGCGAGCGACATTTCCGCCACATCGAATTCCCCGCGCAATGCCTTCAGCGTGCACTCGTCAATCGTCTTCGTCGGCGTGGCGCGGTATTGCAGGCCCGGCACCGCCACTTGCCCGGAAAGAAGGGGCTGCGCATGGAAAGACTGCGTGGTTCCTATGTGTATGACTCGATCGCCGGACATGGCTCAGACGCTCCCCTGACTGGTTTCATTTGCGTTGTTTTTTGTGCGGTACGCCCGGCTGCGCCAGTACTCCCATGCCCGGTCATACCCCTCGCCCGGCTTGGCGTCGCGCAGGCGGGAACTAATCTTTTCGACTTCCCCTGCCGTGAGGAATGTGATCGGCCCGAGCCGGCTGGCCTGCAACTGCAGGTTCGCATTCACCTCCAGGTAGACCGCCGTGTACACGGCCTCCTTGATGGAATTCCCAACGACCGTGCAGCCGTGCCCGCGCATCAGCGCACTTCGGTTCCTTCCCAGCACAGTCGCCAGGTCGCGCCCCATCTCCATGTCGCTGACCAACAGCGTCGTATCGCCAAACTTGTCTTGCGCATCCCAGACCGGGATATGAAAGCCGATCGTCGCGCAGCTATGGACGATCGGGCGCAGCGGCGCTCCGGTCACGGCAAAAGGCACGACGCTGCGGCTGTGGTTGTGCACCACGGACTGGACATCGGGCCGCGCCTGGTAGATGGCGCCATGGATGAAGCGCTCGAGGTAGGGTTTCCGCCCTCGCGCATCGATGGGCTCCCCCGCGAGCGTGAACTCCATGATGTCGTCCAGCTCCACTAGCTCGGGGGAGCGCGCCCGGGACAGGAAATAACGCTCCGAGTTGTCTGGACTTCGCACGCTGATGTGCCCAAACGCGTCAACCACTCCCTCTGAGGCGAGAATGTGGTTGGCGGTGACCAGCTCCTCTAGCAACGCTTGCGGTGTGGCCATGCTTTCCTCTTAGAACGGTGGGTTTAGAGAATGAAGCTCACCGACCCCAGCGAACCGAGCTCATGGGCGTCGATGACGACCCTTCTCTCCCGAATGCGCAGGCCTTCCGGGGTCAGGCGCAACTGGTAGGTCAAGCCGCCAACGTATTCGCGAACCCGTTCATACCGGCGAAAGCGATAACAAACGAAGTTGGCCGCCACCGTGGCGAGGTCGCCCTCCTGGCCAAGCACCCGGACATTGCTGATGCAGCGACGAAGGCGCGATTTCGGCGCCTCGGCATGGCAATTGGGATCCAGGATCCGAATCACCCGCTGCCGGATGCGTTCGGCGTCGTCCGCGATGATGAAGAGCGTGTTGTGCGGTTCTCCATCCGGTTTGTCGTTGGGGGGAATGAGGTACCTGGCGTCCGGGGTCAATAGTTCCAGCCACTCCTTGAGCCGCCATTCGTCCAGCAACGCCGCTTCGTAATACAGGAAATCCTCCGCCTCCGCTCTGGTCAGGCGCCCTACCGCAGTCGTCTGGCTCATGCGTTCTCCTGCATCAGTTTGTTCCAGTGGCGCCAGAACGTGCGCAAATGGTGCTCGTCGCTGTTGAGTTGGTCCGATTCGGGCTTACCCATGCCCCGTGACATCTCGGACCACTCGTCGCTGCGCCAGTTGGCCAAGCCCTGTTGAACGAGCTCGAGCGCCTCCACGTCATCCGGCGTGGCGAATCCTCCCGGTCCATAAAACGTCAGGAAGGCATCCAGCCGACGCGCCCGCGCGGATTCGCTCTCGTCCGCGGGCCCCAGCGCCCAGGCCGTGACGTGCATGCGCTCCGGACCCTCCGGGAAAAAGGTCCGTATGGTGACCGACGAGCCATCGTTGATCACGAGGTTGGGGAAAATCACCAAGTTCCGATTGGTGTTGGCCACGCGTTCCGCACGTTCGGGCCCGAGGCGCTCTTCCAGCTCCCGCCGTATCTCGGCGATCTCCTCGCGCGCCTCTTCCCCATAGAGAGGAATCCAATGTGCGACGGGCCGCCCGCGGAAGTTGACGTTATCCGTCGTGAAATGACCGTTGCCTAGGCTGATCGCGTAGCCCTTGGTGGGAAGGACTTGCCCCGATTCGCGCGGTGTCCGCTCGATCGTGACGCCGGAATTGGCCATGAACCTCAACCAGGTGGAGTGCGTGGTGGGCAGGTGATAGTCATCCACGCTGTTTTCCACCATCAGCTTCCAGTTCGCCGCAACGTCGTATTCCTGCGTGCCGGATATCACTTGCATGACCCCGGAAGGTGATTGGTCGATCACGAGGTCTATGTATTCGACGGCCCGTGCCAGGTAGTCCCGTAGCGGAGGCCCGTTCGGGTCCAGGCACAGAAACCAGAAATCGCGGTAGTGATCGAGCAGCGGGGGCCGCTTCAGGCCGTACTCATTGCGATCAAACGAGGCGGCGTACGCCTCTTCCCCGGGAATGCGCGCCAGCTTGCCGTCGATGCCGTAGCTCCATCCGTGGTAGACGCAAAAGAACCGGCGGGCGTTGCCCTCGCGCTTGGTTTCGACGATCGCCGCGCGATGGCGGCAGGTGTTGAAGAAACAATCGATCTTGCCTTGCTCGTTGCGTACGAAGATCACGGGACGCCCCGCCACTTTCCGCGTCACGAAGTCGCCCGGGTTGGGGATTTCCGAGGCGTGCCCGACGTAGATCCAGCACTTCGCAAAAATTTTCTCCATCTCCTCGGCGAGGACCGAGGGGGAGACCAGCGCTCCCCGGTGCAGCAGGAAGCGTTGGTTTTCGACATCGTCGATGATGTATTGCATTCTTTTCCCATAACAGCAGACAGTGCTCAAACGTATTCAATCACATAAACCCACTATTTGGGACAGTATCGATACTTGATTATGGATATCCCTAGATTCGACGTATTGAATCTGGAATTTCGATCGTTGCAGAGTAATCTATTCATCCCATATTTTGGGACCATAAGAACTATTCGTCGGCCGCTGGGCGCAAGACGCCAGTGGCTCCACCCCCAAAGGAGACACCCATGCTTGGAATCCACTCGCCCGCACGGCCGCGGGCATTTCTCGCCGGATGCGCGCTCCTGGCCGCCGGCACCTCCGCGGCAGCGCCTTCGCTCGTCCATGCGGCGGAAAACCCTGGCGGCTATCCCCAGCGAACGATTACGTTGGTCGTTCCCTTTACCCCAGGCACCAGCGCGGACATCTTCGCGCGCCTGATCGGGCCCAAGGTATCGGAACGGTGGAAAGTCGCAGTGGTGACGGAAAATCGCCCCGGTGCCGGCGGCAACATTGGCGCAGAATATGTGGCACGCGCGGCGCCGGACGGGTACACCCTGCTCATGACCGCCACCGCATTCGGGACGACCCCGGTGCTCAACAAGAACACGCCTTTCGATCCCATCAAGTCCTTTCGCCCGGTCGGATTGGCCGCCACGAGCGTCATGGCGCTCGTGGCGCCAAGCAAACTGCCCGCCAACTCCGTGCAGGACTTGATCCAACTCGCCCAATCCCAGCCAGGCAAGCTCAACTACGCTTCACCCGGGGTGGGAACGGCCCAGCATTTGGCCATGGAGCTCCTCAAGCAAAGCGCCGGCATCAACATGGTCCACGTGCCGTACAAGGGAACGGCTGGCGCACTGACTGACGTGATGGGGGGCCATGCCCAGGCGATGGTCACCAGCCTTGGCGCGGCCACACCTTTCCTGCAGAGCAAACAGCTCAAGGTGCTCGCCGTCATGAGCAAGAAGCGCGTACCCGAACTTCCCGACTCCTCGACCGTCGTCGAACAAGGGCATCCCGACCTTGTCGTCGATACTTGGTACGGCATGCTGGCGCCCGCAAACACGCCCGACGCCATCATCGCCAAGTGGAACCGGGAACTCAATGAGCTGCTGCGGTCGCCAGAAATCATCGCGGCGCTTCAGAACCAAGGGCTGATACCGGGCGGCGGCACGCCAGAGGATCTGGGATCGCTCATCCAAGAAGAGCTCGCTCGCTGGACGAAGGTCGTGAAGGCGGCCAACATCGTTGCCGACTAAGGCCCCGACTCCGCCGGAAAACGCTCCCCCTACAACAGCCCCCGGAAGATGGCCTGGGCGATGGCGGCCTGCTTGTTGTTCACCTTGAGCTTGCCGAACACGTTGCTGAAATGGAAGTTCACGGTGCGCTCGCTAACGCCCAGGATGTGCGCTGTTTCCCAACTCGTTTTCCCGACCGCAGCCCAGCGCAGGCATTCGAGCTCGCGCGCCGAGAGCCGGGCCGACTTGGGCGTGGGCGGGGGCAACCTCAGGTAGGCGTCAAGCAGGAGCGACGCGGCATGATGGCAGAGGCTCGTCAACTGGCCCGGCCCCAGCGGCGGCGCGTAGCCGCTACCTGCTCCGAACAAGAGTGAAAAGCAGGCCGCGGTGGCGCCAGGATGCTGGGCCTCGGCGACGAGGAACAACGCACTATGGGCGCCGAGGCGGCGCAGCTCCCGGTGGAACGGCGAGGAAGGCGGAGTATCGTCCAACGCGCAGCGCAGGGTCCGGATGTGGCCCGGCCGGCTGCCACTGCGGGTGACCAGCGGCAGCAGCTCGGACCGGAAGCCGCTCCACCACCTGGGCACGTCTTCGCACAACCAGCGCAGCGAGGGACCGCCCTGGGCGCGTTCGATCACACTGAATGCATGGCGCCGCGCGCCGAGTTCGTCCGTAAATTCCTGCACCACCTTTTTGAGATCCGCGACGGACGAAGCCTCGAAAAGAGGTCGCAGGGTACTGAGCGCACGGGTCGCCGTTTCCTGGCTCTCCGGGCCCCGGACCGCCCCGCGACGCGGCGGCTTCGAGGTGTGCACGGGACCTTTCATTCCACCTGGCGATGTAAGTTTTGTAACTTAATATGACATACTCACCGGGTGGGGAATAGCACGGACTGCGCTCAAAAGGGCGCACTTATTGCCTATTGACGCAGCAGAGAAAGGTCCATCTCGGCTGCGCGGTTCAGGACGGCTGCCACCTTGGTGCGCAACGCATTGGAATGCGCCTGCAGGATCTCGCGCTTGACGTCCAGCAACTGCTGCGGGTGCATGGAGAACTGCGTCAGGCCCAAGCCCAGCAGCAGGCGCGTCAGCTCGGTGTCCCCGGCCATTTCCCCGCACACCGACACAGGCTTGCCGGCCCGCGCGCCGGCGTTGATCGTATTGGCGACCAGGCGCAGTACGGCCGGATGCAGGGGATCGTACAAGTCCGCCACCTCCGGGTCAGCCCGGTCTATCGCAAGCGTGTACTGGATGAGGTCGTTGGTCCCGATCGACAGGAAATCGAACGCATCGACGAAGGGCTCGATCGCGATGGCGACCGCCGGCACTTCCACCATGGCCCCCACCGGAATGTCCTTGCCATAAGGTTGCCCGCGCGCGTCCAACTCCTGCCGGGCTGCCGCGAGCGCCGCATACGCCGCGCGCGCCTCCCGCAAGTGGGCGATCATGGGGACCAGTATCCGCACCGGCCCATGTGCGGAAGCCCGCAGGATGGCGCGCAGCTGGGTCGCGAACAGCTCGGGATGCGCCAGGCAATAACGGATGGCGCGCTTGCCGAGGGCCGGGTTGGTGGCCACGGTGGCTTCGCCGTCGAGCGCCTTGTCCGAGCCGATGTCCAGCGTCCGAATGGTGACAGGGCGTCCGCCCAGCGTACGCACGACGGACGCGTAGGCCTCATATTGTTCGTCCTCGCTGGGCAGGTCGTCGCGCCCCATGAAGAGGAATTCGCTGCGGAACAGCCCAATGCCCTCCGCCCCGGCATCGACCGCGGCCTGTGCTTCCTCGGGCAGCTCGATGTTGGCCAGCATGGAGATCGCCACGCCATCCAGCGTGATGGCCGGCACGTCCCGCAAGGACGCCAGCGTGGCGCGCTCCCGCACATAATCGGCCTGCCGGACCCGGTACTCCTCAATGACCGCGGCGGGCGGATTGACCAGGAGTACCCCTGCTTCGCCATCGACGATGACCATGTCGCCGTCGCGCACCAAGGTGCGCGCCACGCCAAGCGCCACGATGGCCGGCACGCCCATGCTGCGCGCAACGATGGCGGTATGGGAGGTGGCACCGCCCAGGTCCGTGGTGAAGGCGGCAAAGCGCGCGCCCCGCAGCTTGAGCATGTCCGCCGGGGCAATATCGTGGGCCACGACGATGAGAGGGTCGCCGTTGTCGGGGATCGCCTCGCTCTTGAGCTTGCGCGGACGGCCGTCGGCCTCGGCCAGCGCATGCAGGATGCGCTCTATCACCTGCCGGACGTCCCCCCCGCGTTCGCGCATGTATTCGTCGTCCATCTGCTCGAACTGCTCTGCCAGGAGCTGTCCTTGTGCAGTCAACGCCCATTCCGCGTTGTAATGCCTGCTCCGGATGATCTGCAGCGGCTCCTGCGAGATCATCGGATCGGCCAGGATCATGCTGTGAACCTGCAGGATGGCGCCGAGTTCGCGGGGCACGTCCGCGGGCAGGTGGGCGGCCAGCTGGGCCAGTTCGTCGGAGGCGGCGCGAATGGCAGCTTCGAGGCGGGCGCATTCGGCCTGGACGTCCTCCTCGGCAATGCGATAGTGGGTCACCTCGAGTGCAGCCGCGCCAATGATGACGGCGCGGCCTATGGCATAGCCGCGCGACACTCCCAGTCCGTGCAAAGCCAACATCGAGGTTTCCATGGACTACTCCGCCTCGCCGAACTTCTGCTCGAACAGGGCCTGGATCTGGTCCAAGGCCTCTTGGGCGTCCTCGCCCTCGGCGTCGATCGTCACCTTGCTGCCCATGCCGGCGGCCAGCATCATGACCCCCATGATGCTCTTGGCGTTGACGCGACGCGAGCCCCGGCTGATGTGGATCTCGCTGCGAAATTTGGTGGCGAGCTGGGTGAGCTTGGCGGACGCCCGCGCGTGCAGGCCCAGCTTGTTACTAACGATAATGTCGATACTCGGCATGTTCAGTGGTCTTCGGAGTCGCCTTCGACGCGCAAGACACCTTGTGCGCCGCCTGATAGCGCGCGCTGCGCCAAATCTTCCAAGGAAAGGTGCCTATACGGCAAGGTACGCAAAAGCATCGGGATGTTGACGCCCGCGAGCACGGTCGTCGGCGTTCCCAGGCGGGCGGCCTCGCGCGCGGCGCGATGGGTCTGGTTGGAAGGGGTGGCCCCCACCACGTCGGTCAACACCAGGACTCCGCCCTCTCCGGACAAGGCCTGGATGCGCTCGAGCACCGCGCGATACATGTGGTCGGGATCCTCGTCCGCCCCCGCGTCGTAGACTTGCACGCCGGACAGTTCGCCGAAGATATGCGACGCGCACGACAACAGCGAGGACGCGAGCGGCTCGTGCGCAACGATGACGATTCCGGCCATGCCTAGCGCGCTCCCTGCGACGCAGCGACGGCCTCCTCCAGCGCCTGCGTGAACATGGCGCCGACGTCGAATCCGGTCTGTTCAGTGATTTCGCAGAAGGTCGTCGGGCTCGTCACGTTGATTTCGGTGACATAGTCGCCGATCACGTCCAGCCCGACGAGCAGCAATCCGCGCGCGGCCAGCTTGGGGCCGAGTTCGCGCGCGATCGCGAGCTCGCGCTGGGACAAAGGCTGCGCCACCCCGCGCCCGCCTGCCGCCAGGTTCCCCCGCGTCTCGCCCGCCTGGGGAATGCGCGCCAGGCAATAGGGCACCGGCTCGCCGCCGATCAGCAGCACCCGCTTGTCGCCGTGGACGATCTCGGGAATGTAGCGCTGCGCCATGATGCTGCGCCGGCCGTTGTCGGTCAGCATTTCGAGGATGGCGTTCAGGTTGGGTTCCTTGGGCCCGATGCGGAAAATGCCCGTGCCGCCCATGCCGTCGAGCGGCTTGACGATGACGTCGTGATGCTCCCGGTGGAAAGCCTTCAGCCGTGGCATGTCCCGGGTCACCAGCGTGGGCACGGTCAGGTGGGGGAATTCCGCAATCGCCAGTTTCTCGGGGTGGTTGCGTATGGCCGCGCCGGAATTGAACACCCGTGCGCCCTGCGCTTCGGCCCGTTCGAGCAGATGCGTGGAATACACGTATTCCATGTCGAACGGCGGGTCCTTGCGCATCAATACTGCATCGAACGCCGTGAGCGGCTGGTCGCCCTCGGGGCCTTCCTGCCACCACGCGTGTCCGCGCAGGTCCGCACCGGGCACAAGCTCGATGGGCCGCGACGCCGTGCGCACCACGCCGTCGATGACGTAGAGATCCCCCTGCATGGCGACGCTCAGCCTGTGGCCGCGCGCCACGAGCGCCCGCATCATAGCCACGGACGTGTCCTTGTAGGCCTTGAGCGCTGGAAGTGGGTCAATGATGAAAAGTACGTGCATGATGGCCTTGTTTGCCCGCGAAAGGCGAGCGCGGAAAGGAGGTCGATTCTAGCAAGCCCCGCGACAGCCGCATGACGGCTGGTGCGCAGGGGCCGATAAGTCGCGTTGTAACAAATCTGGCGGGCTGCCGTCGCGTTTCCTCCCGCGGCAACAGGCCGCACGGCACCCTGGATCACGCATCAGCACGCACCGGCATGCCGTCGGCGTAGCAGAAAGGCTGCGGTTGCCGCGCACGGTCGTACACCGGTCGACCGGCCACGTAGGTGGCACGCACCGCCCTATCGTCGCCCAACGTCATCAGCACGAACAGGCGTTCCATCACATCCGTGCAATAGCGCATCCGGAAATCCATCAGGGGCGTGGCCTTCAAATCCAGCACGACCAGGTCCGCGTCGTATCCGGGCTCCACGGCACCGAGCCTATCGTCCAGATACAAGGCTTGTGCCCCGCCCCGGGTAGCGAGGTAGAAAGCGTGTGCAGCGGTCAGCCTGGTCCGGTTCATGGCCGCGACCTTGTATGCCTCGTTCAGCGTCTGCAGGGGTGAGAATGCCGTGCCTGCGCCAATGTCCGTGCCCAGGCCGACCCGTACCGGCCGATCCGCGCGCTTGGCGTCGAACAGCCGGAACAACCCGCTGCCGAGGAAAAGATTCGAGGTCGGACAGTGCGCAAGTGCCGCGCCGCAGTGGTGGCAGGCGCACAACTCGGCCTCGGACACGTGCACGGCATGGGCGAAGATGGCGCGCGGGCCGGCTAAGCCGGCGCGCCGATAGATGCCGAAGTAGTCTTCGTCTTCTGGAAAAAGCGACGCGATCCACTCCACCTCGCCTGGGTTCTCGCTCAGGTGGGTCTGGACGTAAGTCCCGGGATGTTCGCGCCAGAGACGGGCCGCTGCCGCGAGTTGCGCCTCGGACGACGTCCCCGCGAAGCGGGGCGTAATGCAATAGAGCTGCCGCCCTTTGCCGTGCCATTTTTCTATCAGCGCCTTGGACTGCGCGTACCCGGACTCCGCGGTATCGAGCAGGGCAGGCGGTGCATTCCGGTCCATCAGCACCTTGCCGGCGATCATGCACGTCCCGAAGCGCTCCGAAACTTCGAAAAACGCATCCACCGACTCGGGGTGCACCGTGCAATACACGGCCGCGGTCGTCGTGCCCGCGCGCAGCAACTCCCGCAAGAACAGCTCGCTCACCACTTCGGCGTGGGCGCGATGGGCGAACTGTTGCTCGGTCACGAAGGTGTACTTGTGCAGCCACTCCAGCAATTGCTCGCCGCAGGCGCCGATCATCTGCGTCTGTGGGTAGTGGATATGGGTGTCGATAAAGCCCGGCAGGATAAGCGCGTCGGGATAGTGCGCGACGGGCATGGACCCTTCCACCCGCGCCCGCAGCCCGTCATAAGGCCCGGCCTCGAGGATCTTGCCGTCTTCGATCACCACCAGCGCATCGGGCAAATGGACGAACGATTCGGCCGGCTCGGCCAGGAACGGGTCGGCGTGGAAGCTGAGCATCCCGCCGCGCAGGGCGTGCCGCCCGGCCGCGAAACGCGGGCTGGCGGGGTCGGAAGCCGTTGGGGGACATGGCGTCATGGGCGTCCTCGGGCATCGGGAATACGGATGCGGCCGCAAGACTATCGCGTACTGCCGCAACCCGCATCATAATGGCAGCTTTCCCGATGAGGGAAAGGGGCGACGAAAGACGCTGCGGCGCCCCTGCCCCCGTTCCCTGCCCGCGCGCTGCATGCGCTCATCGTTGCGAGGATAGACCGTGAGCACCATTTCCTCTCCCGCGCTGCCCGAGATTCCCGCGTGGCTCCGCCAGTCCATGGCGGAGGTCGGCCCCCGCTGGGGCACCAGCGTCCAGGCGCACGTCAAGCAAATGGTCGACGGCTTCACCCAAGTGCTGCGCGACGCGCCCAAGCTCGGCACCGTCCGGCGCAATCTTCCCTATGGGACGGACCCTCGCCAGTGCGTGGACGTCTACTTCCCGCAGCAGCCAAGCGACCAACCCCGCCCCGTACTGATGTTCGTGCACGGCGGCGCCTTCGTCGAAGGCGAGAAAGACCGCACGGAGGAAATCTACGGCAATGTGCTTTGGTATTTCGCCCGCCATGGCGTGATCGGCGTCAACGTCGAATTCCGGCTCGCACCCGAGCACCGTTATCCCAGCGGAACCCAAGACATCGCCGCGGCCGTCGCCTGGGTACGCCGCAACGCGGCCGAACTCGGCGCCGACCCGAACCGGATCTTCCTCATGGGGCATTCCGCCGGCGGCGCCCATGCAGCGCATTACGCCTACGATGCCCGCTTCCAACCCGCCGACGGGCACGGCTTGGCGGGGTTGATCGTGGTGTCCGGGCGCGTACGGGCGGAAAACACGCCGGAGAACCCGAACGCCAGCCGCGTCGAGGCCTACTACGGCAAGGATCCGCAGGTCATGGAAGACGGCTCGGCCGTGAACCACGTCACGCCAGCCGTCCCGCCGACGATGATCGCGGTGGCGGAATACGAGAATCCGCTCATCGACGTGCACTGCGCGGAACTCTTCCACGCCCTGGCCCGCCTGAGGCGGCGCGCGCCGCGGTTCGTCTGGCTGGCCGGCCACAACCACACGTCGATCGTCGCGCATTTCAATACGGCCGAAGAGTACCTCGGGCGCCAGGTCCTCGAATTCATGGCAGCGCCTGCATGACTCCCCAGGGCGACCGCCCGCGCTAGAGGTCTGCAGCGGCTTCCGGTAAAGGCGTCGCCGGCTCGGCCTTCACGCCGGGCCGCTCACCGATCTGCTGCCTCCACATGGCGTAATAGAGGCCCTTGCGCTCGAGCAGCTCGGCATGGCTGCCGCGCTCTACGATGCGGCCCTTCTCCAGCACGAAAATGACGTCGGCCTGCATCACGGTGGACAAGCGATGCGCGATCAAGACCGTGATCTGCGTGCGGCGGGCGCAGATGCGGCGCACCGTTTCGTTGATCTGCTCTTCCGTGAGGGAATCCAGCGCCGAGGTCGCCTCATCGAATATCAGCAGCCGCGGCTGGCGGATCAGGGCGCGCGCGATGGACAGGCGCTGCTTTTCCCCGCCCGACAGCTTCATTCCCATCTCGCCTATGGCCGTATCCAGCCCGTCGGGCGACTTCTCCAGCAAATAAGCGCAAGATGCCTGTTCCATCGCGGCGATCATTTCCTGGTCGGTGGCGTCGGGCTTGACCAGGCGCAGGTTCTCCCGGATCGTGCCGGCAAACATGTGAGCCTCCTGCGTCACGAACCCAATCTGCCGCCGCACGCGGTTAAAGCGCAGCGAAGTCGTCGGTTGGCCGTTGTACGAAACCGTGCCTTCGGCGGGCGGATACAAGCCCACCAGCAATTTGACCAACGTCGATTTCCCGGAACCCGACGGGCCGACGAAGGCGATCGTATCCCCGAGCCGGGCCTCGAACGACACGTCTTCGAGCGCGTAATCCGCTGCCCCCTTGTGGCGAAAACTGACGTGGTCGAACCGAACGTCGCTCACCGGCCCGACGTCCACCGCGCCGGGAGGCCTGCGCTCGACCGGCTTTTTCATCAACGCCGCAAAGTTCGCCAACGAGGCGTCCACTTCGCGGTAGGCAAGAATGATGTTGCCGAGCTCCTGGAGCGGCGCAAATATCGCCACGGAAATGAACTGCATCGCGATCAGCTCACCCGGGCTCAACACGTCGCGAAAAATGAGCCACAACAGCGCAAACAATATGGAAAGGCGCAGCAGGCTGAGCGTCATCCCCTGGAGGAACGACAGCACCCTTATCCGCTTGACCTTCTCCATCTCCATGGCAAAGATCGCCTCCGTCTGCGCCTGCAGCCTACGTATCTCCGGATAAGTCAGGCCAAGACTCTTGATCAGCTCTACATTGCGCAGCGATTCGGTGATGAAGCCCGAATTGCGGTTGGTCTCGCGCACAATGGAGCGCTGCTGGGCCTTGATCTCCCGGCTGAGCCACCCCGTCAGGCCGCCCAGCAGCACGACGCCCACCAAGAACACCGGCACCAGCAGCCAGTTTTTCGTCACGGCGTACCAGGTCAGGAAACCGGCGCCCACCGCGGCCGCGAAAACCGTGTTGATGAAGGTATTGATGAACCGTTCGCTGTCCGCCCGGACCTTCTGGAGCAAAGAGAGGACCTCGCCGCTGCGCAAATCTTCAAACTCCTGGAATCGCAGGCGCAACACCTGGCGCAAGCCGTCATTGAACAGCTGCGTACCCAGCTTCTGCACCACCAAGCGGGTGAGGTACTCCTGGATCGCCCGGGCCAGGCGCGAAAGAACGGCGACCAGCACCGCCAGCCCAAGCAGGGCCATGACGCCGGTCACGAGTTCCCGCTCGGTCTTCCCGGCCCGGTTGAGGGCATATTCGTCGATGATCCGGCCGAAGATGATCGGGTCGACGAGCGCCAGGATTTGAGAAGCACCGGCCAGCAACAGCGCAACGCAAGCCAGGGTGCGGTGGGGAGTGAGGTAAGTCCAGAGCACACGCATGGATCGCTTTTAAGGCATTCGGACGTTCCGGGCAATGGGTTGTCCCTCGCTCCTTTTCTGACAGTAGCCTGCGACGACTAAGCCTTGCGAGGCCGTGCCTTTGCAACGGTTCTGCAGTCAAGACAAGGCAACAAAATGAAACGGGGATGACCGCTTCACCGGCGCGTTCAGCACCCCGGGCACCCGCGGCTAGCATCTCGTCCCATGCGCACACAAGCCCTTACGTTTCTTATCTTTGCTTCGTTGCTCGCGACCCCTGGGCAACTATAGGATCCTCGATACTTAGCGCTCTAATTATTTTGGCGGCTAAGCAGAGTCCGAACGCTATGGCGAACGAATAGCCAAGGACCACATCCCCAAAACATGTCGAGGAGACGACCATGCCCAAACCCCAACAGCGTCCGCGTGCTTATGGCCTGCTTCGTTCGCGAAAGAGAGTTTCTCTTGCTGCCAGCGCATTGGCGATGGGGCTCCTCGCAGCGTGCGGCAGTGACAATGACGGCCCCCCGGCGCAAGAAGAGGAAATCGCCGGTTGCGACGGTACCGTTACGTTCGCTGAAACGGAAGGCACCTTCGCCAGCGGAACACCGTGGAACATGCGGCGCCCCACCAAGTGGAACGGCGTACTCATCAACGACCTGGACTACGTGGGCGCCAAAGACAGTGCCCGAAGCTGCTATTGGCTCATGAATGGTTATGGGCTCTCGGGGACGGCGCGCAACCCCCAGAGGACATACAACTACGACCCCGCGAGGGAGCAAGATGAACTGATGCAACTCATCGACATGTTCGCGGAACGGTACGGCAAACCGAAGACCGTCGTGCAGTACGGGCACTCCGGCGGCGGGTTTGACGCCCTCAATATCGCCGAACGCTTTGGGGATCGCGTCGACGGCGTGGTGGCCGGCTGTGCGCATGAGCAAGTCCCGTTAATGAACATGATGATGGATGGGTGGTTCGTCCTAAAAACCCTGATTGCACCTGAATTGAAAATCGTAGGCTTTGATGATCTCGATACCGTGAGCGAACAATCCGCGAAATGGAAAGAAGCGCTCAGTGCCGCACAAGAGACGCCTGAAGGCCGGGCTCGAATTGCATTGGCAGCAGCCATAGGCCAATGGCCGGCGTGGGGAACCACCTCCGTTCCGAAGCCAGACCCCGAAGATAAGGCGGCACTACAAGAGGCGATTTTCGAGACCGTCCTTTTCAACGCCGGTCAACCAGGCGGACAATCCCGATTTATGTCCGAACACGCGGGCGGCTCCCCGGTGCCAAGACAACTTTCTTGGAACAAGGGAATCCATTACGAAGACTTCCTTGGTAACGCGGAACCCATGCTGGGCGCGCTCGTGCAGGCCTTGTACGCAGATGCCGGCCTCGATATGAAAGAAGATCTCGACAAGCTGGCAACCGCCGAACGCATCGAAGCAGATCCTGAGGCAATCGCATTCTGGGCTGCACCGGGAAGGACCGTGCATGGAACACCGACGATTCCTGTGTTGCGGTTCCACACTACCGGAGACAGTCTTGTGCCGCCCACCATCATGGATGCTTATGTACAAAAAATGGAGGCTAATGGCGGGAACACCGCCCTCTACCGAACCACGGTAGTGGACCGGCCGGGACATTGCTCATTCGATCCCTCCGAGTCCGCTGCCGCCGTCGACGCCCTACTGTCGCGAATCAACACCGGCATCTGGCCCGACCTGAGTCCTGATGCCATGAATGCCCGGGCCAAGGAGCTGATCCCTGCTTCGGAGCCTCTCTTCGTTCCGTTTGAATCGCCGCGCGCCAACCGGCCCGACAACGCTCCCCCTGAAGCCATGTAGCCTGGAAATGAAGATGAATCGCGGCGTGCCAAGCGCCGCGATTTTTTTGGCTTTTCCAGATACTCCCATCCCGGCATTGCTTCCTCCCACGCAACACGCTGTTCACTCTCGGGTATCTACCGCCAAGCGTGCCCTGAGCCTAGGATGGTCCCATCGTCAGCCGCCATGCGGCTCCCGATCTTCCGGAGGTTCCGGACAGACCTTTTCCGAATGAGGCAATCGCATGACCCAACGCATCAATGCCTTCGAGCAATCGCCCGAATTGTTCAAGAAACTCGTCGATCTCAGCGCTTTCTTGAAAACCTGTTCCATCGAGCGCTCCACGCTTTGCTTGGTAGACATCCGCGCGTCGCAGATGAACGGCTGCGGCTTCTGCCTGGACATGCACGTCAAGGAAGCCAAGATCCATGGCGAGCGCGAGTTGCGGCTGCACCACGTCGCGGTCTGGCGCGAGTCCACGCTGTTCTCCCCGCGTGAACGCGCAGCGCTGGCCTGGACCGAAGTCCTGACGCGCCTGCCCGCGGAGGGCGTACCCGACGAAATCTACGAGCACGTGCGGGAGCACTTCTCGGAAAAAGAAATCACCGACCTGAGCTTCGCGATCATGGTCATCAATGCCTGGAACCGGCTAAACGTGGGCTTTCGTACCCTGCACGGCACGGCGGACAAGGCTTACGGCCTCGACAAGGCCGGGCTCGCGTGACCGCGCTGTCAGGCAGCCCTGGCGCCCCAGGTAGCCCCGGCGCGCGGCCAGGCATCTGCCGACTGTCCGCAAGACGGTAAATGCAAGCGCGGGCCATCCCGTCGCGGCCGCCCACGCGCGCCCATGTGCTCGATCATGTAGTCGACGAACGCACGTATGCGTCCCGGCAAATGCTGGCGGCTCGGATAGCAAAGGTAATGCCCGCGGTCCGCGGGTGCATGCTGCGACAAGCATGCCACCAACGCACCCGTGCGCAAGTGCTCGTCCACCTGGTAACCCGCCAGCTGCGCGATGCCTTCCCCGGCAAGCACCGCCTGCAAGACGAGGTCTTCGTCGTTGAAGGACAGCATGGCGCGCGGTGCCAACCTGCGGACCCCGCCGTCGACCTTGAATTCCCATTCGCATGCGTGTCCGGATGGCAATCTCAAGCCCACGCAACGATGGTTCGAGAGGTCCTCGAGGTTCCGCGGCAGTCCATGCGCAGCCACGTAGGCGGGCGCGGCGCACAGGAACATCGCCATGGGCATCAGTTGCCGGGCGATGATCGAGCTGTCTTCCATGCGTCCATTGCGAAACGCCACGTCGATGCGGCCTGCAGTGAAGTCGGCAGGCCTATCGTCGAGCAGCAGCTCGACCGAAACCGCCGGATGGGCGGCGCGGAACCCATGCAGCAGGGGCGCGACGACCTTACGCCCGAACCCGGTGGGGCAGACCACGCGCAAATGCCCCGACGGCGGACCCGCGCGCAGCTCCCGCATTTCCTCGACCGCCTGCGCAATCCGTTCCACGCCGTCGCGGCACTTTTCGTAGAATCGTTCGCCTTCGGAAGTCAATGTGGTCCGGCGCGTCGTGCGCACGAAAAGCCGCACGCCCAATTGGGTTTCCAGCTTGCTGACGGAGCGGCTGACGGCCGAGCGGCCTATGCCCAGGCGCTCGCCCGCCTTGGCGAAACTGCCTTCCATCGCGACCGCGATGAACGCCAGCACGCCGGCATGGCTCGCAGCGAAATTGGAAGCCAGGGCGTCGGGTGGGCCGACACGCATGGGCAGGGCCCTGGCAGCCCCGCCGGAAAAAATGTTCGCGTCCATGCCCATAAGACGAACGAAGTAGCCGTTTTGTGACACGGCCCCGGCGCGCCGCCTTATCGCTTGCCCCAGGCGGTAGCGACGACCGCCAGTTTGTCCGGATTGCGCTGCACGAACACGCGGACGATGCGCTCGCCATCGGTCTCGAAGGCCTGGACCGACTCCAGCACGCCGTCGATGAAACGCAGGAGCGCCCACTCCCCATTGACCTGCGCGACCTCCACCCGCAAGCCCTCGCCATGGCGCCGCTTGACCGCGTAGAACAGTTGTGCGAGACGCTTGCCGCCCGCCAGGCGAGCGAAAGCCGGCACCCTGCCGCCGCCGTCACCGATCAGCTCGGCATCTTCGCTGAGCAAGGCGCGCAGCTCGTGGAAATCTCCTCGCCGCATGGCATCTGCGAATGCGCCCAGGAGCCGCCGATGGATCTCCTGCGGCACGGCCCGCCGCGGCCGCGCTTCCCGCAGCTGTTGCTTCGCGCGGCGCACGAGCTGACGGCAGGCCGCTTCGGTCTTCCCGAGGATGCGGGCGACTTCCCCATAATCCGCGTCGAATACCTCGCGCATCAAGAAGGCCGCGCGGGCATCGGGAGAAAGGCGTTCCAGCAGCATGAGGAACGCCAGGGAGACGTCGTCGCGCCGCTCGCGGATCTCCTCCGGCGTCTCGGGCGATTCGGTCAGGATGGGCTCGGGCAACCACACGCCGACGTAACTCTCGCGCTGGGCCTTGAGCTTGCGCAGGCGATCGATGGACAGGCGGGTCGCCACCGTTACCAACCAGGCCTCGGGACTGTCCAGCGCGGGCCGATCGACCTCATTCCACCTCAACCACGCCTCCTGGACCACATCTTCCGCGTCTGCCACGGTGCCTAGCATCCGATAGGCGATCGCGTGCAGGCGCGGCCGCAGACGGGCGAATAACGTCGTGGCGTCGGTCATGGCGTCAGTGCTTGGCCACCCCCAACAGGCGGTCGAGCGTCGGACCGTCGGCCAGCAGGTCCCGGGCAGGGCTGCGGTGCACGACGCTTCCCCGCTCCAGCACGATGGCGTCGTGGGTGATGCCGAGCGCCTTGCGCGCATTCTGCTCGACGAGGATGGCCGACATGCCTTCGTCGCGGATGATGCGCTGCAAGACGTTCATCAACTCCTGGACGATGATGGGCGCCAGGCCTTCCAGCGGCTCGTCCAGCAGCAGCACCCGCGGATTCAACATCAGCGCCCGGCCGATGGCCAGCATTTGCTGCTCTCCGCCGGAGAGCTGATTCCCCATGTTGGCCCTGCGCTCCCGCAACCGGGGAAACATGTCGTAGACGCGCTGCAGATTCCAGGGACCGGGCAGGGCCACCGCCGTCAGATTCTCCTCCACCGTGAGCGACTTGAAAATGTTTCGCTCCTGCGGGACCCAGCCGATGCCCGCCGCGGCGCGCTGGTCGGGACGCAGCGTGGTCAGGTCCCTGCCGCCGAGCGTGATGCGGCCCGCAAAGCGGCGGGTATGCCCGACGATGGTGTTGATGAGGGTCGTCTTGCCAGTGCCATTGCGCCCCAACAGCGCGAGGGCGCGCCCTTCGTCCAAGGCGAGGTCGATGCCCGCCAGCACCTTGGCTTCGCCATATCCGGCGACGATGCCCTCGAGTTTCAACAGCTCAGGCATGCGCCCCTCCCACCGCTTCTTCGCCGAGGTACACAGCCTTCACGCGTGGGTCGCGCGCAATTTCGGCATTGGGCCCCTCCACGAAGAGCCCGCCATTGACCAGCACCGAAATGCGGTCGGCAAAGCTGAAAACCAGGTCCATGTCGTGCTCGATCAACAGAATGGTGACGTCATCGGGCAAGGCGCCGACGGTCTGGAGAATCTCGCGCCGCTCCCCATCGGGCACGCCGGCCACGGGCTCGTCCAGCAGGAGAACGCGCGGCTTGGCTGCAAGCGCCAGGGCGATTTCCAGCAGGCGCTGCTTGCCGTAAGGCAAGACTGCCGTCTTGCGGTCCATCACATCGAGCAGGTTGCATTGTTCGAGCACTGCCGCGCATTCGTCCATGATTTCGCCGCGACGCCCGAGCGGCCGCAAGAAGCGCCAGCCCTGCCCTTCCCGCTCGGCAATCGCCACCGCCATGGCTTCGGCCGGCGTCATTTCGGCGAACAGCTGATTGATCTGGAACGTCCGGACCAGGCCTTTCGACGCCCGCGCATGGACAGGCAGGCCCGTGATGTCCTCACCCTCGAGCTCGATGCGGCCCGAAGTGGGAGCGATCACCCCCGTGAGCAAATTGATGAGCGTGGTCTTGCCCGCGCCGTTGGGGCCGATGAGGGCTTGCCGTGCGCCACGCTCGACCTTGAGCGAGACCTTGTCGGTCGCGACCAGGCCACCGAATCGCTTGGTGAGGTCGAAGGTTTGCAGCACCGTTGTCATCGCTTGCCTCCGTGTCCGCGACGGAACCAGGTCCACGGGCGCACCAGCTTTTCATGGCCCACGACGACGATGACGACAAGCAGCAGGCCGATCCAGAACTGCCAGTACTGTGGCGTCATGCTGGACAGCCAGTCTTGCATGAATTTGAAGACCACGGCACCGATGATGCCGCCATACAAATAGCCGGCACCGCCCATGACCAGCATCAGCATCACGTCGGCCGAGCGGTGGAAATCCAGGACGTCGAGCGAAGCGAATCCGGTGGTTTGCGCCAGCAGGGCTCCCGCCACGCCGGCGTACGCCGCCCCGAGCGTGTAGACCGCGGCCCGCCGGCGGTTCACCGGCACGCCCATGATGGCGGCCCGCAAGGGATTCTGGCGGATGACGTGCAAAGACATGCCAAAGGGCGAATGCACGATGAACCGGGCGATGAAGAAGAGGACGGCCAGCACGGTGATCGAATACAGGTATGCCGTGCGACCGAACAGGTCGAATTCGAACCGGCCGAACAGCGGCACCATGGTGACGCCGGTCAGCCCGTCGGCGCCGCCGGTGAGCCAGTCGAGCTTGTTGGCGAGTTCGTAAAGTATGAGCGCCACGCCCAGCGTCACCATCAGCCGGGTCAGGTCGGACCCGCGCATGACCAGCACGCTGGTCACCAACCCCAGCAGCGCGCTCACGAGGGCCGATATCGCGAGCCCCAGCAAAGGATCCATGCCGAAGTGCTTGGCGAGCAAGGCTGCACAATATGCGCCCAGGCCGAAGAAAGCGGCGTGCCCCAGCGACACGATGCCGGCGTAACCCAAGATCAGGTCCAGCGACACCGCGAACAACGCCAAAATGGCCAACTCGTTCAAGAGCAGGAAGCCGCGGGGCAAGACGAAGGCGGCGCCGATCGCCACCACCCAGAAAACGATTTCGAACCAACGGATGCGCGACCACCGTGCGCCCAACGCGCGTATCGCCGAGGGCGCCGCTGCCGCTTCCTGCCGGGGGATTTGCGTCGCAACGGCCATTTTCACTTACCCCCTGCCCTGGCGAACAGCCCTTGCGGGCGCAGCATCAAGGTGATGATCATGACGCAATAAATAATGAAGGCTCCCAAGGTCGGGATGTAGTACTTGCCGGCAACGTCGGCGATGCCCAGCAGCAGCGAGGCCAACAAAGGCCCGGTAATGGTGGTCGTGCCACCCACGGCGACTACGACCAGGAAATAAATCATGAACTTCAGCGGAAAGGTGGGGTCGAGCCCGAGCAGGTCGGCACCGAGCGCACCGCCCAAGCCGGCAAGCCCGGAACCGAAGGCGAAGGTCGACAGGAAAACCAGGTTGATGTTGATCCCCAAGCCGCTGGCCGCGCGGGGATCATCCACTGCGGCACGCAGGCGGCTGCCGAAACGGGTCTTGCTCAGGATCAGCTGCAAGGCCACCACCAGCACCAGGCAGATGACGATGACGAAGAGCCGGTAATGCCCGACCCCTATGCCGGCGATTTCGGACCGCCCCGTTAGCCATTCGGGTAACTGCAGGAACTGCTGCTGCGACCCCATGAAGTAATCGACGGCCGCCGTCGCCATGAAGGTGAGCCCGATGGAAAACAGCACCTGGTTCAGGTGCGATTGGCCGTACACGCGCTTATACAGCGTGCGCTCGAGGATGGCGCCCAACAACGCGGAAACCACGAATGCCAAAGGCAGGCAAAGCAGGAACGGCACGTTGAGGCGCGACATGGCCAGCACCGTGACATAGCCCCCCGCCATGGCAAAAGCGCCGTGCGCAAGATTGATGAAGTTCATCAACCCCAGCGTGACGGCCAGCCCGCAGGCCAGCACGAACAACAGCATACCGTATGCGATACCGTCAAACAGAATGGTCAACAAGGAAAGCTCTCCCTGAACGCTCCCGCCCGCCTGAGGGCCGCCAGAGACGCCTGCCTTGCGGCCCGCATCGGGGCGGCCGCAAGGCAGCGCATCGGCGCGCGGGCAAGCGGACGACTACTTGATCTTCGCGGGGTCCTTGACGGCCTCGATCTTATCGAAGGGCACGTTATAGAGCCCGCCGTTCACGCGCTCGACCTTGGTGATGTAGACGTTCTGCACCATTTCGCGCGTTTCCGGATCGAGCATGACCGGGCCGCGCGGGCTATCCCACTTCAGCCCCTTCATCGCAGCCACCAACTTGTCGCCGTTGGTGTCGCCCTTGGTCGCCTCCAGCGCCTTATAGATGAGGTGCATGCCGTCGTAGCCACCTACGCTGTGGAAATTGGGGCGCAGGCCGTTGTTGGCCTTGGCCATGCCGGCGACATAGCTCTTGTTGGCCGGGTTGTCGAGCGCCGCGCTGTAGTGCATGGAGGTCACGACGCCCAGCGCCACGTTGCCCATGTCGTTGAGGATGTCGTCGTCGGTCACGTCGCCCGTGCCGATGAGTTTGATCCCCGCCTTGTCGAGGCCGCGCTCGGCGAATTGCTTCATGAACACGGAACCCACACCCGAGGGAACGAACACGAACACGGCATCGGGCTTGGCGTCGCGCACCCGTTGCAGGAAGGGCGCGAAATCGGGGTTGCGCACGGGTACGCGCAACTCTTGCACGACCTCGCCGCCGCTTTCCGTGAACACTTTCTTGAAGGAGTTCTGGGCATCGATGCCCGGGCCGTAGTCGGACACCAGGGTTACGACGCGTTTGATGCCATTCTGCGGTGCCCACTTGCCGATGCCCAGGGTGACCTGGGGCAGGGTGAAGCCCGAACGCACGATGTACGGCGACTGTTCCGTGATCATCGCCGTCGCGGCGGCCATCACCACCATGGGCACCTTCGCCTGGGTAGCGATGGGGGCCGTCGACAATGCCAGCGGCGTCAGGCCGAATCCCGCCAGCACGGCCACCTTGTCGTTGACGACCAGCTCTTGCGCCAAGCGCTTGGTCATGTCGGCGACGTTGGTGTCGTCCTTGACGATGAGTTCGATTTTCTTGCCCGCGACCGTCGTGCCATGCTGGGCCATATACAACCGCGCCGCGGCTTCGACCTGCCGGCCCGTCGAGGCGAAGGGGCCGGTCATGGGCAGGATGAGCCCGATCTTCACGACGTCCTGCGCCTGCACCGGCAGCGCCGAAGCGCCCGCCAGCACCATCGCGACCGTCATTTTGAGCAAATAGCGTTTCTTGTTCATGCGTGTCTCCTTGCCATCTCACTGATCACTTCAGTGTCGTCCTTCTTTAGCGGCCAACCCGCCGCCATGGGTCATGCTTGATCGTTAGCAGCCACTCCGAAAAAAGACAGCCCGGAACTCGCGCTCACCGCGGCATGCGCCGGCGTATCAGCCGCGCCCCGGGCAGTTGCTCGAACATGTGCTGATTGCGCAGCACCAACTGCATGTTGCGGAAGGCGATGCGTGCGTGCTCCCGCATGATGGCCTCGGCGCGCGCGCCCTCTCGATTCTCTATGGCGGTCAACACCATCCAGTGCTGGTCCTGTGCGACCGTCAGGCTCACCCAGGCCGTCTCGTCTTCGGCCTGCGCCTGCAGAAAGCCGTTGGGCGAAGCGAAGGGTAGATTGGTTGCGCGCGCAATTTGCCGCTCCAAGACAGGACTGCCCGGCAGGCAATGCAGCATGCGGTGAAAGCGATCGTTGAGCTCGATGTAGCGCGACAGGTCGGCCACGCCCTTGTCCCGCCCCTTGAGGGCCTTGTCGATGTCGTTCAGACAATCGCGCATCGCGTCGAGATCGGTGGAAGACACGCCCCGCTCGGCGGCCATGCGCGCGGCCAGGCCTTCCATGGTCCCGCGCACCTCGATGGAATCGCGGATGTCCGCCTCCGTGAACGCCTTGACCGCATAGCCCCCCGAAGGAATGAGCTCCAGCAGCCCTTCGTCTTCCAGTCTCGCCATCGCAGCGCGTATGGGCGTGCGGGAAATGCCGAGCCGCTCGGCCACGCTAGGTTCGGACAGCCGCGCGCCGGGCGTGAGCTCGCCCGAGAGGATGAGTTCGCGCAAGCCCAGCTCCGCCGCGATCGTCTGCGCTCCGCCCGACTTGGTCTTGTTACTTTCAACGCGAACGACTGTTGGGGTACGCTCGGTCATGGGGCCACCTCTGGAAAATTCCGGCGGGCCGGCGAAGCGGCGCGTGCAAGACACCCTGGGCGTCCGGCAGAACGGCAAAAGCGAATCATGTCTCCGTCTAGGTGGCTAGGGAAATTATTCTGGATACAAACTGTATACAGAATAGCTCGACATTAACAAGAGCTGCGCCGCGGCACTAGGGAAAACGCCAGGGTAGGTATACAGCCTCGCGTAGCTCGCCCTGCAGCGCCCGCACCCGTGTCGCCGGCCACGCGCAAAGAAAAACCGCCGCACCCCAAGAGAGGTGCGGCGGTTCTCGTCATCGCCCCCGAGAAGGCGATGCAAGGCCGAGTTACGAGTGATACGCGCTTTCGCCGTGGGTCGTGATGTCCAGGCCCTCGCGCTCGTCCTCTTCGGAGACGCGCAGGCCAAGCAGGGCATCGGCGATTTTGTACGCGATCAGGGCGACGATCGTGGTCCAAACGATGGTGATGACCACGGCTTCGATCTGGACCCACAGTTGGCCCATGATGGTCATGCCGTCGACGCCCGGGCCGCCCAGCACTTTGGCGTTGAAGATACCGGTCAGCAGCGCGCCGACGATACCGCCCACGCCGTGGACGCCGAACACGTCCAGGGAGTCATCCGCCTTGAGCATGCGCTTCAGGCCATTCACGCCCCAGACGCAGATCACGCCGGCAGCCAGACCGATGACCAGCGCGCCCACAGGACCGACCACGCCTGCAGCCGGGGTCACGCCCACCAGGCCAGCCACCGCGCCGGACGCAGCACCCAGCATGGAGGGACGGCCCTTGACGGCCCATTCGGTGGCCACCCAGCCCAGCACCGCGGCAGCGGTCGCAACCAGCGTGTTCATGAAGGCCAGCGAGGCGATGTTGTTGGCAGCCAGCGCGGAACCGGCGTTGAAGCCGAACCAGCCCACCCACAGCAGCGAGGCGCCGATCAGGGTCATGGGCAGGTTGTGGGGCGACAGCGCTTCCTTGCCGAAGCCCAGGCGCTTGCCGATCACATAAGCGCCCACCAGGCCCGCAACGCCGGCGTTGATGTGCACCACGGTACCGCCCGCGAAGTCCAGCGCGCCACGCTCGAACAGGAAGCCGTTCACGTCGCCGCCGAACCACACCATGTGCGCGATGGGAATGTAGGCGAAGGTGAACCACAAGACCATGAACAGCAGCACGGCGGAGAAACGGGCACGCTCCGCGAAGGCACCCACGATCAGCGCGCAGGTAATGCCGGCAAAGGTCGCTTGGAACGCGGCGAAGCTGAGTTCAGGAACGGTGCCCGACAGCGGGAACTCACCCGTCTCGGCATCGAAGAGGCCTTTCAGGAACAGGCGGTCCAGGCCCCCGAAGAAGGCGTTGCCTTCCGTAAAGGCGAGCGAGTAGCCGTAGACGAACCACAGCACCACGATCAGGGAGAACGTGACCAGGACCTGCATCAAGACCGAGAGCACGTTCTTGCTGCGAACCAGGCCGCCGTAGAAGAGCGCCAGGCCCGGCACCACCATCAGCAGCACGAGAATAGTCGAGGTGCTTAGCCAGGCCAAGTCGGCGCCGACCAGCGCAGGCGCTTCTTCAGCCAGCGCGGGGCCGGCGAACCAGGCCAGCGCGAGCGCCAGCACCGCCCCAAGTGCCTTCTTCATGGAAAGAGAATGCATTCTTTTCATTTTTGAGTCGTCCTATCAGAGGGCATCCTTGCCGGTTTCCCCAGTACGAATACGAATGACTTGTTCGAGCGGGAACACGAAGATCTTGCCGTCGCCGATCTTGCCGGTGCGGGCCGAATTCTCGATCGCTTCGATGGCGCGATCCACGAGATCGTCGTCGAGCGCGATCTCAACCTTGACCTTAGGCAGGAAATCGACGACGTATTCCGCGCCCCGGTAGAGCTCGGTGTGGCCCTTCTGGCGGCCAAAGCCCTTGATCTCGGTGACGGTAATCCCCTGGACCCCGATGCCGGAGAGGGCTTCGCGTACCTCGTCAAGCTTGAAGGGCTTGATGATTGCGGTGATGAGTTTCATGACGAACCCCACATGTTGTTGAAACGAAATGGCTTGCCGGCAGGCGGCCGGGGGCCGCCACCGGGGTTAGAACGATTTGCTGACGCTGAGCACCGCGCCAAAGCGGCCGGCGTTCTTGCCCCTGTTCGTAACGATCCAGTCCTTCTTGCTGGTCGAGACCAGCGAAAGGCCGAAGATCCAGCCGTCTACGTCCTTGGTGACGCCGGCCTTGTAGTCGTAGTAGTGCCCCAAGCCCGAGGGGTCGTTCTTGAGCTTCTGGTACCCGACGTGGGCGTTGGCGCCCCAGCCGTTGCCGAGGTCGAAGTCAGCGCCCAGGTCCAGGTAGTAGTTGTTCTTGCTGTCCGGCGTGCCGAAGAAATCGGTCAAGCCGTGCGAGTACTTCAGCGTGAAGGGGCCCCAGCCCACGGCGCCGTACAGCTCGAAGTTGTCAATCGTGCTGCCGTTCAGCTTGGAACCAGGGTAGTAGTAATAGAGGCCGCCCACGTCGAAATTGAAATCGCCATAATTGAACTTATAGCCACCGTAGAAATCCATCTCCAGGCTGCCGCCGCTGAACAGGCCGCTATCGACGTTGGAGTTCCAGTTGCCCAGGTACAGGCCGGACTTATGTTCAAAGTCGAAGCCGCCTTGGAAAGCCGGCTTCAGGTTGGTTTGGCTGAATCCACGGAACCGGTAGTCGCTGAACAGGCCAGCGTTGCCGGTGATGGTGAAGTCGGGCTCTGCCGCCAGGGCAGTCGAGGTTGCGCACAAGGCCAGAGCGATCGCAAGCAAGGTCTTTTTCATGGTTCGTTCCGAAGCGGGGTTATCAGCCAGTACGTCGTGGCATCGACAAAAACCTGTGCCAAGAGCCACGAACAGCGGCTCCACCTGTTACTGAGCATTTCCCGTGCCAGCTTGCAATCCCGATCAGTGCACCATGCCTGGGACTGTTTCGAACCAATTTGGTGCGGCCGCCGCCACCATGTGCGGGCCACGCACCATCTCGCGCACCACATCGGACGGCGGGCGGATTTCGCGCCGCCGGTCTACACTGGAGGCCAGCCGCTCAAGAGGAACAGCATCATGATCAACCGCTCCGACTGGTTCGAAGACCTGCAGAAAAACATCTCCGACCTAATCGCCCGCAGCCCGGCGGCCGATATCGAACGCAACGTCAAGGGATTCCTCGGGCAAACCTTCTCCCGGCTGGACCTGATTACCCGGGAAGAGTTCGACATCCAGGCCGAGCTACTGGCGCGCACCCGCGCCAAGGTCGATGCGCTGGAGGCGCAAGTCCAGGCGCTCGAGGCGCGGCTCGCGGCACTGGAGAAGAGGCCGTCCGAGCCTGCGCCCGGGACGCCCTCGGGCGGGCAAGGCATCTGAGTCCGAGCCGGGCACCCGGCCGGCACCGGAAAGCGAAAACAAAAAAGCCCTGGACGGTACCCCGTCCCGGGCTGTCAATGCGCCTTTCGGCGCCACGTGCACAGCTGATTCGCCTATCTGCTTTTATTTGGTCAGGTCGAGCGCGACGTCAACGATCATGTCCTCCTGGCCGCCCACCATCTTGCGGCGTCCCAGCTCGACCAGGATGTCGACCGTCTTGAGGCCATACTTGGCGGCGGCGGCTTCAGCGTGGCGCAGGAAGCTGGAATACACGCCGGCATAACCGAGTGCCAGCGTCTCGCGGTCCACGCGCACCGGACGGTCTTGCAGCGGACGCACGATGTCGTCCGCAGCGTCCATTAGCTTGTACAGGTCGCAGCCGTGGTTCCAGCCCATGCGGTCGGCCGCGGCGATGAACACTTCCAGCGGGGCGTTGCCCGCACCCGCACCCATGCCGGCCAGGCTGGCGTCGATGCGGTCGCAGCCCTCTTCCACCGCCACGATGGAGTTGGCCACGCCCAGGCTCAGGTTGTGGTGGGCGTGGATGCCGGTCTGGGTCTCGGGCTTGAGCACGTCCTTGAAGGCGCGGAAACGATCCCGCACGTCGTTCATGTTGAGCGCGCCGCCGGAGTCCACCACGTACACGCAGGTAGCGCCGTAGCTCTCCATCAGCTTGGCCTGTTCGGCCAGCTTCTGCGGCGTGTTCATGTGGCTCATCATCAGGAAGCCCACGGCATCCATGCCGAGGTTGCGGGCGTACTCGATATGTTGCTTGGAGACGTCGGCCTCGGTGCAGTGAGTGGCCACACGCACGACGCGGGCGCCGGCGTCATAGGCGTTGCGCAGGTCGTGCACGGTTCCCACGCCGGGCAGCAGCAGGGTCGCCACCTTGGCGTGCTTGACGGTGTCGGCCACCGCTTCGATCCACTCGAGGTCGGTGTGGGCGCCGAAGCCGTAGTTGAAGCTCGAACCGGACAAGCCGTCGCCGTGGGCGACCTCGATGCTGTCTACGCGGGCTTCGTCGAGCGCCTTGGCGATCTCGCGGACGTTCTGGATGCTGTACTGGTGACGGATGGCGTGGCTGCCGTCGCGCAGCGTCACGTCGGAAATATAGAGTTTCTTGTTGCTCATGATGCGATCCTTAGACGGCGGCCATCAGGTGGGTCTGGGCGAAACGTTCGGCGCACGCCAGGGCGGCCGAGGTCATGATGTCCAGGTTGCCGGCATAGGCGGGCAGGTAGTGGGCGGCGCCCTCCACCTCCAGGAATACGGAGGTCTTCAGGCCCGACAGCTTGCCCAGGCCCGGCACGTTCAGCGGCGCGTTCGGGGAAATTTCGTCGAATTGCACGCGTTGCTTGAGGCGATAGCCAGGCACGTAGCTCTGGACCGTGGCCACCATTTCGGCAATGCTGTCCTCGATGGCCTTGGTGTCAGCCATGTCGGAAAGGGTGTAGACCGTGTCGCGCATGATGAGGGGCGGCTCGGCCGGGTTGAGGATGATGATGGCCTTGCCGCGCGCCGCGCCGCCGATCACTTCGATCGCCTTGGAGGTGGTTTCGGTGAACTCGTCGATGTTGGCGCGCGTGCCCGGCCCGGCCGACTTGCTGGCGATGGACGCGATGATTTCGCCATAGTGCACCTTCGCCACGCGCGAGACGGCCTTGACGATGGGAATCGTCGCCTGGCCGCCGCAGGTCACCATATTGATGTTGGGCGAATCCAGGTGCTCGTCGATGTTGATGGCCGGGATGACGTAAGGCCCGATGGCCGCCGGCGTCAGGTCGATCACCTGTACGCCCTTGGCTTGCAGCAGCTCGTTGTGGCGCTTGTGGGCGCCGGCCGAGGTCGCATCGAAGGCGATCCGGATTTCGTCGAAATTGGGCATGGCCAGCAGGCCGTCAATGCCTTCCGCCGTGATGGGCACGCCCAGTCGCTGGGCCCTCGCCAAGCCATCGGAATTGGGATCGATCCCGACCATGGCGCCCATTTGCAGGTACTTGCCATGCCGCAGGATCTTGATCATCAGGTCCGTGCCGATATTGCCCGAGCCGATGATCGCCACTTTCGCTTTGTTGTCGTCTTGCCGCCCCATGAGCCGCTCCTGAGTGTGGTGATGCTGATACGGATACGACCGATAGTATCTTCCAGGAGGGCGGAAATAGCCTTGCTTTTTATGGGTCGTACGGCTCCCTGGCAAGAAGATCCTTTTCCCGTTTCCATTTTCGGAGAAAGAAATCCCTTTTCAAACGATCCAGGCCCGCGAACCGGCTGGAATCGCCCGTCAAACGCGCGACTCCAGCCGGAAATTCAAGGCGGAGGGAAAAACCCTTCACTTGCGCTGGGAATCCAGCACTTCGTTGTTCTTGGCCACGGCCTGCGCCTTTGCGTAGCTTTCCATGAGCAGTTGATAGGCGGGGAAAATTTTGGTGTAGACCTGGGCCCACTCCGCCGCATCCTGACGGTTCCACGAGCCTTGGAGTTCCGAGGCCACCGCCGCCGTGTCCATCGGCACGACGCCGGCCTGCACGACCCGGGCCAGCGTGATTTCCTGCGCCATCTTGTTGTAGGTGCCCGAGGCATCGACCACGGCGAAGACCTGATAGCCGTCATGGGCCGCGCTGATGGAGGGGAAGGCCATGCATACGCTGGTTATGGTGCCGGCGATGATCAGCTGCTTCTTGCCGGTGGCCTTCACCGCCGCGACGAAATCCGGATTGTCCCAGGCGTTGATCTCGCCCCTGCGCGCAACATACTGGGCATGCGGCGCATTTTCGTGAATCTCGGGAATGAGCGGGCCGTTCGGACCTTGCGGCACCGACGCCGTGGTGATGACGGGAATCTTCGCCAGCGTCGCCATCCTGGCCAGCGCGGCCGCGCGAAGCCGCAGCTCGGGCATGGGCATGTCGCCGACAGTCTGGAAAAGACCACTCTGGTGGTCGATCAGCAGCATTGCCGCATCGGACGGGTTGATGGCGGGTTTCTGGCCATTGAAGTTGGCAGGTGTGCTCATGATGCCTTCTCCTTGGAAATCCGGCGAAGGCCGGGGGAAGTGCCGCTCACGCGTTCCAACGTGGCGTGGAATAGAGTATGAATAAGCCACAATGGCGCCGCTAGACGGCTTTATTTGCCATCAGAGTTCCATTTTTGGAACGATGGCGACGGTCCGCCCCCCGGGGTATTTCCTTGCGGACTTCCTTTATTTGTCGATGCGAACCGTGCCCGCTGCGAACAGCTTCTTCCACCGCGCATCTTCACTGCGAAGGTAGCGCTCGAAACCGGCGCTGTCCATGTCGTCGGGCTCGCCGCCCAACCGCAGCAAGGCTTCGGCGGCCTCGTCCCGCTTGAGCACCTGGCGCACCGCGCGGGCCAGCCGCTCGACCACGGGCGCCGGCGTACCCTTGGGCACCGCCAGGCCGAACCAGGAAGTCAGGTCATACTCCGGCACGCCGGCCTCCACCATCGTCGGCACCTGGGGCGCGCCCGGCGAGCGCACGGCGGTGGTGACCGCCAGCGCACGCAACTTGCCCGCCTGGATGTTGGGCAGCGCGCTGATCAGGCTGTCGAACATGAAGGCCAACGTGCCAGTCTGCATGTCTACCTGCGCCTGCGCCGTGCCCTTGTAGGGCACGTGCGTCAACTTGATCCGCGCCAGCCCGCCGAACAATTCGCCGGCCAGGTGGCTGGCCGAGCCTATGCCGGCCGAGCCGTAGTTCAACTCTCCCGGCCGGGCACGCGCATACGCCACGAGTTCGGACACCGTCTTCGCCGGCAGCGAGGGATGCACGACCAGCACGTTGCCCACGCCGGTAATGCGCGTGATGGGCGCGAAATCGTCCACCAGGCTGTAGCCGGTCTCCGCGGGATTGATGATGGGATTGAGCACGTCGGCAAACGCGCACAGCAGCAAGGTATGGCCATCGGGGGGCGCGCTCTTCACCGCCCGGGTCGCCAGCGCCCCGCCGGCGCCTGGCCGGTTCTCCACCACCACTTGCTGGCCCAGGCTCTCGCCCAGCAGGCGCGCGACGAGGCGCGCGCAGGTATCCGCCGGGCCGCCCGCGGCGAAGCCCACCAGGGTGCGGATCGGCTTGTCGGGAAAAGCGGCGAGCGCGGGCAGGCCCAGCGTGGCCAGGGAAGCCAGGCCAAAGGCACGGCGCGTGATCATGGCGAAGACTCCCGGCCCAGGAAGTGGGTATTGATACGGCGCACGACCATGCGGCGATAGATGCCGGCCTGCGCGTACGGGTCGGCGTCGGCCCAGGCCCGCGCCTCTGCCAGGGAATCGAAGGCGGCCACCAGCAGGCTGCCGCAGTAGTCGCCTTGCGCGGCGTCCGAGTCCCGCAAGGGACCCGACACGACCACGCGGCCTTGTGCGGCCAGCTCCGAGCGGCGGCGGATGTGCGCCTCGCGCAAGGGGGCGCGCAGCGCCTCGCTGTGGTCCACGTCCTCGGCGTACATGAGGTAAAGCGCGGGGCCGGTCATGAAAGTGCGGCCGGAAGGCGGGGGATGGTGGGCATGATCTGAACGAGTCCGGAAAACGGAACATCCGTGATGAACGATTCACAGATGTTATTCGGGCTCTTTCAGAATTGGGCGCCTTTGGTCCGGTATATGGACCATCGATGCATATGAGAAGCTGCACCGACCTTCCCGCACCGCGTCCAGCGCCGTGCGGACGGCATCGAGGGTCAGCTCGCGCGTGATGCGCGTCCAGTCTTCCATGCCGGCTCCCGCTTCAGGTGAATACGCTCAGGAATTTCTCGTTATCTCGCAACAGACGCAGATCATCTTCACCCTCGCTTGGAATCGCGGCTGGCTGCAGCATCAACAGCCTGGACCCGTCCCAGCAGGGTCGGCGCGCCGCACTGGCAGCCCGCAGCGAGCGCCAGGAAACATTGAGCCACAGCAGATCGACGTCAATGCTTTCAAAGCATCAAAAGCAAGAAAAACGGCATTGTCCAAGCAGAAACCGGTTTGCGACGATGCGCCTCCAGACTCAACGAGACAGGAGCCGCAGAAGACCTCGACACTCGTGAAGTGAGCCGTAACAACCGGCACGCCACGCCACAACGTGCCGATCGCATCCAACTACGACTAACGCGCGCGGCCTATCGCATCGCCGATCCAGGCGCGTGGGTAGCCACGACAGAAAAACCACTGGAGACAGACATGAGAAGCACCCATTCGAATCACTGGCATCGAGTTACCTGCCTTGGCCCGCTGGCCATCGCAATCGCTCTGGCCGCTTGCGGAGGCGGTGGCGCCGAACCGCCGGCCAGCGACCCGCCGCCGGTTGGAGCGCAACCGGACAGCCCAGCCAGTCACGTCGCACTCGAACGGGCCACGGTGACGGTCAATGGCGTGGAACGCGATTACTTCGTCTATGCGCCAGCCAACATTGCGGAACTCAGGGAATATGATGCGCGCGGCGTGCGCGTGGTGATCTCTCTGCACGACAACGGCCAGGACGGTCAAGAGAACGCCGATCGCACGGGCTGGAGCGAGGTCGCCGATGCGTACGGCTTCATTGTTCTCTTCCCCAACGCTGTGGGCAATACCTGGAACATCGGCGGGATCGAGGAACTGGACTATATCAAGGCCGCATCCGCCGCGGTCAAGACGAAGTTCTCGCTTGCCTCCAATGCCCAGATGTACCTGACGGGTATAGGCGCGGGTGCAGCCTATGCGCATCATCTGGCGATCGTTGCGCCGGAACTCGCCGCGGCCGTGGCCGGCGTTGGCGAGGTTGCTCCTGCCTCGACCTTTGAGCTGCCAGCCGACCGGCGCCCCGTTTCGGCGATGGCCGCGTGGATCATCCGGGACAGCAGTTCGTCGCTCAGCTTGAACGAGATGAAGCAGGTCGCTTACTGGAGCACTGCCAACGGCGCGTCGACGGCCACCGGTACCGACTCGTCGGCAGCGCTGGACACCATTACGTACGCGCATCCCGGCAACGAAGTACAGGCGGTCAAGGTGTCGAACCTGCGTACGGGTTCGAAAGGCGACTCCAAGGCGGTGAGCGAACAGATCTGGACGCAGATGTTCGATCGCACCATTCGTTTCCTGGACCACACGGGCACCAACGGAACCCTGCACCGCAACGAGTCCATCACGTCGATGAAGCTCATCGAAACCACCAAGGAATTCTCGGGCGGTCCGCGGCGCTGGTTGACTTACCTGCCGTCCAACTACGACGCGTTGGTGGCACGCGGCCAACGGCTGCCTGTGCTTTTCTCCTTCCATGGCCGTAACGGATCGGCGCGCTACCAGGCTTTAATCACCGACTGGAACAAGGTAGCGGAGGAGGAGGGATTCATCGTCGTGTACCCACAGGGCATCGGCGCGACCTGGAGCGTACCGATGGACCCGGACGCCCGCGACGTGCGCTTCTTCCTGGACCTTCTTGCTCACATCCAGGCTACCTACGCAGTGGACAGCACGCGCTTGTTCCTCAATGGCTCATCTGCGGGTACGGCGATGACCAACCGCATCGCAGTCCAATACCCCGAGTTGTTCGCGGCCATTGCGCCCTGCTATTCAGGTCACCTGAGCCCGGCGAGCTACCAGAATCCGATCGTGAAAACGAATGTGCCGCTGCCGGTTTGGCAATGCCGCGGTGAAGATGAACCGCCCACCAGTTTCCCGGGTGGCACGGCGGGGGAAACGGCCGCACGCAACTTCTGGCGCGAGACGGTGAACCGCAACATGGGCCCCTTCACCCTGCAGGTCGATGGCCGGCGCAAGACGGAGATCTGGAACGATGGCCTGGCCGAGTACCGCTGGCAGGTCACCGACAATGTGCCGCACTTCTGGCATCCGGGTCAGGCGCGCAAGATGTGGGATGAGATGCTGTCGAAGTACAGCCGCGCCTCGGATGGCACCCTGATTCGCCACTGAGGTACCCATTGCGGGTAGCGGCATGCGCTCTGTGCTGTGCCGGCAGCATCTGGCACAGCACAGAGCCGCAACTCATTCGGCGTACTCGCCGGCCTCCTGGATAACTTTGGCCCAGCGCATCGTCTCCTGTTCGACGAACTTGCGGTGCCCCGAGGGCGACAGCCGATCATCGCTGACCACGGTGAGGCCAAGAGCTTCCTGGCGCTGGATGAGCTGCGGGCCCTTCAGCGCCGTGCGCAGCGCAGTATTGAGCTTGCTCAGCACTGCAGACGGCGTGCCCTTGGGGGCGTACAGGCCGTGCCAGACTTGCACGTTGAATCCCTTGAGGCCGGCCTCGTCCAGGGTTGGCGTACCCCTGAGCGCAGGGATGGACAGGCGCTGCGTGCTGGTCACGCCGTAGACCTTGACGCGCTTGCCCTCGATCTGGGGTACCGCGTTCGTGGCCTGTTCGCACATCAGGTCGACACTGCCGCCCATGAGGTCCGTCATGGCCGGAGCCGTGCCTTTGTAAGGAACCGCGGTGAGCTTCTGATTCAAGGCGTTCTGAAGCATGAGCCCGCATAGATGCGACGCCGAGCCCAGGCCCGCGTGCGCCAGGTTCACCTTGCTGGCGTTGTCCTTGAGCCAGCCTCGCAGTTCGTTGAAGCTGTTGGGAGCCAGCGTGGTCTTGCCGATCACCACTGATGGCGCTTCGTTGATCAGGCCAAGCATTTCGAAATCCTCGGGTCCGGGCACCTTGGAGCTCAGCTTGTGGTACAGCGTGGGCGCCGTCGCCATGCCAATGTGGTGCACCAGCAAGGTATAGCCGTCGGGCGCGGCGCGCGCCACTCTGGCGGAACCGATGGTACCGCCCGCTCCGCCCGCGTTCTCCACCACTACGGCCACGCCCAACGGCTCGCGCAGCGCCTCGGCGAGATCGCGTGCGATCTTGTCGCTCGGGCCGCCCGCGGCAAAGGGCACCACCAATGTGACCGGCTTGACGGGGTAGTCCGCGATCGCAGCGGAACCGGAGGCCCCCAGCACGGCGGCCACCAGCGATTTGAGGATCATCTTCATATTTGTCTCCTTCTCCTGTGATACGAGTGACGTGGCGCGGGCCGCTACGTCACGCATCGCGGTAACCCACGCCCACCTTTCCGCCTCCCGTGAGGTCAAAGAAGGTCGTGGACTCCAACGTCTCCGAGAACCAGGCCTCAATGCCCGCGCGGCGCGTGCCCAGGTACTCAGGTTGTCCTTCGGCATCGAGCCGCATGCTCAGATCGTGGCCCGGGATCAGGATCGTCTCCGGGTGTGCGCGCCAGTAGCGCCAGATCGTCTCGATGCTCCGGGCGCTCTGCACGGCATCGAAGGTCATGGCCACATCCTGGGACAGCAGTTCGGCGCGGTTCTTCGCCGCGTCACCTGTGAACAACAGGTGCTGCGGGTTGCCGGTGAAGTAATAGGCCAGGTGGCCCGGCGTGTGGCCCGGCACATCTACCGCCTCGAACCATTGCAGAAAACGCTGTCCACCCTGAAGGCGCTGCACGCGATCGAGCGATGCCAACTCGCGCGCGTGCAGTTCCGCCAGCGGATTGAAGC
>NZ_CALFCW010000070.1:0-3143 GCF_937950555.1 uncultured Pigmentiphaga sp. | reverse complement strand
GGCGAGCCGAACGCGTCGACCATGACGGAGTGGTCGATGACGAGGTCGACCGGCACGAGCGGGTTGATCCGCTTCGGATCGCCGCCGGCCTTCTTCACGGTGTCGCGCATCGCCGCGAGGTCGACGACGACCGGTACGCCGGTGAAGTCCTGCAGCACGATGCGCGCGACGACGAAGGGGATCTCGTGCACGCGTGGCGCATTGGGTTCCCAGCCGGCGAGCTGGCGCACATGCTCTTCGGTGACTTTCTTGCCGTCGACGTTGCGCAGTACCGATTCGAGCACGATGCGGAGCGATACCGGCAGTCGGGAGAGCTTGGGGAAGCCTGCGCGAGCGAGCGCGGGCAGGGAATAGAACCGGCCGGTCTTGCCTTTGCCGATCTTGAATTCTTTCAGGGTGTCGAAGGTGTTGTGGGGCATGGCTTGAGCAGGGATCAGAGGACAGAGCAAAGAGGACAGAAGCCGCAAGTCTTGCGCGGGCGGAAGACGCGCCGTCTTCCGCCCGTATGCCGCCTTCAGCCGAGCAGATGCTGGATGGCGTCACGCTCCTCGAGCAGTTCCTTGAGCGTGGCGTCCAGCTTCTGGCGGCTGAACTCGTCGTCGATGTCCAGCCCGCGCACGATCTCGTACTTGCCGTCGGCGCAGACCACCGGCATGCCGAAGACGATGCCCTCCGGTACGCCGTAGGAGCCGTCGCTCGGAATCCCCATCGTCACCCATTCGCCGTTGCTGCCGAGCGCCCAGTCGCGCATGTGGTCGATGGCGGCGTTGGCGGCGCTGGCGGCGGAAGACAGCCCCCGCGCCTCGATGATCGCGGCGCCGCGTTTGGCCACGGTCGGGATGAAGGTGTCGCGGTACCAGGTCTCGTCGTTCACCACGGCCTTAGCCGGCTGGCCGGCGATGGTGGCGAAGCGGTAGTCGGGGTACATGGTCGGGGAGTGGTTGCCCCACACGATCATTTTCTTGATCGAGTCCACGGGCTTGCCCGTCTTGGTCGCCAGTTGCGACAGCGCGCGGTTGTGATCCAGGCGCAGCATGGCGCTGAAGCAGGTGGGGGAGAGATCGGGCGCGCTCTTCATGGCGATGTAGGCGTTGGTGTTGGCCGGGTTGCCCACCACCAGCACTTTGACGTTGCGGCTCGCCACCTCATTCAGGGCCCGGCCCTGGACGGTGAAGATCTGGGCGTTGGCCTCCAGCAGGTCGGAACGCTCCATGCCCTTGGAACGGGGTTTGGCGCCGACCAGCAGGGCGTAGTCGGCATCCTTGAACGCGACCTTGGGATCGTCGGTCTGGACCACCCCCGCGAGCAGCGGGAAGGCGCAGTCCTCCAGTTCCATCACGACGCCTTTGAGCGCACCGAGCGCGGGCGTGACTTCGAGCAATTGCAGGATGACGGGCTGGTCCTTGCCCAGCATTTCGCCGCTGGCGATGCGGAACAGCAGGCTGTAGCCGATCTGGCCGGCGGCGCCCGTGACGGCAACTCGTACAGGAGGCTTTGCCATGAGTGAAACTCCCAAGAAATCGAATCTTTGTTAGTGATGCACGCTAAAAACGGTCGCGCAAGGGACGGGTCGAGGGCCCGCGTTGAACGGCGGGCGAGGCTGCCGGGCAGTGTAGGCGTGCGCGTGCACAGCGTCAACGCGCGCCCGGGCCCAAGGCCGACCGTTTGCATGCCTGCCCGGCATTTGGTGTGAACCGGAATGGCCTTGATATAATCCGCCAAGTCCAGCAATGCGGGAGGAGGCATCGCGGGATTGGGCACACCTGAGCGCAACCGTAAGGCAGCGCCGCAAGCTTGCCGCTGCGTCGGCCGGGCGGTCCGGCGGGATCGGACGCCATGAGGAGCGGGCAGCGCTGCCTGGACGCTATCGAACAAGGGGGGTCATCCTTAGATGCCTGAAGCTGCGGTGAAAAACAAGCGACGCCCGCTCTGGTACAACCTCAGTCTCTTCAACCTTCCGGTTCCCGGCTTGGTATCGATCATGCACCGCATCAGCGGTGCGGCGCTGTTCCTGTCGCTGCCCTGGCTGCTCTACCTGTTCGATGCCAGCCTGGACAGTCCTGAACGCTACGCGCAGGCGCAGCAGCAACTTTCCCACCCGCTTGCGAAGCTCGTCCTTTTCGGGCTGATCTGGGGATACGCCCACCATTTCTCGGCCGGCATCCGCCACCTGCTGCTGGACGTGCACGTCGGCATCGATCTGCATTCGGCGCGCGGCTCCGCCCGCGCGGTCCTGGGCGTCGGCGTGGCGCTCGCCCTGCTTTTCGGATGGGTATTGCTATGGTGATGCGGCGGCTGGTCGGCGCGCATTACGGCACCAGCCAGTGGCTGCGCCAGCGCCTGAGCGCACTCATCATGGCCGTTTACACGGTCCTGGCCGTGGCCGTGCTGCTCGTCGCGCGGCCCTCGACCCACGAGGACTGGAAAGCCCTGTTCGAACCCGGCTGGGTGCGGGTCATCACCCTGCTGTTCTTCATCAGTCTTTGCTATCACGCCTGGGTGGGCATGCGTGACATTCTCATGGACTACGTCAAGCCGACCGGGCTGCGGCTGCTCCTGTACACGGCGGTGATCGTCTCCCTGGCCGGCTACGCCGTCTGGGCGGTGGAGATCATGTGGAGGCTCTCTTGAAGCTTCCGGTGCGTCAGTTCGATGCAGTGGTGGTTGGTGCGGGCGGGGCCGGCATGCGTGCGGCCCTGCAGCTTTCGGAAGCGGGGTTGCGGGTGGCGGTGCTGTCGAAGGTGTTCCCCACCCGTTCGCACACCGTGGCCGCCCAGGGCGGCGTCGGCGCTGCGCTCGGCAACATGGGGCCCGATTCCTGGCAGTGGCACATGTACGACACCATCAAGGGCTCGGACTGGCTGGGCGACCAGGACGCCATCGAATTCATGTGCCGCATGGCCCCCGAAGTGGTGATCGAGCTGGAACACTTCGGCATGCCCTTCGACCGCAACGAGGACGGCAGCATCTACCAGCGGCCCTTCGGCGGGCACATGCAGAACTTCGGCGCCGGGCCGGTGGTGCAGCGCTCCTGTTGCGCGGCCGACCGCACCGGCCACGCCATGCTGCATACCCTCTACCAGCGCAACCTCCGCGCCCGCACCCATTTCTTCGTGGAATGGATGGCGCTGGACCTGATCCGC
>NZ_CALFCW010000069.1:0-184607 GCF_937950555.1 uncultured Pigmentiphaga sp. | reverse complement strand
GCGAAAGGCTGCTGCCCGCCATGACCGCGACGCGATCACAGATGGCGAGCAGCTCATCGATGTCCTCGGAAATGATCAACGCCGCGCCGCCGGCATGGCGCAAACCGATCAGCGCCTCGCGGATGCGCATCGCCGCGCCGACGTCCACGCCCCAGGTGGGCTGGGCCGCGACCAGGACGCGGGGGGCCCCCTCCAATTCCCGGCCCACCACGAACTTCTGCAGGTTGCCGCCCGACAGGTTGCGGGCAGGCGTGCGCGGGGAAACCGCCTTCACCCCATATCGGTCGATGATGCGGGCTGCCGCAGCGACGAGGTGGCGCCGGCGCAGCCAGCCCCGCCGCGTCGCCTGCGCGGCCGGTAGGGTCAACAGCACGTTCTCGTCCAGGCCCATGTCCGGCACGGACCCGCGCCCCAGGCGCTCCTCAGGTATGGCGCGCAGGCCCAGGGCGCGCCGCTCGACCGGCCCCAGGTTCCCAGCAGGCCGGCCCATCAGGTGGATGGCGTCGTGGGGAACGCCCGTCTCCTCGCCCGACAACGCAGAGAACAGCAAGCCTTGTCCGTTGCCGGACATACCCGCCACGCCGAGGATTTCACCTGCTCGCAATTCGAACGACACGTCGCGCAGCCCGACCCGCTGGCCCGGCGGCGCGCAGATCGACAAGCCACGCACGCCCAACAGCGGCTCGCCCCCCGCGCGTGACGCCGGCACCCGTATCTCGTTGACCGCGCTGCCGAGCATCAAGGTCGCCAGGGCTTCCTGCGACATGGACCGCGGATCGACCGTCGCGACCGTCCTGCCTGCTCGCAGCACCGTGCAGCGATCGCACAAGTCGCGTATTTCTGCCAGCTTGTGGCTAATGTAGACGATGCTGCAGCCCTCGGACGCCAACTGGCGCAAAGTAGAAAAAAGTGCAGCCCGGGCGGCGAAGGACAGCACCGAGGTCGGTTCGTCCAGGATCAGCAACTGCGGGCGCGTCGCCAATGCGCGCAGCAATTCGACGCGTTGGCGCTCTCCGATCGACAAATCGCCCACATACGCATCGGGACGCAGATCAAGGCGATAACGCTCGATCAGGGAGGCCAGCGATGCCTCGTCGCCCCGGGAGGCTCGCCCCGCCGGCAGTCCGAGCGAGACGTTCTGTGCCACGGTCAGGGTCTCGAACAGCTGGAAATGCTGGAAAACCATCCCTATGCCGAGCGCGCGCGCATCGTCCGGCGCGCGCAGCCTGACGGGGCGGCCGTTCCACAGGATTTCTCCGGCGTCGGGCGCGATCACGCCGTAGACGATTTTCACCAGGGTCGATTTGCCGGCGCCGTTTTCGCCCAGCACGGCGTGGATCTCGCCGGGCGCCACGGCCAACGAGACATCGTCGTTCGCGAGGACGCCGGGATACTGCTTGGTGATCCCTCGCAATTCGAGTCGATGAACAGCCATGGCCTCAGCGTGGTGGGAGAACGAGGGGCCATTGTAGAACGCACGCCTGCAGCCTTCGCCCCCATCCCGGCGGGCAAAAAAAAGCGTCCCGGAGCGGGACGCCATTCTTGCCATCATTGCATCAGGGCCCGGGCCGGACCCGGAACGCGATGCGATCCGGCTTGGCTCGCACCGGCCCCGGGCCGGCACGGGGCACGTGCGCGAAAGGCTTATTCCACCGCGATGGCCTTCATCGAGAGGCGCAGGCGGCCCTTGTCATCGGCCTCGATGACCTTGACGCGGACCTGCTGGCCGACCTTGAGCACGTCGTTGATGTTGGCGATGCGGTGATTGGCGATTTCGGAGATGTGCAGCAAGCCGTCGCGGCCCGGCAGCACCTGCACGATGGCGCCGAAGTCCAACAGGCGCAGCACGGCGCCTTCGTAGATCTGCCCGACCTCCACGTCGGCAGTCAGCTCCGCAATGCGGCGCTGGGCCTCCTTCGCGCGATCCAGATCGGCGCTGGAGATGACGATGGTGCCGTCGTCCGAAATGTCGATCTGCGTGCCGGTTTCCTCGGTGAGGGCACGGATGGTGGCGCCGCCCTTGCCGATGACGTCCCGGATCTTCTCGGGGTTGATCTTCATGGACAGCATGCGCGGCGCGAATGCCGAGAGCTCGTTGCGCGAGCCCGAAATGGCTTCGCGCATCTTCTCGAGGATGTGCAGGCGGCCTTCGCGGGCCTGCGCCAACGCGACCTGCATGATCTCCTTGGTAATGCCTTGGATCTTGATGTCCATCTGCAGCGCGGTGACGCCGCTGACGGTGCCGGCCACCTTGAAGTCCATGTCGCCCAGGTGATCCTCGTCGCCGAGGATGTCGGTCAGCACGGCGAACTTATTGCCTTCCTTGATCAGCCCCATGGCTACGCCAGCCACGTGGTCCTTGACGGGAACGCCGGCATCCATCATCGCGAGCGAGCCGCCGCAGACGGAGGCCATGGACGACGAGCCGTTGGATTCCGTGATTTCCGACACGACGCGGATGGTGTATTGGAAATCCTGCGCAGAAGGCAGCAACGGAGCCAGCGCCCGCTTGGCCAGCCTGCCATGTCCGACTTCGCGGCGCTTGGGCGTGCCGATGCGGCCGGTCTCGCCGGTCGCGAACGGAGGCATGTTGTAGTGGAGCATGAAGCGGTCGCGGTACTCGCCCATCAGTGCATCGATGATCTGCTCATCCTGCTTCGTACCCAGGGTGGCGACCACCAGCGCCTGCGTTTCGCCGCGCGTGAACAACGCGCTGCCGTGGGCGCGGGGCAGCACCCCGAGGCGGATGCTGATCGGCCGCACGGTGCGCGTGTCGCGGCCGTCGATGCGCGGTTCGCCATTCAGGATCTGGCCGCGCACGATCTGGGCTTCGAAGTCGAACAGAATGTTGTCGACCTCGACCGGATCGATGGCTTCGCCGGTCGCCTCCGCCTGCGCGGCAAGCTTTGCATGCACGTCGGCGTAGACGTCGCGCAATTTGGCCGTGCGTTCCTGCTTGGAGCGGATCTGGTAGGCGGCCTTCAGCCCCTCTTCGGCCAGCGAACGCACGGATGCGATCAGCGCTTCGTTCTTGGGGGGCGGTTGCCAATCCCATTCGGGCTTGCCGGCCTCGCGCACCAGGTCGTTGATCGCGTTGATGACGGTCTGCATCTGCTCGTGGCCGTAGACCACGGCGCCGAGCATCACTTCTTCCGACAGCTGGTCGGCTTCGGACTCGACCATCAGCACGGCCGCGTCGGTGCCGGCGACCACCAGGTCGAGCTTGGAGCTCTTGAGCTGCGTGGCGGTCGGGTTCAGCACGTATTGGTTATCGATCCAGCCAACGCGCGCCGCGCCGATCGGGCCGTTGAACGGAATGCCGGAAATGGCGAGCGCGGCCGAAGAGCCGATCATCGCGGCGATGTCGGGATCGATCTCGGGATTCACCGAGAGCGTGTGCACGACCACGTGGACTTCGTTGTAGAAGCCTTCCGGAAACAGCGGACGCAGCGGACGGTCGATCAGCCGGGAAGTCAGGGTTTCCTTCTCCGAAGGCTTGCCCTCGCGCTTGAAAAAGCCGCCCGGGATGCGGCCGGCGGCATAGCTCTTCTCGATGTAATCGACGGTGAGCGGGAAAAAGTCCTGGCCGGGCTTGGGCTTCTTGGCCCCGACCACGGTTGCCAGGACGACGGTGTCCTCGATGGAGACCAGCACTGCGCCGGAGGCCTGGCGGGCGATCTCGCCGGTCTCCAGGGTGACGGTATGCTGGCCGTATTGGAAGGTTTTTGTAACTTTATTGAACATGACAGGCATCCTATGCGGTTGCCCCTCTGAAATGAAAATGCCTGTGACAGGCGGTCCCTGACACAGGCACTCTCATTTTTCAGGAGGGTGTTGCTAGAGTGCCGGCTCCATTGCTCCATGCAACGAAGCGAGGAAGCCGGCAGCCACCGGAAACGCCACGCAACGCTGCGACGGCAGCGTCCGCCGGGTTTCCGATCCCCTGGAAAATCACTTACGCAGACCGAGCTTCTCGATCAGGGCACGGTACGCATCGGCGTTGCGACGCTTCAGGTAGTCGAGCAGCTTGCGGCGACGGCTGACCATGCGCAACAGTCCGCGGCGGGAATGGTGGTCTTTGGTGTGCTCTTTGAAGTGGTTGGTCAACTCGTTGATCCGGGCGGTCAAGAGCGCGACCTGCACTTCGGGCGAACCGGTGTCGCCTTGGGCACGTTGGAATTCGGCAACGATGTTAGCTTTGTTGATGTCGGCTACGGACATATCTTCCTCTCTGACTGGCGGCAGGGCCGAGGCGCCCAGCCGTGATATTGCAATGAAGGTTTGCGGCGCAAGAAAGCAAATCCGCGCCTTGCGCCAAAAAAAGCGGCACAACGAATATGCCGCCTCCTTAAAACTCCCGTGGCCTAGCTAGCCCCCGAAAGTCAGCCGGAAAGTATAGCCTCATTCAGGCAACTTTGCCATTTTGCAGGTCGTAGGAAGGGCCAGATCGGCCGCCGGGACCTTCAACGTTGTTTCAAAGCCATACCCACTGCCCTCCACGTCCCGCTTGACCGTGCCCTCGCCGGCCTTGCGCATGGTGAAGACATACAGCGGCTTGATCGCCTGGTGGTCATCGGGCCGCATCCACAACTCCGCGCCCTCGGCCGTCCAGCGCATCCCGGACAGCCGCCGCGCGATGGCCGCGGCATCCACCGTGCCGGCCTGCTCCAGGGCTGTGGCCAGCATGTCCGTCATGTGCAGCATTCGGGCGTTGAGGTAGTCGTCGGCAGGCCGCGGGAACATGCGCCGGTAGGCGTCGTAGGCCCGGTCCATTTCGGGTTCGCCGGCGTTGTAGTGCCATTCGGCCACCGCCCGCACCTTGCCGACGCCCGCATCGCCCAAGGCCCCGGGTGCGCCCAGCGCGTTGCCGTAGAAGGTGTAGAAGCTGCCCTTGAACCCGGCCTCTTTCGCCGCCTTGACCAACAGCGTGAGGTCGTTGCCCCAGTTGCCGGTGATGACCGTGTCTGCCCCGCTGGCCAGGATCTTGGCCACGTAGGGCGAAAAATCCTTGACCTTGCCAATCGCGTGGAACTCGTCTCCGACCACGGCGACGTCCGGTCGCTTGGCCGCCAGCATGTCGCGGGCGCTACGCGACACCTGACGCCCAAAGCTGTAGTCCTGGTTAAAGAGATAGACCCGGCGAACCTCGCGGTCGCGGCGCATGACTTCAGTCAAGGCCGCCATGCGCATATCGGAACTGGCGTCGAACCGGAAATGCCAGGGACTGCATTTCTCATTGGTCAACGCCGGATCGACCGCAGAATAGTTCAAGTACACGACGCGCTGATCGGGATTGCGCTGGTTATGGCGATTCACCCCGTCGATCAGCGCCGCCGCCACGGCAGAGCTGTTGCCCTGCAGGACGATGCGGATGGATTGGTCGGCCGCGCTGCGCAACAACAGCAGCGCCTCGTCCACCTGGTTCTTGCTATCGAACGGAACGAGCTCCAGCGCGTGGCGGCCGTCGGGCAGCTTCACGCCACCGCGTTCATTGATGCGGGACACGGCAAAGCGCAGATTGCGCATGATGGCCTCGCCGGTATTGGCGAACGGCCCGGACATCGCCTCGATCACGGCGATGCGCACGGGAGGCAGTGCATCGGATTGCGCAAAAGCCGGGACGGCTACGAAGCCAAGAAGTCCTACAATGAGCGTATGCCAGCTACGCCTGCGTGACGAAACCACTATTTTGTCTCCGGTAGCGACCAAAACAGGAGCATTATATGAGCATCGCTACGACCCTGCGCCGCGGCGCTTGCCTGCTCGGCATGGCCGCACTGCTGACCGCCTGCGCAAGCCCCGCGGGCATCACGCCCGGAGAGCCCGTCTCGGCCGTCACCGCGCGCTTGGGCGCGCCCGCACTGCAGCGGCCGCTTCCCAACGGCGGCGAGCGCATCATCTACACCTCGCAACCCATGGGCCAATACGCATGGATCACCGACGTCGGGCCCGACGGCAAAGTGGTCGCAACGACCCAGGCGCTCACGAGCGAGCGCTTCCGCATGCTCGACTCCGGCCGCTGGGACACCGACCGGCTGCTGTTCGAGTTCGGCCCGCCGGCGGAGATTTCCCGCGTCGGCCTGCGCGGCGAACACATCGTGTGGGCCTACCGCTTCCGCGAAGACGGCGTCTGGAATTCGATGATGTATGTCTTCGTCGACGACAATGGAGTCGTGACCCGCTACCACCCGGGCCCGGACCCCTTGATGGAACCGCGCTTCCAGATGGGTGCCGGCTGATCGCTCACTGCGTATCAAAGGCCTCGACGATGGCATCCACCACCGCGCGCACCCGCGCGGTGCGCGCCAGGTCCGCATGCAGCACCAGCCAGACGTCGACGCGCTCGGTGCGCTCCGGCCAAATGCGTACCAATTCGGGATGAGTCTCGGCCATGCGTACCTGCAATTCGCCCAAGCCCATGCCGGCACGCACCGCCTGCAGCAGCATCAGCCCGGAGTTCACCTCCATGGCCACGCGGGCGTAGGCCGTGGAAACGCCGCAAAGCGTGCGGCCGTCCCCCCGGAACGGGCGATCGTACAGCACGACGTCGTGCCCCTGCAGGTCGCCATCGTCCCCCGGCACGCCGCGCCGCTGCAAATAAGCGCGTGAAGCGTACACGCCCAGTGGCACCCTCGCCAAACGCCGGGAAATCAGGTCGGGGTCGGTCGGCTTGACCGTGCGCACGGCCAAGTCGGCCTCCCGCCGGGTGAGGTTCGTCACCTGGGTCGACGTACTGAGCACGACCTTGATGTCCGGGTGCGCCTCGCGCACTCTCGTGAGCGCCGGCATGACATAAAAGCTACCCATGGTGTCAGAAGCCGCGACCCGGACCACCCCGCACAATTTTTCATCCAGGCCCTGCAATTGCCGCTGTAATTGATGCGCGGCCTGCTCCATCCTTTCGGCTGCCGCGCCGGCCAGCTCCCCGGCCGGCGTCGGCACGTAGCCTCCCGGCGTGCGCAGGAACAGCCGCACGCCCAGCGCCGCCTCGAGCGCCGCTAGCCGGCGGCCGACCGTCGCCTGGTCCACCCGCAGTTGCGCCGCAGCCCCGCGCAGCGTACCCGCCCGGAGGATGGCAAGAAACACCCTGGCGTCGTCCCAATCCATATTCCCTCCCCGGCGAAGCATCGTCGATGGCGATGCATTATTGCATCATCGTCCTGCAGATTCTCTGCTTTTTTGCATCGCATCGGCGTCCTAGGATAAGGGTCATTGCTTTCTATGGACGAATGGATCGTGAAGTACCCTTACGCCGACATTGCCGCCTACGGACGGGAGACCCCCGCCGCCACAGCCCTGCCGCTCGCCGCCCTGGCCACCGGCTTCATCCTGGCCATGTTGGACGTCACCATCGTCAATGTGGCCTTGACCGACATCGCCAGCACCTTCGGCGCATCGCTCTCGGGCCTGGTCTGGGTGGTGGACGGCTATACCTTGACGTTCGCCGCCTTGATGCTGGCGGGCGGCGCCCTGGCCGACCGCATCGGGCCCCGTGCAGCCTATTTGTCTGGACTGGCGATTTTCACCCTGGCTTCCGTCGCCTGCGGGCTGGCCTGGGACACCGCGTCACTGGTCGGCGCCCGCCTGGTCCAGGGAGTCGGCGCAGCACTCGGCGCCGAAAGCTCGCACGCGGTATTTCTCGTGCTGCTGACGGCAGGCAACCTGGGCGTCGCCATCGCCATCCCGGCCCTGACCGCGACGGTCATGCGCGCGGGAGGCCAGGACCATGCCAACAGCGCCTCGGCGGTGCTCAACGCCAACCGGCAGATAGGCACGCTCGTAGGCATCGCAGCCATGGGCAGCGTGCTGCATGCGCTGCCTGGCTGGGGCACGGGGCTGCGCGTGGCGCTGGCCCTGATCGCGCTCGGTTATGCGGCAGCCTGGACGATCGCGCTGCGCGGACTACGCTCGGACGGACGCCCGACCCCTGCGGAAGCGGCGCCCGGGCGGCCCTGAGGGATTACGGCTCGATGCCGAGGCTGCGGATGAAAGGCACCCAGGTGGCGCGCTCTTTCTTCTCGAATGCGAGCGCCTCGGCCGGCGTGGACGGCGCCAGGATCTCGGCCGTCTGGCGCTGGGCGAATTGCACGACTTGCGGATCGCGCAGCGCCTTGTTCAGCGCGGCGTTGAGCTTTGCGATCACAGCGGCGGGGGTGCCGGCAGGAGCGAACAAATTATTCCAGGTGTAGCCTTCGAAGGAGGGCAGTCCGGCCTCTGCAAAGGTCGGGACATTGGGCGTGGAAGCACCGCGCTGTTTGATGCCGTTGGCCAGCACCTTGATCTTGCCTTGGTCCACCAGGCCAGCCATGCTGGGCAGGGTCACCAACATCATGTCGACGCGCCCTGCGGCCAAGTCCGCCGCCGCGGTGGCCGCTCCCTTGTAGGGCACGTGCATCAGCTCCACGCCCGCGGCGCGAGCGAACGCGGCGCCGGCGATGTGATTGATCGAACCGACCCCGCTGGAGGAATACGTCATCGGCTGGGACTTGGACTTGGCCTGCTTGACCAGCTCGGCGAGCGAATTCGCCCCGCTCGCCGGCACGGCCAGCGCCAGCGGCGTGCGCGAAACCAGGCCGATGGGCGTCAGGTCGCGCTCCACGTCGAACGGCAGCGATTTCTGCAGGCCGACGTTCATCACGAGTTGGGAACTCGTGCCGAAGCCGAGGGTATAGCCGTCGGGCGCGGACTTGGCGACGTAATCCGTGCCCACCACGCCGCCGGCGCCAGGCTTGTTCTCCACGATCACCGGCTGGCCCAGTTCGTTGTAGAGCGTCTTGGCCAGCTCCCGCGCCATGGCATCGTTCACGCTCCCTGGCCCGAATGCCACCACGAGCTTGATGGGGCGTGCGGGATAAGCCGTCTCCTGCGCCAGCAACGCGGGCGACGCAGCAACCATCGCCGTCCCGATGACGGCCGACAAAATCTTACGCATGTCTCGATTCCTTTTGTTCGGGCAGAGTGCCCGGTTCCGAATAGTTTTTTCCTCAGAACCCAGTCACCGGACAAAGCGGCTTGCAAGCCGCCGAAGGCAAGTCCGGGGGGTCTTCCCGCGCAGTGACGGGCAAGTATAGGAGCCCGTTCAAGCGTAACCCCTGGCTTGCGTAAGGTTTTTCCGTGATACGGAACGAAAGTCCAACGAACCTGCGGGACCGGCGCTATGATCGGGTCGCCATGCATAGGGAGGAACGCGGGCATGTCCGAATCGAAGGCCATCGGACCGGTGGTCCGGGCGCTGAATATCTTGCGGGCGCTGAACCACCAGCCCCAAAGCTCTCTCCAGTCCCTGCACCAGGCCACCGGACTGCCCAAATCGACCATCCATCGCCTGTTGGCCACGCTCAAGAGCGAAGGCTACGTACGCGCGGACGTGGTCAAGGGAACGTACTCGCTCACCGAGAAAGTACGATGGCTGAGCGAAGGCTTTTCCGAGCCCGAACTGGTCGTGGAAGTCGGCGCCCCCATCGTGCTCAAGCACACGCGGGCAACGGGCCTGCCACTGGCCATCGGGACGCTCGACCGCGGCCACATCGTGGTGCGCTACAGCTCCATGCCCTACAGCCCCATCGGTTCCGAGCACACTACCGTCGGCCACGTCCACGACCTGGTCCATTCCGGCATGGGACAGGCCTATCTTGCCTACTGCAGCCAAGCCGAGCGCGACCGCCTGCTGCAATGGATACAGGCCTCGCTGCCCGAGCCCACGCTATGGCCCGCGGTCGAGCAAGACATCCAAAGCAATCTGGCCGACACGCGCAAGCGTGGCTACGGGCTGCGCAAAGGCCAGGGCCGGGGCTCCAGTACCACGCTGGCCGTGCCCCTGTCCCACGCGGAGCGGGTCCTGGGCGTGCTGTCGCTGACCACTTTCACCGTGCTGCTCACGCCAGAGCGATTGCGCGAGTGCCTGGCGCACCTCGAGCGTACGCGCAAGGAAATCTGCGCCGCCGTGGCCGCCCGCTTGCAGGCGGACTGATTCGTTCCATCTCACGGAAAGACGAGGCGCCACACTCCCGCCCCGCCGGGATACGGACGTAAGCTCTGTCGCGAGCCATGCGGCGATGCCGCGCCCATCCTTTTCAAGACTGGAGACATCAGTTGAAACTCGCCAGCTACGCCACTCTGGACCAACCCGACGTCGCCCGCGTCGGCTTCGTGGTCTCCGACACCGAACTGATCGACGCCGAAGCGGCCTGCAAGCATTTCGCCCCCGGTTTTTCGGGGCCGCTCGACATGCACCGGCTGATCGAAAGCGGTGAGGGTTTCTGGGATCAGTTGCGGCACGTGCATGCCGCGCTGGGGCAGGCCGACCTGCCCCGCCTTGCCATGGACGCGATCCGGTTCCTGCCTGCCGTGCCGCGCCCGTCCAAGCTATGCTGCCTGGCGCTCAACAACAGCGCGAACAGCGAACGCATCGTCAAGGGCCCCAAGCATCCGGCGATCTTCACCAAGCCTTGGTCCGCACTGGTCGGCCACGGTGAGCCCGTGCGGCTCAAGCCCAACTACGGCCGGGTGCACCCCGAGCCCGAACTGGCCGTCGTGATCGGCAAGCTGGCGCGCGACGTCAAGGCCGCCGATGCCTACGATTACGTGTTCGGCTACACCATCCACAACGACTTGACCTCGCCCACCATGCGCGACGAGGACAGCTTCCACTACCGCGCCATCCATCCCGCGCTGGAAGGCGAAGGCATCCGCTACGTAGACAGCCACGTTTCGTACAGCGGCCGCTATAAAGGCTCCGACACTTTCTCGCCGCTGGGCCCGTGGATCGTCACCCGCGACGAAATCGCGGATCCGCATGCCCTGGACATCTCGTGCCACGTGCGGGACGAACAATATGCCAGCGACAACACGGTCAACCTCTTCCACAAGATCCCGGAAGTCATCGCCTTCGTCTCGAGCTACATGACCCTGGTGCCGGGCGACGTGATCTCGATGGGGACGGCGCTGGCCTCGGGAGGCAAGCCAGGGCGGGCCGTGCAAAACGCCGACCTCAACAAGATCGGCGGCCCGGTCAGCGTGACCGTGGCAGGCATAGGCAAGCTCAGCAATCCCGTGCAGACGGGCTGCTGACGCCCTCCCTACTGCTGAGACAGCGGTACGCCGCGGCTGCCGGCATAGAACACGATCAGCACGACGCCCTGGTCGCCGGTCACGCCGCGGTGATACTCGCCCACCATTTCCGGCAAGACATCGCCCTGCTTGAGCCAGCGCGTCTCGCCCGTGCCTTGTTTCTCGACGGTCAGCTCGCCCGACAGCACGTAGGCCGCATTGGGAATGGGATGCGTGTGCCAGGGCAGCGCGCTGTGCGGCGGGATCGTGATCCTGAGCACGGTCAAGAGCGGCGGGCCCGGCGGGTAGGCTTCGTACGCGCGGCCGTCCCACGAGGCGCTGCTCTCCATTAATGTCTGGACCTGCACGCCCGGCGACTCGGCCGCCACGGCCACGCCTGCCGCCAGCACCCACGCGGCCAGTCCCCCCATCATCCTCTTCATGACGATCTCTCCTCGTCGTCTCATCCACCAATCGTTGTCATTGTGCCGCCCCGGCCGGACGATACCACCCTGCGCCGGGAAGCGGCGCTGCCTCGCACCGCGAGGGCCCTGAGACCGGACGCATCCTCCGAAAAAAAGCCGCCCGGGACGGGCGGCTTCGTGGAAGGGGGAAGCATCAATCGTCGATGTTCACTTCCGCGCACCAGAGGTCCCAGCATCGCTTGAGCTGGCCGCGGTTGGTCTCGGTCGCAAGGTCACCTTCCTTGTCCGACAAATAGCGCACGTTGCCAGAGACGCGCAGCGCATTCAGCTGCATGCCGGCATTGATCTCGGCGTAGACTGCCCGGTACACGGCTTCTTCCAGGCTGGTCCCGACCATGGTGGCGCCGTGCCCGGCCATCAGTACCGCGCTTGCCGGCCCGAGCGTTTCGGCCAGGTTCCGGCCAAGCTCCGGATCGCGTATCAGCATGTCGGTCTCGCGTCCGGTCGCCTCGCGTATGTCGAACTTGGCGGCGCGCGTCAGAAACCCGGCCATGTGGAACATGGGCCTGATCTGGACGTCGGTGGCACCGATGGTGATCATCGCGATGGAATGGCTGTGCACCACCGCGTTCACGTCGGGACGGGTCCGATAAATCTCCCCGTGAATGAAGCGCTCGAGGTAGAGCCGGCGGGCATCTCCTCCGACCGGATTGGAATCGGCATCCAATTCGACGATGTCGGACTCCTTGACCAAATTGGGCGCCCGGTTGCACGAAATCAGGTAGTGGTCCGGGATCTCGGGGTGCCGGCAACTGACGTGGCCGAACCCGTCAACCACGCCCTTAAGGTAAAGGATGCGATTCGCACGCGCCACGTTGCGGCGCGCCTCCAGCACAGTGTCGCTCATGACCGATTTCTCCTCATTTTCTGGCTCGTCGGCCAATTGTGCACCCGAAACACTCGTCAATAACATTGACCTTCGACGTCAATTTTTTTGATGACATGGGTTTGGCTTGGTGTGAAATACTCACCCCAACGAACAAGAAGCAACCAGGAGCACAACATGAACCGCAACACCCGCTATTCGCGCGCCCGTCGCCTCAGCTTGCTGGGCGGCCTCTTCGCGGTAACCTTCGGTTTCGCTGCCGCGGCGAGCGACGCCTGGCCGAGCAAACCCCTGACATTCATCGTTCCTTCGTCGGCGGGCGGCGGCACCGACATCTACGCCCGCCTGCTCGCCGAGGGCGTGGGCAAGCTGCTCAAGCAGACAGTCGTGGTCGAGAACAAACCTGGCGCCAGCGGCAACATCGGGGCGGCCGCCGCGGCCCGCGCCACGCCGGATGGCTACACCTTCCTCGTATCGGCCACCCCGGCCATTGCCGTCAACCCCTACCTCTACAAGAACCTACCCTACGACGCCGAGAAGGACCTCGTGCCCGTGGCGCGCGGCGTGGACGCCCCGCTAGTCTACGTCGTCCCGCCCAACTCGCCCTTCAAGACCCTGGACGACTTGATCGCTGCCGGCAAGCGCGACCCGGGCAAACTCGCATTCGGCTCGGCCGGACACGGCTCGCCCACCTTCCTGGGGGTCAAGGTCATGGAAGAAAAAACCGGCGCCTCCTTCACGCATGTGCCATACAAGGGCATGGCGCCGACCATGCAGGACTTCCTCGGCGGCCGCCTCGACTTCCTGCAATCGGACGTCGCCTCGGTGCTGCCCCACATCAAGGCAGGCAAGGCGATTCCCATCGCCATCAGCAGCAAATCGCCGCTGTTCCCCAAGGTGCCGGTCTGGACCGAACAAGGCCTGCCCGACGTGCCGCAGTCTTTCAGCGTGATGGCACCTGCCGGCACGCCTGAGGCCATCGTCCAGAAAATGAGCGAGACCGTGGTCAAGGCCATGGAGGAGCCGGCCGTCAAGCAGCGACTGATCGACCAAGGCTATATCCCGGTTTCCGACACGCCGGCCAAGTTCGCGCAACAGCTCAAGGCAGAACGCGCGATGTGGAAGGCGCTGATCGAGCGCAACAACATCACCGTGGAATAAGCTCCGGCGCCGGCGCCCCCTCTTCCTGCGCGACGCGGGCGAGCGCCTTCCTCAGCCAGGTGGCCCCGGCGTCTTTCTTGTGCCGGGGATGCCAATGCTGGTGCACGACATAGCTCGGCGACTCGAACGGCAAGTCGATGGCCACCAGGGGGGCGAAACGCATCAGCGCCCCGGCCAGCCGGGCCGGCACCACGGCGACCAAATCGCTGTCGGCGAGCAAGTGCTCGATGCCGGCGAAGCTCGATTGCTGCAACCGGATGTTCGGCCGCGCCCCCAGCTTCTCGGCCACATGGTCCTCCCAGCGCTGGCGGTTGCGGCCCCAGCTCGCCACGGACAAATGGGACAAGCCGAGAAACGCCTCCACGGGCATGTCCGCATGCAGCGCGGGATGCCCGATCCGGCCGAGGCAGACGTAATGCTCGCGGTATAGCCGCTGCCGGATGACCGCGTTGCCCATGGTCGGGACGTGGCCGACCACGAGGTCCAGGGCGCCGGACTCGAGATGCCAAGGCGTGTCGGCGGTGATTTCCACTTGCTCCAGGCTCACGCCCGGCGCCTCGGCGGCAAGCAAGGCGCGCAGCCCGGGCATGAGCACGCAAACACCCACCTCGCTCATCGCCACGCGGAAGCGTCGCGTGGCGACGGCCGGATCGAAAACATCGCCGGCCAGCGTACTGGCCTGGAGGAGTTGCTGCGCCTGCTTGAGCGCAGGGTAAATCGACTCCGCCTTGACGGTGGGAATCATGCCGACCGCGCTGCGGACATATAAATCGTCCTGGTAGATTTCGCGCAGGCGCGCCAGCGCCATGCTGACGGTGGAGGCGTTCATCCCCAGCCGCGCTGCCACTTTGGCGATGCTGCCGAGCTCGAACAAGGCGATGAAGATGCTGATCTGGCGGAAATCGGGGAAAGCCTTCGTATCCTCCAGCTTGCGGTCTCGAGGCCCCGCGTCTCCCAAAGGGGGATCACCGGCGCACGGCCTCATCGCGAATTTCCTTTGCTCACGCGGATTATTCCCTCAATAGAACGGTGCTTCCAGATTTTGCCATCTAGCGCGGAATTCCTACCACAAATATGCTGTCCCCATGCAGCCCGAACCAAAGGGCCATTCGGAGATTCATCATGAAAAAAGTCCTTGGGGTCTACAACGCACCGCCTGCGCACTGGGTGGGAGACGGCTTCCTGGTGCGCTCGCTCTTCAGCTACGACGGGCTGGGACGACACCTGAGCCCCTTCCTCCTGCTGGACCATGCCGCGCCGACTGTCTTCGCCCCCACGACGAAGCGCCGGGGCGTCGGCCTCCATCCGCATCGCGGATTCGAAACCGTCACCATTGTCTACCAAGGCGAGGCCGAACATCGCGACTCGACGGGTGCCGGCGGCCTGATCGGTCCCGGAGACGTGCAGTGGATGACGGCCGCCGGCGGCATCCTGCACGAAGAGTTTCATTCCCGGGCCTTCGCCGAGCGCGGGGGCACGATGGAGATGGTGCAGCTCTGGGTCAATCTCCCGGCGCGCGACAAAATGGGCGAGCCCGGCTACCAGCACTTGCGCAGCGCCGACATCCCGACCGTCGCGCTCGAAGGCGGCGCCGGGAGCCTGCGCGTCATCGCCGGGGAGTTCGCCGGCACGCGGGGGGCGGCGCGCACCCATACGCCCATGGACGTATGGGACCTGCGCCTCCATCCGGGAGGCACCGCCCGCCTCCGGGCCCCCGAGGGACACACGCTCGCCTTGGTAGTACTGCGCGGAACGGTGCTGGTGAACGGCGAAGCCGTGGCGCGGGAAGGCCAGCTGGTCCACTTGCACCGCGCCGGAACAGACGTCTCGATCGAAGCGAACAATGAGGCCGGGGTGCTGTGGCTCGCCGGGGAACCCATCGACGAGCCCGTGGTGGGGTACGGTCCTTTCGTGATGAACACGAAGGCCGAGATCCAGCAAGCGATCGAAGACTTCAACGCAGGCCGGTTCGCGCGCACGCCGGCCTGAACCTCGCAGGGCGGCCCGGCCGGCAAGGCGGGTGCTCAGGCGCCCGCTGCGAGCGGCCGGCGCATGAAACGCGCCCCGGGGCCATAGTCGCGCAGCGCGCCCGGCTCGAGCTGCACCGGCTCGAAGCCGAGGCGCATCCAATATCCGCACGCCGGCGCCAACGACACCAGCGTGGCCCATGCAAACCCGGCACGCTCTGCATGGGCGATCCCGGTTCGCACCAGAGCCGTCCCGATGCCCTTGCCCGACGCCGCGGGCAAGACGGCGCAATCGTGCAGGAACCAGTTGCGCGCATCGGCCGGCAGCCCGGCCAGCGGCACGTTGAGCTTGGGGGGCGCATCCAGCGACCAGGGGTAGGAAACCAGATAGCCCCATATTCCGTCCGCCCCGCGCGCGACCCAGCACGAGCCGGGCGCTAGATGGATGCGATTCAGGAAGAAAGCAGCGTTTTCCAGCACGTCGATGCCGGCATAGGCCTGGCGCTGGACCGCGAGCACGCCCTCGACGTCGGCCGGTCGCATCGCCTCGACGACGAAACCGGCCGCATGACGCGACACCATCAGATGCCCTGGGCGTGGACCTTCTCGACAGGCGATTGCAGCTTGTTCAGGGCCGACAAATAAGCCTTGGCAGCGGCCACGACGATGTCGGGATCAGCCCCCACCCCATTGACGATGCGGCCGGCCTTGGACAGCCGCATGGTGACTTCGCCCTGGGATTCGGTACCCGTCGTGATGCCGTTGACCGAGAACAGCAACAACTCCGCATTGCTTTGCACGTGGCTCTCGATGGCCTTGACCGTGGCGTCGACTGGGCCGTTGCCTTCGGCCTCCGCCGTGACCTCCTTGCCGTTCTCGGAGAACACCACGCGGGCATACGGACGCTCGCCGGTTTCCGAGCGCTGCGCGAGCGCGACGAACCGGTAAACGCCTTCGCCTGCCTCCGCGTGTTCGCCCGAGACCAGGGCGTGGATATCTTCATCGAAGATCTCGGACTTGCGGTCGGCCAGGTCCTTGAACCGCGCGAAGGCTTCGTTGACGGCCTGCTCCGACTCGAGCTCGATGCCCAGCTCTTGCAGGCGCTGCTTGAACGCGTTGCGGCCGGACAGCTTGCCCAGCACGATCTTGTTGGCGGACCAGCCCACGTCCTCGGCGCGCATGATCTCGTACGTCTGCCGCGCCTTGAGCACCCCGTCCTGGTGAATGCCCGAGGCATGGGCAAAGGCGTTGGCGCCGACGATGGCCTTGTTCGGCTGCACCACGAAGCCCGTGATGCCGGACACCAGGCGCGAGGCGGGCATGATTTGGGTCGTGTCGATGCCGACCTCGAGCCCGAAGTAATCCTTGCGGGTCTTGACCGCCATCACGACCTCTTCCAGCGAGCAGTTGCCTGCCCGCTCGCCCAGGGCGTTGATCGTGCACTCGACCTGCCGGGCACCGCCTATCTTGATGCCGGCCAGCGAATTGGCCACGGCGAGCCCCAGGTCGTCGTGGCAGTGCACGGACCAGACCGCTTTGTCGGAGTTGGGGATGCGCTCGCGCAAGGTGCGGATGAACTCGCCGTATTGCTCGGGCACAGCATAGCCCACCGTGTCGGCCACGTTGATGGTGGTGGCGCCTTCGGCGATGACGGCTTCGAGCACGCGGCACAGGAAGTCTGGGTCCGAACGGCTGCCGTCCTCCGGAGAGAACTCGATGTCGTCGGTATATTGGCGCGCGAACCGGACCGCCAACCTGGCTTGCTCGAAGACCTGGTCGGGCGTCATGCGCAGCTTCTTCTCCATGTGCAACGCACTGGTGGCGATGAAGGTATGGATGCGCGCGCGCTTGGCGCCGCGCAGCGCCTCCCCCGCCCGCGCGATGTCGCGGTCGTTGGCCCGTGCCAGCGAACAGACGGTGGAGTCCTTGATCGCCAACGCGATGGCCCGGACCGATTCGAAATCGCCGTTGCTGGCGGCTGCAAAACCCGCCTCGATCACATCTACCCGCAGCTTCTCGAGCTGCTTGGCGATGCGCACTTTCTCTTCGTGCGTCATCGACGCGCCGGGGCTTTGCTCGCCGTCGCGCAGCGTGGTGTCGAAAACGATCAGTTTGTCGCTCATGGGAGTCTCTCCTTACAGGCGACATTCTATCGTGACGAAGGGCCGCCCCCGAAGTGCCCGGGAAACGGCCGCAAGCCCTCAGCGCCGGGCGAGGCGCTCGCGCCTCCAGCGCAGGGCCCACAAGACGTAGCCGGAGAGCCCGTAGATCACGAACAACACGAACAGGACGATGGGCGGATCGCTGGAGATGAAGACGATGGCCAAGACCACCAGCAGGATGGTCCAGAAAGGAACGCTGCGCCCCAGGGCGAACGATTTGCCGCTGAAGAACGGCGCGTTCGACACCATGCTGACGCCCGCGTAGACGGTCAGCGTAAACGCGGCCCAGGGCATCCACAGCTCGCGTATCGGCAGTTTGTTGTCCACGGCGAGCCAGACGAAGCCGGCCACCAACGCCGCCGCCGCCGGGCTGGGCAGCCCCTGGAAAAAGCGCTTGTCCACGACGCCGACGTTGATATTGAAGCGGGCCAGCCGCAAGGCTGCGCCGGCCACGTAGATGAAAGCCGCGAGCCATCCCCAGCGGCCCAGGCCGTTCAGGATCCACTCGTACATGACCAGCGCCGGCGCGACGCCAAAGGAGGTCATGTCGGACAGGGAATCGTATTGCTCGCCGAACGCCGACTGGGTGTTGGTGAGCCGGGCGACGCGCCCGTCCATCCCGTCGAGCACCATGGCCACGAAAATGGCGATGGCAGCGGCCTCGAACCGATTGTTCATGGCCTGCACGATGGCGTAGAAGCCGGCGAACAGCGCGGCCGTCGTGAACGCGTTGGGCAGGAGGTAGATGCCGCGATGGCGGTGTTCCGGGTCTTTCATGACAGGGTTCCGCCGAAAGGTGAAACGTCGAGGTGCACCCACGTTGCAATGCCCCTTTAGATTGGAGAAAGAGTGGTGATCAGCATGACACGAAGGTTAACCGATGGCGTGCCAGCAGACCAATGAAAGGCGCGGCCGCCCTGCCCTGTGCGCCGCGGGCCACCTCGCTTGCCCTTTCTCTCCTATCCCAGCAGCGGCCGGCCCGCCACGGCCTGCGCGGCAGCCAGGACGGTCAGCGACGCATAGGCCAGGGCGACGAGCCAGACTGCCGCGATGCCGGTGGTCGCGTGGCGCGCCACCATGCCAGTGCCCGCGACGGCAAGCACGGGGCCGGATGCCCGGGCCGCCGCCATCGACGCCAGCATGCCTGCGGCGGGCAATACCTGCTGGGCGTGGATGCCGAGGAAATGCGCCACGCGCAGGTCTCCCCCGGCCAGCGACCAGCCGAAGACCGGCACGACAGCCCCGCCCGCCATGGCGCCGATGGTCGGGCCGCCATTCATGCTGATCGCCACCCCCGCCCCTGCACCGAAGACGAACGTCAGCACGAGCCCCAGTACGGCGCCGAGCCGGTACGCGGGCGCCATGTCCTCGGCATGGCGTCCGATCATCCAGGCTAGCGGCAGGGAGCAGGCGGTCAGGGTCAACGCGCCCACCCCCATGAGCACATACATGGCCGAATGGAAGGGTGTCGAATCATTGAAATGCGACGGCTGGCCCAAGGCCGCCTGGAGCGTGATGTAGGCCACCTCCGCCGCGCCCACCAGGATGATGGTGCGGGCCAGGCGCCGAACCGCGGGCGACGCGCGGAACCCGGAAGGCAATTCTCCGATCAGCCAAGCGGTGGTCCACGCATACAGCGCCACCGACGCCATGAACTTCATCGGCTTGACCCACACGCCCACGCCGCCCAGCGTGCGCGCATCGATCGCGGCCATCGCAAGCGACGCGGCAAGCGCGGCGAACAGGATCAAACCGAAGCGCGCCAGCGGGCCATGCCTGCGCTCGAGCTCGCGCACCAGCGCCCGCACAGGCTTGGCGGCATACAGCAAGCCGTAGGCGACCAGCCCCGCGGGGCCGAACAAGAACGTCAGGGCGTGGCAGGGAATCATCCACAAGGGAGCGATTCCATCGCGTTCGGCGCGCCGTGCCAGCCAAGTGCCAACGAAGAGGTCGAAAGCCAAGTAGTGATACCACCCTGCCGTCAACATGCCGCGATGGCCGAACAGCGTCGACACATCGTCCAGCGACCCGTACCCCCCGCCGGCGGCTGGCCAGGACATGGCCACCAACGCGACATAAGCCAGCGCCAGGGCACCGGGAACCACGGCGCCCGTCACCATGCGGACGATGGGCTTGGCCCTGCCCAGCCACGGCGACGCCGCCAGTGCAATCCAGGCGAGCATCACGATCATGCCCGCAAGCTCGAAAAGAAGATCGAACATGGCCCCTCTCCTCAGAAATGCCGCCCCAACCAAATCTAAACAGCGTTCAGATACCATAACAAGGCATTTGAACGGTGCAAAGTTTGATTTTTCCGACAACCAGCGAGGAGCCCTCATCCATGGCCACCCGGCGAAGCGGGGCGGCGACGCCCTACCACCATGGCGCACTGCGCCAAGCGCTCATCGACGCCACTGAACAATTGCTTGCCGCGCGCGGCGTGGAAGGCTTCAGCCTCAGGGAAGTCGCGCGCCAAGTGGGGGTGTCGCCGGCCGCCGCGCTGCATCATTTCGGTTCGGCCGCCGGCTTGTTGACGGAAGTCGCCATCCTGGGCTTTGAGGAACTGACGCGCTTCCAGCGGGAGGGCAGCGCGGCCGGCAGGACGCCGACCGAAAGGCTGCACGGCAAGGGGCTGGGATACGTGCGCTTCGCGCTGACCTACCCGGCCCGCTTTCTACTGATGTTCCGCAAGGACATGTTGGCACCCGACTCGCGGCTGGACGACGCGGGCCGGGCGGCCTACCGGGAGCTGGAAGAGGCCGTGCGGGAGTACGTGGGGCGCACGGATGGCCCGCTGGGCGCTGCGGACCAAGCCCTGCTGATGGGAGCGTGGTCGGCCGTGCACGGATGCGCACACCTGGCGCTGGAAGGCAAATTCGGGAACGGGCAGGCCGGCGGCGACGCGTTCATGGCGCAGATCCTGCCCGAGATGCTCAGGCAACTATTTCCCGAGCGGCCGCGCCCCAAGCGGGGCAAGGCCGAGTGAGCGCCGCGTCCATGCGCGCGGCGCAATGCCATCGACGTCAATAGTGGATGACGGTGCGGATGGACTTGCCCTCGTGCATGAGGTCGAACGCCTTGTTGATTTCGTCTAGCGGCAGCGTGTGCGTGACGAAGGGCGCGAGTTCGATTTCCCCGCGCATCGCTGCCTCGACCATGCCGGGCAGTTGCGTACGGCCTTTGACGCCGCCGAAGGCCGTGCCTTTCCAGGTGCGTCCGGTCACGAGCTGGAACGGGCGCGTGGAGATTTCCTGCCCCGCGCCCGCCACGCCGATGATGATGGACTGGCCCCAGCCGCGGTGTGCGCACTCGAGCGCCGCGCGCATCACGTTCACGTTGCCGATGCACTCGAACGAGTGGTCCACGCCCCAGCCGGTCATCTCGATGATGACTTGCTGGATGGGCTTGTCGTAGTCGTTCGGGTTGATGCACTCGGTCGCACCGAAAGTCTTGGCCAGTGGGAACTTGGCCGGATTGGTGTCGATGCCGATGATGCGGCTCGCCTTGGCCTGGCGCGCGCCCTGGATGACAGCCAGCCCGATGCCGCCCAGGCCGAATACCGCAACGGTATCGCCCTCCTGCACCTTGGCAGTGTTGTGCACGGCACCGATGCCCGTGGTCACGCCGCATCCGAGCAGGCAGACGTGCTCGGGATTGGCCTTGGGGTTGATCTTGGCCAGCGAAACCTCGGCCACGACGGTGTATTCGCTGAAGGTCGAGCAGCCCATGTAGTGGTAGACGGGCTGGCCGTTGTAGGAGAACCGCGATGTGCCGTCGGGCATCACGCCCTTGCCCTGCGTCGCGCGCACCGCGACGCAGAGGTTGGTCTTGCCCGACTTGCAGAACAGGCACTCGCCGCACTCGGCGGTATAGAGGGGGATCACGTGATCGCCAGGCGCAACCGAGGTCACGCCCTCGCCCACTTCGACCACCACGCCCGCCCCTTCGTGGCCGAGCACGACGGGGAACAGGCCCTCCGGATCCTCGCCCGAAAGCGTAAAGGCGTCGGTATGGCAAACGCCGGTATGGGTAATCTTCACGAGCACTTCGCCCTTCTTGGGCGGGGCCACGTCGATCTCGACGATTTCGAGCGGCTTACCAGGTCCGAATGCGACGGCGGCACGAGATTTCATGGGAGTCCTCTTTGCAGAAAGTCTTGGGAGCGCGACGGGGCGGGATTCATCGGAGATACGAGCGCACGAGGGAAATCACCTCGTCGATGGGCCGGTTCGGCGTGCCGGCGGCCTCGGCCAGGTGAGTGAACTCCTCGCGCAAATGACTTTCCAGCACGCCCGCCATCAGGCCGTTGATGGCCCCTCGCACGGCTGCAATCTGTTGGAGGATCGCCCCGCACTCCGCGCCCTCCTCCAGCGCCCGTTCGAGTGCGTCGATCTGCCCGCGCACGCGGCGGACACGGGTCAAGACGCGCTTTTTCTCTTCAGGCGTATGCGGCATGACGGTTCAGCATACTGGGTAGGAGTATGCGATGATACGTCATCGCCGCCGCAAGCGGCAGGGGGTTGACCCGTAGCAGACGGCGCTCGATGCGCAGCGCCCAAAAAGAAAAAGCCCTCGCGCAGGTAGCGTGAGGGCTGAGGCCTGGGATGCGCCGGGGCGCATCCTCGTGTTCCGGCCGCGCCATGGCATGCCGGGCCCGCCGGGAGCCCTGCCGCGCCACAACCGAAGATGGGCGCAGACATGCAGGACGCGCGGAATATCAGTTCTTGCTTTGGTCAACCAGCTTGTTCTTGCGGATCCAGGGCATCATTTCGCGCAGCTTGGCGCCCACTTGCTCGATCTGGTGCTCGGCCGTGAGGCGGCGACGCGACTTGATGGTCGGAGCCCCAGCCATGTTTTCCAGCAAGAAGCTCTTGGCATATTCGCCGCTCTGGATGTCTTTCAGGACGGCGCGCATGGCCTGCTTGGTCTCTTCGGTCACGATGCGCGGGCCGGTGACGTATTCGCCATATTCCGCGTTGTTCGAGATCGAGTAGTTCATGTTGCCGATGCCGCCTTCGTAGATCAGGTCGACGATCAGCTTGAGCTCGTGCAAGCACTCGAAGTAGGCCATCTCGGGCGCATAGCCGGCTTCCACCAGCGTCTCGAAGCCGGCCTTGATCAGCTCGACCGTGCCGCCGCACAGCACCGCCTGCTCGCCGAACAAGTCGGTCTCGGTTTCTTCGCGGAAGTTGGTCTCGATGATGCCGGCGCGGCCACCGCCGTTGGCCATGGCGTACGACAGGGCGATGTCGCGGGCCGCACCCGAACGGTCTTGGTAGACCGCAACCAGGTGGGGAACGCCGCCGCCTTGCTGGTAGGTGGCACGCACCGTGTGGCCCGGGGCCTTGGGAGCGACCATGATGACATCGACGTCGTCACGGGGCACGACGCAGCCATAGTGCACGTTGAAGCCGTGCGCGAAGGCCAGTACCGCGCCCTTCTTCATGTTGGGGCCGACGTTCTCGGCATAGACCTTGGCGATGTTCTCGTCGGGCAACAGGATCATGACGACGTCGGCTTCCTTGACCGCATCGTTCACTTCCTTGACGGTCAGGCCGGCGTTGACGGCCTTGTCCCAGGAGGCTCCCCCCTTGCGCAGCCCGACCACGACCTTGACGCCGGAATCGTTCAGGTTCTGGGCATGGGCGTGACCTTGGGAACCGTAGCCGATGATGGCGACGGTCTTGCCCTTGATCAGCGACAGATCACAATCTTTGTCGTAAAAAACTTTCATGGCGCTCTCCAAAATCCACTCGATACTCGAAATTCAAATTCAAATTCAATGCTGGCCGCTCCGCTTCCGACGCGACGGGGACGGGGAACCCGAGGCATTGGGTTCCGCCGGCGCCCGCCGGGCGGGACACATCCGCGCCACGGCCTGGCCTGCCATCCCCGGATGCACAGGCGCGCAGGGGCTCAGATCTTCAGCACCCGCTCGCCCCTCCCGACGCCGCAGCTGCCTGTACGCACGGTCTCCAGGATGCAGGCACGGTCGAGCGCCTCGATGAAGGCGTCGAGCTTGCCCTTGTCCCCGGTGAGTTCCACGGTGTAGCTCTTGTCGGTCACGTCCACGATATGGCCGCGGAAGATATCGACCATGCGCTTCATTTCCTCGCGCTCCTTGCCCACCGCGCGAACCTTGATCAGCATCAATTCGCGCTCGATGTGGGGCGCTTCGGTCAAATCGACGACCTTGACCACTTCCACCAGGCGGTTCAGGTGCTTGGTGATCTGCTCGATGACGTCGTCGGACCCGGAGGTCACGATGGTCATGCGCGACAGGGTCGGGTCTTCGGTCGGCGCGACGGTCAGGGTTTCGATGTTGTAGCCGCGCGCCGAGAACAGGCCGACGACGCGCGAAAGTGCACCTGCTTCATTCTCCAGGAGCACCGATATGACGTGTCTCATGTGTGCTCCTTAGAGGTCTTCGGAACCGAGCAGCATCTCGGTCAGGCCCTTGCCGGCCTTCACCATCGGCCACACGTTTTCCGTGCGGTCCGTGATGATGTCCAGGAACACCAGGCGCTTTTTGTGGGTGGTGAACGCTTCGCGCAACGCGCCCTCGACATCGCGGGCGCTTTCGATGCGCATGCCGACGTGGCCATAGGCCTCGGCCAGCTTGACGAAGTCGGGCAGCGAATCCATGTACGACTCGGCATAGCGGGAACCGTAGTCGATCTGCTGCCACTGGCGCACCATGCCCAGGTACCGGTTGTTCAGGCACAGGATCTTGGGGCTCAGGTGGTACTGATGGCAGGTCGACAGCTCCTGGATGTTCATCTGGATCGACCCTTCGCCGGTAATGACGGCGACGTCGGCATCCGGATACACCATCTGCACGCCCATGGCATACGGCAGCCCCACGCCCATCGTGCCCAGCCCGCCGGAATTGACCCAGCGGCGCGGCTTGTTGAAGCGGTAGTACTGCGCGGCCCACATCTGGTGCTGCCCCACGTCGGAAGTGACGAAAGCCTCGCCGCGCGTGACTTCCCAGAGCTTTTCGATCACGAACTGGGGCTTGATGACGTCGTCAGAGCGCTTGTATTTCAGGCATTGCCGCTCGCGCCACGCGCCGATCTGCTTCCACCAGGCAGCGAGCTGCTGCGGATCGCGCCGGTTTTCCTTGAGCGCGGACTCCAGGTGCGCCAGGAGGTCCTGCAGCACGTCCTTGACGTCGCCCACGATGGGCACGTCGACCTTCACGCGCTTGGAAATCGACGAGGGATCGATGTCGATGTGGACGATCTTGCGGGCGTTCTGCGCGAAATGCTTGGGATTGCCGATGACGCGGTCGTCGAAGCGCGCGCCAATGGCCACCAGCACGTCGCAATGCTGCATGGCCATGTTGGCCTCGTACGTGCCGTGCATGCCGGGCATGCCGACGAAATGCTCGTCCTCGCCGGGAAAGCCGCCCAGCCCCATCAGGGTATTGGTGCACGGCACGTCCAGCATGTGCACGAGTTTGGTCAGCTCGGGCGCGGCATCGGCCAGGATGACCCCGCCGCCCGTGTAGATCATCGGGCGCTCGGCCTGCAGCAACAGTTGCACGGCCTTCTTGATCTGCCCCTGGTGCCCCTTCACGACGGGCGAGTAGGAGCGCATCTTGATCTCGCCCGTGGGGGGCGTGTACTTGCAGCGCGCGACCGTGATGTCCTTGGGGATATCAACCAGCACTGGGCCGGGACGGCCGGTGCGGGCGATGTAGAAGGCCTTGCGGATGGTTTCCGCGAGGTCCTTGACGTCCTTGACCAGGAAGTTGTGCTTGACGCACGGCCGGGTGATGCCGACGGTGTCGGCCTCCTGGAAGGCGTCCTGGCCGATGGCGGTGGTGGGCACCTGCCCCGTCAGCACCACCAGCGGGATGGAATCCATGTATGCGGTCGCGATGCCGGTTACCGCGTTCGTCACGCCGGGGCCACTGGTGACCAGCGCCACGCCGACGCGGTTGGACACGCGCGAATAGGCATCGGCGGCGTGCACGGCTGCCTGCTCGTGACGCACCAGGATGTGCTTGAACTTGTCTTGCTTGAAGATCTCGTCGTAGATGTAGAGAACCGAGCCGCCCGGATAGCCGAACACGTGTTCGACCCCCTCATCGGCAAGGCTGCGCACGACGATCTCGGCGCCTGTGAGTTCCATTGGATGTGTCGTCCATTCAAGTTCGCGCTGACGCCCCGGGCGGTACTGCCTCCTGGCAGGGAAACCAAACCTGTACGGGCACCGGCAGCATGCAGCGACGCTTCACGGTTCACGGAACCGATCCGCTCGCCCACCCTGCCGACCTCGCACACGTTCACCGGAACGAGCACTGAAGGTTGAAACGGAAGGCCAAGGCCAGGCCGCCTGCGCCCTTTCGGGCCGAGGCCGCCGCAACGCTTTTGGCGCGGACTTGGGCTTGAGTAACTGCAATGCTTGGCGCCGAAGGTATCGGGCGCCAGACGAAGCGCTCTGCCGTCGACTTGGGTATCGCTTTCGGCGAGCCCGCTAGGCTATCAGGTATGCTGCACCGCAGTCAAGGTAGCGGTGCGCGCCTGGGATTTTCCCGCACTGCCCCCTGGGGGCGGGCGCGCGCCCGCCGGCTCGGGTTATCGTAGCGCCCCATGAATGATACGCAGTCCTTCCGCCCCGCTCCGCTTCCCACCCCCGGCCGCTGGCGCCGTTTCGCCTGCATGCTGTATGAAGCCATCCTGCTGTTCGGCGTGGTATTCGTCGCCGGGTATCTTTTCGACACGCTGACGCAGAGCAGGCATGCGCTGGCGCTGCGGCACGAGCGCCAGGCCTGGCTCTTCTTCGTCATCGGCGCCTATTTCGTCTTGTGCTGGCGCCTGGGTGGCCAGACCTTGCCCATGAAAACCTGGCACATCCGGCTCACTGACGCGGACGGCGGGCGGCCTCCGCTCTGGAAGGCAGTCCTCCGCTACCTGCTGGCCTGGCCGTTCACGCTCACGGGCATCGGGTTCGTCTGGAGCTTCTTCGATCCGGACAAGCAGTTTCCCCAGGATCGCCTGCTCGGCACGCGGCTGGTTTCCACGCGCTAGCCCAGGCGGCCGCTGGAGCGCATCGGCGGTGCGGCGTTGCAGCGCCTTGATGGAGCTGGGCGCTCCGGCGGCGTGTTGTTTTTTCCCCCAAATGCCCCCGGGTGGCCGCCTTCCCTGAGGAATCTTCAGTTGCCTGTAAGGTTGCGCGTTCTATCGTTGCCCCCTAAGATATAAATGCGAATCATTCTTCTTATCTCTTTTTTTCTTCGATGATTGACGGGCGCGCAGGCGCCCGCTTGGGGGGATTTCACGGTGACATCTTCGAACCCATTCCGGGTCAATACCTTGGCGGCCGCGATCGGCGCCCTGACCTTCCTGCCTGCCGTCCAGGCCCAGTCGCAGGACGCGGCAAACGCAGACGCGCCGCGGTCCGGCGGCCAGCTCGCGCCGATTACAGTACAAGGCGAGGCCGATACGCCCTACAAGGCAGAAAAATCGGCATCTCCGAAATTCACCGCGCCGCTGGTCGATACGCCCAAGAGCGTGACCGTCATTCCGCAAGAAGTCATCGAGAACACCGCCTCTACCACCCTGACCGAAGCGCTGCGCCTGACCCCGGGCATCACCTTCGGCGCCGGCGAAGGCGGCAACCCGCTGGGCGATCGCCCGTTCATCCGAGGCTATGACGCACAGGCCAGCACGTTCGTGGATGGCATGCGCGACATCGGCGCCACCACGCGCGAAATCTTCAATATCGAACAGGTCGAGGTCACGAAAGGCCCCGACGGCGCCTACGGCGGCCGGGGCGGGGCCGGCGGCAGCATCAACCTCATCACCAAGGCGCCCATGGCCGAGAATTTCACGAACGCCACGCTGGGCCTGGGCACGGACAATTACAAGCGCGCCACGGTGGACGGCAACTGGCTGTTGGGCGACAACATGGCCTTCCGGCTCAATGCCATGGCGCACGACGCCGACGTGCCAGGCCGCAAGGCGGTGGACAACTCCCGCTGGGGCATCGCACCGTCCTTCACGTGGGGGTTGAACACGCCGACCCGGATCACGCTGAGCTATTACCACTTGCAGACGGACGACACGCCCGACTCGGGCATCCCGTTCATGTACGGCAACAGGGTGCCCGCCGGCGTCACGGCAATCCGCCCGGTCACAGTCGACATGGACAATTTCTACGGCCTGGCCAACAGCGATTTCCTGAAGAACCGCTCAGACGTCGCCACCGCCCGGATCGAGCACGACATCAGCAGCAACCTGACCTTCCGCAACACGCTGCGCTACACCGCCTCGGACCAGCGCTACATATGGACCCAACCCGACGACAGCCAGGGCAACGTCAACGACGGCCTGGTCTGGCGCCGCGCGAACACCCGCACCAGCGGCGTCCATACCATCGCCAACCAGACCGAGATTTTCGGCAAGGCCAACCTGGGAGGCTATGAGCACAGCTTCACGGCCGGGATCGAACTTTCGCGCGAGAAGGCCGACAACGGCACCTACACCATTACGAGCACCCTGGGCAGCCGCAGCACCAACTCTTGCGGGCTGGGCGCAGGCGCGCCGTCGGGCTACACGTGCACGGACCTCTACAACCCCAACCCGTATGATCCGTGGACGGGGAGCATCATCGAGGGCGAACGCGCCAACCACTTCAAGACCACGACCAAGTCCATCTATGCGTTCGATACCATCAAGCTGAGCGAACGCTGGATGACCAACCTCGGCCTGCGCGTGGACGACTACAAGACCCGCTACTTCAACGCCACAACCGACGTCGGCCGCAACGACACGCTCGTCAACTACCAGCTGGGCCTGATCTACAAGCCTGCGTCCAACGGCAGCATTTACGTGTCGTACGGCACCTCGTCCACGCCCGCCAATGCCTTTCTCGGCCAGGGCAGCGAAAGCGGCAGCCTGACCCCGGGACGCGGTGGCGTGGGCCCCAATGCCGCGGAACTCGGCCCCGAGAAAAACCGATCGCTGGAGCTGGGTACCAAGTGGAACCTGCTGGATAACCAACTCGCAGTCAATGCTGCCGTGTTCCGCATCGACACGACCAATGCCCGCGTGACCATGCCCGACAACACCTACGCGATGGCTGGCAACCGCCGCATCAACGGCTTCGAAGTCGGCTTCTCGGGCAACATCACCAAGGCTTGGCAAGTGTTCGGCGGATACACCTTCCTGGACAGCGAGATGCGCAACACCGGGGCCACGACCGACGTGACCAAGGGGCAGGAGTTCCCCAATACACCCAAGCACAGCGCCAGCCTGTGGAGCACCTACAGCGTGACCAGCGATTTCTCGCTGGGCGGCGGCGTGTTCATCGTGGGCAAGCAATACGGCTCGAATGGCGCGGTACGCCGCTACATCCCGGGTTACACCCGCTTCGACGCCATGGCCGCGTATCGCATCAACCGCAACGTGAGCCTGCAGCTGAACCTGCTCAACCTGACCGACAAGCGCTACTTCACCTCGACCTATTCGACGCACTATGCCGCGGTGGGGGCAGGCCGGGCAGCAATCCTGAGCGTCAACCTGAAGTACTGAGGAGGTTCGCCCTGCGCGCGCGGCGTGCCGTCCCAGTGTGGACGGCGCGCCGAACTTTTCTAAGGCGGCCGCCAAGCCGGGTGCGGGCCTGCGCCAGGCTTGGGGCCGCCTTCGCACTGGCCCGTCCGTTCTCATGCACAATCGCAGCATGCACCCCATCACTCCCCGCCGACTGAACACCGCCACGCCAGAAGAGATCGCCGAGGTCCTGCGCGGGCCCGAGGAGCACGCAGTGGCCTGGATACGGGCCGCTGCCGAAGGCGGCGTCTCCGAAGCCCAGGCCGTCTACGGGCAAATACTGCTCGACGGCCGCGGCACGCCCGTGGACCGCGAACAAGCCGTGTATTGGTTCAAGCGCGCGGCCGACGCCAACCACGCAATGGCGATGAACATGCTGGGCCAATGCCACCGCCACGGCTGGGGGGTCCCCGTGAACCTCGTCCTGGCCGCCTATTGGTACCGGCTCGCAGCCCAGCAGGGCTTGGACTGGGGCATGTACAACTACGGCACGGCGCTGGCCCTGGGAGAAGGCGTGCCCGCCGACCGCGCCCAGGCCATGGCGTGGTTCAAGCGGGCGGCCGCCTTGGGCCATGCGAAATCCATCAATATCCTCGGCGGCTTCTACGAAGACGGCTGGGAAGTCCCCGTCGACAAAGAGCGCGCTTTCGAGCACTACCGCCGTGCAGCGGAGGGCGGAGATTTCCGTGGGCAGTTCAACTACGCGCGCCTGCTGGTCGAACGAGGCGAAATCGACCTCGCGCTGCCCTGGCTGGAGCGCCTGCCCGAGACGGCCACGCCCGCCTTCCTCGCCAAGGTGGCCGCGTTCTTTGCCCGCGCCGGCGATGCGCGGGTCCGCGCGGTGGCGCAACGGCTGGAGCGCCGCGCCGGCGCAAGGGGCGAAGGGACCACCCAGCCATGATGGCGTGGACCATGCGCGCCTTCACGCTCACCGTGGTGGCGCTCATCGGCCTGACCGCGTGGGCACTCTCGCATGGGATGCCCTGGCCCGCTGCCCTCGCCACGGCCGCCTTGCTCGCGGTGCTGGTCCACGCCGCCCTCGTCGCGGCGGGTTTCCTGCTCGCCCGGGCCGAAGCGAAACGGGCCGGTGAACCCGCACCGCCCGGCTGGGCCGCCGCCGCGCTGCCTGAGATCCTGCTTTCGATACGCAACATGTACGTGGATATCCCGTGGCGCCACCGGTGGCCCGCCCGCCTGCCCGACAACCCACGGGGCGCGGTGCTCCTGGTACATGGCTACGGATGCAACCGCGGCATCTGGCGGGACCTGGACGATTGGCTCGCCGCGCGCGGCTGGGCCGTCGCGGCGCTCGACCTGGAACCACCCCGGGGAAACATCGACGAATTCGGCAGGCAGGTCGCCGCCGAAGCCGCAGCGCTGGCGGCACGTACCGGCGCCGGCCCGGTCATCGTCATCGGGCACAGCATGGGCGGCCTGGCCGCGCGGGCGGCGCTGCGCTGCGCGCCCGACGCCCCCATCGGGCACATCATCACCATCGGCACCCCGCACGGCGGGACCCGGCACGCGCGCTTCGGACGTGGCCTGTGCGCCGCTCAGATGATGCCCGGCCACCCCTGGCTGACCGGGCTATGCACGGCCGAGCGGCCAGGTTGGCCAAGCCTCTGCACGTGCATTGCCTCGCGCCACGACAACATCGTCGCCCCGGTGAGCCGCGCGCTGCTACCCGGCGCCGCAGTCACGCAAATCGTCGAGCGGGTCGGGCACATGGCCATGCTGCACCACCCCGCAGTGCGCGAATTCCTAGGCGCGCGGCTGGCACAGCTTTCGAGCGGCCCAGCAACCCCCGCCGGGAATGCAAAGCTCAGCGGCGGCGCCCCAGGGCGATGACTACCGCCCCGGCAGCAATGGCGAGCACCCCGGCCCAGACCGGGATCTCCACGGTCTTGCGGGTATCCGCGGTGGCCTCCACTGGGCCGAGCTTGAGCAGCGTCTCCTCGGATGTGTACGAGAAGGTCCGGTAGCCGAGGGCCACTATCCCCAGCACGATGAGCAACAGGCCGACCACCACGGATGCTTTCATGTTTTCCCCTCTTGGTTGAGCCTACGCCCGCAAGATACCCGATGCACCGGCCCGCCGCGGCGCAAAACACGCCGGTCGTAGCATTTCCTTACCTCTGAAAGGCCTTTCGGAAACACGCAACCGCCGCAGTGCTGCCTGCCCGTGGACCGCGCCGGACCGGTGCAAAACTTTTTATAATTGGTTATCGTTTTCATTTTCACCATTGCCGACCGAGTACATGGCTATACGCCTCTCCGAGCTACCCTTTGGCCATGAAGCGGCCGTCAATACCGTCGAAGACGCACTACCCGCCGATCCCGTTGCCGTCCGCCTGCGCGATCTCGGCTTTGTCGCCGGCGAGCGCGTGCGCATCGTGGCCCGCGGCCCGATCGGCGCCGACCCTCTGCTGGTCCAGATAGGTTTTACCCGTTTCGCCCTGCGCCGCTCCGAGGCCGCGCGGGTCGTGGTGGAACCCCTCGCATCCTGATCCCATGTCCACCGCCGCCCTGTCGAACCTGCGCGTTGCCCTCGTGGGCAACCCCAATTGCGGAAAAACCGCACTGTTCAACCTGCTGACCGGCAGCCGCCAGAAAGTCGCCAACTATGCCGGCGTCACCGTCGAGCGCAAAGAAGGCCGCTTCGTCACCGCCTCGGGCCGGCAGGTCAGCGTGCTCGACCTGCCCGGCGCATACAGCTTGCACGCTGCCAGCCCGGACGAGGCCATCACGCGCGACATCTGCATGGGCCAGTTCGCCGGCGAACCGAGGCCGGACCTGCTGGTGGCCGTGGTGGACGCCACCAACTTGCGCCTGCACCTGCACTTCGTGCTGGAGCTGCAGCGCCTGGGGCTGCCCATGGTCCTCGCCCTGAACATGGTCGATGCGGCAGCCCGCCGCGGCATCCGCGTCGATCGGGAAAAACTGGAGCAGGCCCTGGGCGTCCCCATCGTGGAAACAGTAGCCGTCAAGCGCAATGGCGCCGCCCAATTGCTCTCGCGGCTCGATGGAGAGCTGCCCCCTCCCTCCCGCGGCCCAGCCCCCGGTGCCGACCTGCACCAAGAAGTCAACCGGCTGCTGCGCGAGGCCGTGTCGGTGCCGCGCCGGACCGCCGCGATCGACGACGCGCTCGACCGCTGGCTGCTGCATCCGGTATGGGGCCTGGTGACCCTGGCCGTGGTGATGTTCCTCATGTTCCAGGCGGTGTTCTCGTGGGCCGAGCCGCTCATGGAGCTGATCGAGTCGTCCGTCGGCGCCTTGGGCGCTTGGGTCGGCGCGACGCTGCCGGAAGGCTTGCTCAACAGCCTGCTCGTCGACGGCATCATCGCCGGCGCGGGCAGCGTGCTGGTATTCCTGCCCCAGATCCTGTTCCTGTTCTTCTTCATCCTGCTGCTGGAAGAATCGGGCTACCTGCCGCGCGCCGCCTTCCTACTCGACAAAATGATGGTGGGAGCGGGCCTGACCGGGCGCTCCTTCATTCCGCTGCTGTCCAGCTTCGCCTGCGCGGTTCCCGGCATCATGGCCACGCGCACCATCCAGGATCCGCGCGATCGGCTCACGACCATACTCGTCGCCCCGCTGATGACCTGCTCGGCGCGCCTGCCGGTCTACACGCTGCTCATCGGCGCTTTCATCCCGGACCAGACGGTGCTCGGGATCTTCAACCTGCAAGGCGTCACGCTGTTCGTGCTGTACGTGGCAGGCATTCTGAGCGCCCTTGCCGTGGCCTGGGTGATGAAGCTGCTGCGGCGCGACACAACGGAACACTCCCTGCTGCTGGAACTGCCGTCCTACCGCATTCCACACTTGCGCGACGTCGCGCTGGGCCTGGCGGAGCGGGCACGCATTTTCCTGGCCCGCGTGGGCGGCATCATCCTGGCGCTGACGGTGCTGATCTGGTTCTTGTCGAGCTTCCCCTCGCCGCCCGAAGGCGCGACCGGCCCTGCCATCGAGTACAGCTTCGCGGGCCGCATCGGCGAAATCCTCCAGACAGTCTTCGCCCCGATCGGCTTTAACTGGCAAATTTCCATCGCGCTCGTTCCCGGCATGGCTGCGCGCGAAGTTGCGGTCGGCGCATTGGCCACGGTGTACGCCCTATCGGCCGAGGATGAGGAAACGGCATCGACGCTGCTCACTCCGCTAATCGCGGCCCAGTGGCCGCTCGCCACGGCGTTCTCGCTGCTCGCGTGGTTCATTTTCGCGCCACAGTGCCTTTCCACCCTGGCCGTCATCCGTCGCGAAACCGGTTCGTGGAAGGTCGTGGCGCTGGCCGCCGGCTATCTGTTCGGCCTGGCCTACCTGGCATCCTTCATCACGTATCATGTGACCAGGATGCTGACCTGATTCGAAGGGCTGCCATGAATGCCTACTCCGTACTCGAAATCGCGCTCGTCTCCCTCATCGTCGCAGCGTGCGCGATCAAGGCTTTCGGGCGATTCGCTCCCAGGATGCGCATGCGCCTGCAGGCTCGCCTTGCCAACGCCTTGGACCGCCCCGGCCGCGCGCCGTGGCTGCGCAAGGCGGGCCAACGGCTAGGTGCGGCAGCGCCCGATGCGGGATGCGGCAGCGGCTGCGGTACCTGCGATGGCTGCGGCCCCGCCGACGCCAAGCCCGTGCACCTGCGCCGATGATGCCGCGAGGTGGAGTCAGGCGCGGCGGTTCAAATCGAACAGGCTCGTGGCGGTCAGGTCCAGCACCTCGCGGCCGTCCTGGTTCAACAAATGCCAGCGCCAGCGCAGCACGCCCAGCTCCGGACGGCTGCGTGAAGGCCTAGCTTCCAGCACCTCCGCCCGCAAGCGCAGCTCGTCGCCCGCAAACACCGGATGGGGCCAGCGCACCTGCTCCACCCCGGGCGAAGCGAAAGACTCCGAGTCATGCAACGCGGCCTGCACTGCGAGCTCCATCGCGATGCCGCAGGTCTGCCAGCCGCTCGCGATCAGTGACCCGAAGTGTCCTTTGCGGGCCGCTTCCTTGTCCGTGTGGAACCATTGCGGATCGTAGCGGCTCGCAAAGGCCAGCATTTCCGCCTCCTCGACGCGACGCGGCCCGGCCTCGATGACCATGCCCGGCTGGAAATCGGCGAATCTCATGCATGGTTCTCCGTCTGGATGCCTTGCGTCTTGCGCCGGTCATGCGCGAAGCGGGGAGCGCGCTTCTGGGCCAAGGCGGCCAAGCCCTCCCGCGCGTCTGCGCCGGCAAATCCGAAAAACTCCAGGGCCAGCGAATGTTCGAACGCCGGCCACGCCGACCGCAGCCAATGATTCAGGCTGCGCTTGGTCCAGGCCAGCGCGGTGGGACTGCCAGCCGCAAGCTGCGCCGCAATGCGCCGGGCGACAGGCAACACGTCCGCATCGTCCACGCACAGGCTGACCAACCCGATGCGTTCGGCCGACTCGCCGTCGAGCGGCGCACAGGTCAACAGATGGTACTTGGCCTTGGCCATGCCGCAAAGCAGGGGCCATAGGAGGGCGGCATGGTCGCCGGCCGCGACGCCCAGCTTGGTATGGCCGTCGATGAGCTTGGCGCTGCGCGCGGCGACGGAAACATCGGCCAACAGTGCGAGCGCCGCGCCGGCCCCGACGGCTGCGCCGTGGATCGCCGACACGATGGGCAGGTCGCAGTCCAACATGCCCTGCACGAGGTCACGGGCCTCCCGCATGACGCGCAGCCTGTCTTCTTCGCTATCGAGCATGGCCCGGACCACGTCCGCATGGCCGCCGGCGCAAAACCCCGTGCCCTCGCTGTGCACGAGCACGCACCGCACTCCCGGCTCGCGTGCGAGCCGGGGCCAGATGGCGGCCAATTCCGCATGGCCCCGGGCGCCCAGCACAGGTATGGTGCCCGGGGTGCCGAGCACCAGCTCTGCAATGCCGTCGTCGCCGACCGCAACGCGAAAATCGGACGTATCCACGCGCAATTCGTGGGACATGCTTCCTCCTCGAACGTGAACGAATGGTAGGCAACAGCCGGCGACCGTTCCCGCGCAGGCGCGCCGCCGGGCACCCGGAAAGTCCTACCGCACCCACGCGGCGGGCCGCTTCTCGAGAAAGGCCGCGAAGCCTTCGCGCGCCTCGTCCGTGCCGCGCACCCGGCTGATGGTGCGGGCGGTGAGCTCCCTGGTTTCGGCCGTCACGGGGCCGACCTCCAACCGGCCGAACAAGTCCTTGATCTCGGCCAGTGCCTGCGGGCCGTTGGCGACAAGCTCGCCCACCATGGCATCGACGGCGGCATCCAGTTCGGCGGCGTCGACCACCCGGTGTGCAAGTCCTACCTGCAGCGCCTCCTGGGCATCGATGCGAGAGGCGGTCAATGCCAGCCGCAGCGCATGGCGCTTGCCCACGGCGTTGACAAGGTACGGACCAATGACGGCCGGCAGGATGCCGAACCGCGCCTCGCTCACGGCAAAGCGCGCGTCACGGGCGGCCACGACGAGGTCGCAGGCGCAGGCCAGCCCGACCCCACCCCCGAGGGCGACGCCCTGGACGCGCGCGACCGTGGGTTTGGGACAGGAGGCGATCGCGTCGAGCATGGCGGCGAAACGGCGCGCATCCTCCAAGTTCCACGCCTCCGTGGCACGACTCGCGCGCTGCATCCATTGGATGTCCGCCCCTGCGCTGAACGCCTTGCCGCGCCCGGCGAGCACAATGGCCCGCACCGATGCGTCCGCGCCGAGCTCTGCAAAGACCTGGGCCAGCTCGGCGATCATCCGTTCGTCGAACGCATTGAACACCTCGGGCCGGGCCATCTCTACCCGGGCGACGCCCGCCCCGCTCTTGGTGATCGAGAGAGTCTCCATGGCCATTCAGTACGTCTCCAGGTGCAGCCGTCCTTCGCGCTTGAGTGTGGCGGCGATCGATTCCCAGTTCAGCCCCGCCTGCAAGGCGACGTCGCGCAACGCAAGGATGACGCCGGTTTCCATGCTCTTGAGCCCGCACACGTAAAAGTAGGAATTGGGGTCCTGCAAGAGTTCGGCGAGGTCGGCCGCGCGCTCGCGCATCAGGTCCTGCACGTAGCGCTTGGGTGCGCCTGGCGCCCGCGAAAACGCAAGGTTGATGTCGATGAAGTCCTTGGGCAGGCTCATCAATGGCCCGAAGTACGGCAGCTCCTCCTTGGTGCGCGCGCCGAAGAACAGCATCAGCCTGCCGCCTTCGAACCGCCCCTTGCCGCGCAGGCGGCGCCGCCATTCAGTCATGGCGCGCATCGGCGCGCTGCCCGTGCCGGTACATATCATCACGATGTGCGAACGGGGATGGTTGGGCATCAAGAACGAGGCGCCGAACGGCCCGATCACCTGCACCTTGTCGCCCACCTTGAGGTCGCACATGTAGTTGGAGCACAGGCCGCGGACCGGATTGCCCTGGTGGTCCGCCGTCACGCGCTTGACCGTGAGCGACACGTTGTTGTAGCCGGGCCGTTCGCCGTTGCGCGGGCTGGCCACGGAGTATTGGCGCGCATGGTGCGCCCGGCCCTGCGCATCGACCCCGGGCGGGATGATGCCGAGGGACTGCCCCTCGAGCACTGGAAATGGCACGGAGCCGAAGTCGAGCACGATGTGATGGGTTTCATTCTGCGTGCCTGGCTCGTTGACGCGCACATTGCCCACTACCGTAGCCGTGACGGGATTGCGCGGGCCGTAGAGGTTGGTGTAGGCATGGGCGGCAGACCAAGGCGGAATGGTGGCGCCGTACGAGGCGGCATTGAAAGGCTCATCGTCCGCGGAAAACGCTTCCGGTTCACGCTCGGCCAGCGGCCCCGGCGGGGCCTCGGCGCCTCCCTGGTCGACCGCGGCGCCTGCCGCTGCGAGCTGTTCGGGGGTCAGTTCGTCGGGCAATGCATCCCAGCCCAATTGCTCTTCGATGCTATACGCGGCCGACGCCAGCACGGATCGCCAGTTATCGATCGCGCCGGTTGGGCATGGCGGCACGCAGGCCATGCAGGCGTTGCAAACATCGGCCCGCACGACGTAATTCCTATCGTCGTGGGTGATGGCGCCCACCGGGCAGGTCGCTTCGCAGGTGTTGCAGCGTATGCAGATTTCCGGATCGATCAGGTGCTGCTTGATGACGACCGTCTTGACTGGCGTATCCATGCGCAGCTGCCGCTAGTTGAACCGGACGTATTCGAAATCCACCGGTTGCCGGTTGATGCCCATGACCGGCGGCGCGATCCAGTTCGCGAACTTGCCCGGCTCGGCGACACGCCCCATGAGCGACGCCACGAAGGCCCTGTCTTCGGCGCTCGGCAGCCATTCGTCTTTCTTCGCGTCCCACTCTTCCTGGGAGACCACGCGCCCCTCCGGCGAAACGCGCACGCCGGACAGCGAGCCGATCTGGCGGTTGAAGGCCTTGTGCGGGACGGTCAGGCGCATGGGCAGGCCCGCTTTCTCGATCACCTTATTCCAGCGCGCCACGCCAGCCATTGAGTCCTTGATGAAGTCATCGCGCAGCACTTCGTTCAGGCCGTTGAGCATGGGCACCTCCCGCTCGACCAGCTGGCCGTCGCGCACCTCCAGCACCTTGTACGCCTCGTCGCGCAGGCGATGGTCGTCGGTGCGCTTGCCTTCTTCGTAGCGCCCCTTGAGCCCCGAGCTGTAGAAGATAGCCGCGTTGGACGACTGGTCGGCGCCGAACAGGTCGATGGTCACGCTGTAGTGGAAATTGAGGTAGCGCTGTATGGTGCCGAGGTCGATCACCCCGGCGGCGCGGATGCGGTCCGGATCATCGGTCTTGAGCTGGTTCATGACTTCGCAGGTACGCTGGATCACCCGCGACACGCCCGACTCGCCCACGAACATGTGGTGCGCTTCCTCGGTCAGCATGAACTTGGTGGTGCGGGCGAGCGGGTCGAAGCCTGACTCTGCGAGCGCGCTCAGCTGGAACTTGCCGTCGCGGTCGGTGAAGTAAGTGAACATGAAGAAGGACAGCCAGTCCGGGGTCTTTTCGTTGAAAGCCCCCAGGATGCGCGGGTTGTCCTCGTCACCGGAGCGGCGGTCGAGCAAGGCCTCGGCCTCCTCGCGCCCGTCCCGGCCGAAGTAGCGGTGCAGCAGGTAGACCATGGCCCATAAATGGCGGCCTTCCTCCACGTTGACCTGGAACAGGTTCCGCAGGTCGTACAGCGAGGGAGCCGTCAGGCCCAGGTGCCGCTGCTGCTCGACCGAGGCCGGTTCCGTATCGCCCTGGGTGACGATGATGCGGCGCAGGTTCGCGCGATGCTCGCCCGGTACCTCCTGCCATACGGGTTCGCCCATGTGCTCGCCGAAATGGATCTTGCGGTCCTTTTCGGCCGGGTTGAGGAAAATGCCCCATCGGTACTCGGGCATCTTCACGTATCCGAACTGGGCCCAACCTTGCGGATCGACGCTGACGGCGGTGCGCAGGTAGACGTCGTAATTGCTGCTGCCCGCCGGCCCGACGTCGCCCCACCAATTCAGGAAGTTTGGCTGCCATTGCTCCAACGCCCGCTGCAGCGCGCGATCCTCCGAGAGGTTGACGTTGTTGGGAATTTTCTCGCTGTAATTGATGCTCGACATGTCTCGACTCCAGGTTCGGACTGCGACGTTTAGACTCGGTTCAGATCGAAGGCGGCCTTCTCGCCTTTTCCGTAAACCTTCAAAGCCCCCTTCTCCCCCACCGCATTCGGGCGGTTGAAGATCCAGTTCTGCCATGCGCTCAGGCGGCCGAAGATCCGCGTCTCCATGGTTTCCTTGCCAGCAAAGCGCAGGTTGGCCTCCAGCCCGGTCAGCGCATCGGGCGACATGGCGGCGCGCTCTTCGATGGCGAGCCGGATTTCGTCGTCCCAATCGATGTCGTCCGGTGCCGCGGTGATGAGCCCCAAGCCGAGGGCGGCCTGCGCATCGAGCGGCTTGCCGATTTGCGAACGGACGGCCGCCAAGGGCTCCGGCTCTTCATAGAATCGGCGTGCCAGCCGCGACTGGCCGTTAACCATGGGGTAGGCTCCGAAATTGCACTCAGACAGCGTGAGCGCGGGCGCCTGTTCGGGAGCATCCGGCAGCGCCAGCATGTAGGTGCGGTCCGCGGCGAAGGCCAACTCGGCCAGCGTGCCCGCAAAGCACGACCCGGACTCGGCCAGCGCGAACAGGCTGCGGGACGACACATCCAGGCGTGCGAGCGTGCGGCGCAGGAGCCCGCCCACTTCGCGAACGAACCAGTGTCCGGCATGGCGCTGCAAGGCCTCGTCGCAAGCCAGGACCTTGGCGGCGTCGCCACGCGTCTTGAGGATCCAGGTCCCGATGTCCAATTCATTGGTCCGCATGTGCAGGATGGCATCGTCCAACTCCCGCGCCATGGCCATCGGCCACCAGTTCGCGCCGGCGGCCAGGATGCCGTCCACATCCGCGGGCTGCTCAGCATCGGGCGCGGCAACGGTAAACACCGCGCTACGGCTGGCACGATCGATGCGGACCTCCACGTAGCGGTAGCGTAAGCCGTCGGGCTCTTCCGTGCGCGCGATAGGCACCAACTCGACGCCTTTCGCATCGGCCGGGCGGTCGCTACCCTCGGCGAGCCGCTGCGCCCGCTCGCGGACGACTTGCGCAAACTGCGAGGGCTTGGGCGCGCAATCGACCAGGCGCCACTCCACCGCGCGCTGGCCGCGCACGCCTTCGCTCGTGGTGCAGAAAACATCGGCGAGGTCGTGGCGCACGCGCCGCTTGTCGGTGAGGCGGGTCAGGCCCCCGGTGCCGGGCAAGACGCCGAGCAGCGGAACCTCGGGCAGGGATACGGCGGAGGACTTGTCGTCGATGAGGACGATGTCGTCGCAGGCCAGCGCAAGCTCATAGCCGCCGCCTGCGCATGCGCCATTGATCGCGGCAAGGAACTTGAGCCCCGAATGGCGGCTGGAATCTTCGATGCCGTTGCGCGTCTCGTTGGTGAACTTGCAGAAGTTCACCTTCCACGCATGGGAAGACAAGCCCAGCATGAAGATGTTGGCGCCGGAACAGAAGATGCGCTCTTTCAGGCTGGTGATGACGACCGTGCGCACCTCGGGATGTTCGAAGCGGATGCGGTTCAGCGCATCGTGCAGCTCGATGTCGACGCCCAGGTCGTAGGAATTGAGCTTGAGCTTGTATCCGGGCCGCAGTCCGCCGTCCTCGGCGACGTCCATGCTCAGCGTCGCGATCGGACCATCGAAGCTCAGTTTCCAGTGGCGATACTGGGCGGGCTCGGTGCGGTAGTCCACCTTGCCCGGGGCCTGGCCGGCCATGACGGCAGCATCCATGACATCTCCTCGGTGATATGCAAATTAATGCATTAGTTGTCTGATGAATGAACAATAGTGCATGCTCGCAGGCGCGTCAATAGCCGGGCACTCGGGTTCAACCCTGATCCCGTCGCCGGCGCCGCCCCAGGCGGCGCCCGGTCACGTCACATGTTCCAGTCCATCAGCCCGGCAGCGTTGCGCACCAAAGTCCGCAGGCCTTCGAAGGCTTCCTCCAGCGAATGGCCGCTGGTGTTGTAGCGGGCATCGGCCTTGGCATAGAACGCGGCGCGACCGGCAAGGATCCGCTTGAGATCCTCCATCGCCTCGCGACTGCCGGACATGGGACGGAAGTCGCCCTGCGCCACCACGCGGCGCATGTGGTCCTCGGGATCGGCCTGCAGCCAGATCGTGTAGCAATGGGTGAGCAGGAGATTGAACGTCGATACGTCCGAGACGAGGCCGCCCGGCGTCGCGATCACGACTTCCGGATAAATCTGGATGGTCTCTTCCAGCGCTCGCCGCTCGTAGCGTCGGTACGCGTTGGCGCCGTAGAGCGAATGAATCTCGACGATGCTACAGCCGGCAACCTTCTCGATCTCCCGGCTCAGCTCGATGAAGGCGTAGCCGAGGTCTTCCGCCAGCATCCGCCCCAACGTCGATTTGCCCGCGCCGCGCAGGCCGACCAGCGCGATGCGCGACAGCCGGGAGTGGCTGTCGCGACGCGAGCCGAACAACTCCGACAGCGCATTGCGCGCGCGATGCAGGTCGGCTTCGGAGCGGCCCTCCAGCAACTCGCGGATCAACAACCACTCAGGGCTGCTGGTGGTCACGTCGCCGAGGATTTCCGCCAGCGAGCACTGCAGCGCCTGGGAGACCTGGAGCAGGACGAGAATGGAGGCATTGCCCGTGCCCAGCTCGAGATTGGCTAGGTGGCGCTCGGAGATGCCCGCCGCCGTCGCCGTCGCCTTGCGGGTCAGGCCGCGCCGCGCGCGGATGATACGGATGCGATCGCCCAAGGCAACCAGGAACGGCTCTTTCGCCGGCACGCCGCCGGCCGCCAGGCGATCGGACTCGGAAATACCCACCTCTTCTTCTTTCATCGGAACTGGCTCGCACGACGAAGCGCGCTCCTGGGATTTACCCGCAGGATGCGGTTTTCTTTTTGACATGACCCGACCATGACGCGTATTGTCTCGCCTCAAGAACATGCACAATACTTCATGGACATCGGATGCAACATGAAGTTGAGTATGCCTGAGGAGACGAATTCATGCGCGATTCATTTGAATCCTTGGTGCAGAAGATAACGCAGTCCATCGCCGGCCTGCCCGTGGACGAGACGCTCGAAGCACATCTCAACCGGCATTACGGGTGCGACTCCGATTGGTTCCGCGACATGACGCGCGCTTGCGAGACGGGCGTGCGCGAAGGCTGGCTCTGCCAGCGCGAGGCCGGCGGCGTGCGCTACGGGCGCGTCGTCAAGCCCGGCCCCGAGACGGCCGGTTTTTCCGTCGACGTGGTGGAGATGGCCGACGTGGCGGGCCCGCATCACGTCCACCCGAACGGCGAGATCGACATGGTCATGCCGCAGACCCCGCAGGCCAGCTTCGACGGCAGTCCGGCAGGCTGGAAAGTGTATCCGCCCGGCAGCGCGCACCGTCCCACCGTCGCGGGCGGGCGCGCCCTGGTCCTCTACCTGCTGCCCGAAGGCGCCATCGAATTCACCCGCTCATGAGCACACTGCTACCGAACTTCCTGGCCGGACGCTGGCAGGCCGGCGACGGCCCCGGCGCCCCACTGTTCGACCCTGTATCGGGCGCCGAGCTCGCGCGGGTCTCGAGCGCCGGCCTGGACCTGGCCGCCGCATGCGAGTATGCGCGCCACGAGGGTGGCACCGCGCTGCGCGCGCTGACCTATCGCGAGCGAGCGGGACTATTGGCGGCGATCGCGGACGTGCTCAAGGCCAACCGCGACCGCTATTTCGACATCGCACTCGCCAATTCGGGTACCACCCACCGCGATTCGGCGGTGGACATCGACGGCGCGATCTTCACGCTCGGCCAGTATGCCCGGTGGGGCACGGAGCTGGGCGACGCACGATGGCTGCCAGACGGCGAGGCCGTGCCGCTAGCCAAGGACGGATCGTTCCGAAGCCAGCACGTGTCGGTGCCGGTGCGTGGGCTCGCCCTCTTCATCAACGCATTCAATTTCCCTGCCTGGGGGCTCTGGGAAAAAGCGGCTCCAGCCCTGCTCTCCGGCGTGCCGGTCGTCGCCAAGCCGGCCACCGCCACGGCCTGGCTAGCGCAGGCCATGGTGGCCGACGTCATCGCCGCAGGCGTGCTGCCGCCCGGCGCATTGTCCATCGCCTGCGGCAGCGCGCGGGGGCTGCTCGATGCCTTGCAGCCCTTCGACGTCGTGTCGTTCACCGGCTCGGCCGACACCGCCGCGGCCATCCGCGCGCACGACGCCGTCGTGCGGCGCTCGGTACGCGTGAACGTCGAGGCCGACAGCCTCAACAGCGCATTGCTGCTTCCCGACGCGCCGCCCGGTTCGCCGGCCTTCGACCTGCTGATCGACGAGGTGGTGCGCGAGATGACGGTCAAGTCCGGGCAAAAATGCACGGCCATCCGGCGCATCTTCGTTCCGGCGGCCCACTATGCCGACGCCGGCCGTGCCATCTCGGCGCGCCTGGCGCAAATCACCGTGGGCGATCCGCGCAATGACGCGGTGCGCATGGGATCCCTGGTCAGCCGCGCACAATGGGAAAGCGTCCGCGCCGGCATCGCGCAGCTGCGGCGTCACGCCGAGGTACTACACGACGGCGAAGCAACGCCCCTGGTCGATGCCGACCCCTCGGTATCTGCCTGCATCGGGCCGACCCTCCTCGGCGCACCGGACGCCTCGGCCGGGGCGGTCCACGAAATCGAAGTCTTCGGTCCGGTGGCGACACTGCTGCCCTATCGCGACCTGGACGATGCGACGCGCCAGGTACGCCTCGGACAAGGTTCACTCGTGACCTCCATCTACACCGGCGACGATGCGCTCGCCGCCCGCGTCGCGCTCGAGCTGGCCGACGCGCACGGCCGCCTGCACGTGGTCACCCCCGCGGTGGGTGCCACGCACAGCGGCCACGGGAACGTGATGCCCATGTCGCTGCACGGCGGCCCGGGTCGCGCCGGCGGTGGCGAGGAGCTGGGAGGGTTGCGGGCGCTGCAGTTCTATCACCGCCGCACCGCGATCCAAGGCGCCGGATCCGTCCTCGACGGGCTGGGCGCCGGTGGGCCCTAGGCCCGCGCAAACGAGACATCGAGCACATTCCGGCGCACGCACTGCCTGACGGGAGCCGGAAAACGAGCATTGATTGGAGTGAGGAGACGACCATGCTTGCCGACTGTGCCGCCCCACCTGCGGAGTTCAATTTCGCCGGCCATCTGCTGGCGCTCAATGCAGGACGCGCCGCCAAGACAGCCTACATCGACGACCGCGGTTGCATGACGTACGGCGAACTCGACGAAAAAGTCCGCCGGGCCGCCTCCGCGCTGCTGGACCTAGACCTGCGCCCGGAAGACCGCGTGCTGCTGTTGATGAACGACTGCACCGACTGGCCCGTCAGCTTCCTCGGCGCGCTCTACGCAGGCATCGTGCCCGTCGCGGTCAATACGCTGCTGACGCCTGCCGATTACGCCTACATGCTCGAGCACAGCCGGGCGCGCGCCGTGCTGGCCTCGCGCTCGCTACTGCCCAAGGTTTCGTCCGCGCTCGCAACGAGCAGGCACCGGGTGCGGCACATCGTCGCATCGCGCGACGAATCTGGCACTCCCCTAGGCGGCGCGCTGGACTTCGACGACTGGCTGGCCGCGCACGAACCCATGGCTGCCCCGGCCGACACGCTCGCAGACGAGCCCGCGTTCTGGCTCTATTCCTCCGGCTCCACAGGCAAGCCCAAGGGCGCAGTGCACACCCACGCCAACCCCTATTGGACGGCCGAGCTTTACGCCAAGCGCGTCCTGGGCATGCGCGAGAGCGACACGGTGTTCTCGGCCGCCAAGCTCTTCTTCGCCTACGGGCTGGGCAATGCGCTGAGTTTTCCGCTCAGCGTCGGCGCCTCCGTCGTGCTCATGGCCGGGCGTCCCACGCCCGAAGCCTGTTTCGAAAGACTGACGCGCTTGCGGCCCACGATCTTCTGCGGCGCCCCGACCGGCTATGCCGGCATGCTGGCCAGCCCGGCGCTGCCCGCGCGCGAGGACGTCGCCCTACGCCTGTGCTCATCGGCGGGCGAGGCGCTCCCGCAGGAAATCGGAGAACGCTTCACCGCGCATTTCGGCTGCGAAATCATTGACGGCATTGGCTCGACCGAAATGCTGCACATCTTCATTTCGAACCGCGTGGGCGACGTGCGCTACGGCACCACCGGCAAACCGGTGGAGGGCTACGAAGTCGAACTGCGTGGCGAGGACGGCAAGCCGGTGGGCGTGGGGGAAATCGGCGACCTCTACATCCGGGGCCCGAGCGCGGCGCTGATGTACTGGAACAACCGCGAAAAGAGCCGCGAGACGTTCCAGGGCGCCTGGACCAAGAGCGGCGATAAATACAGCCGCGATGCGGACGGCTATTACACCTACGCCGGCCGCAGCGACGACATGCTCAAAGTGAGCGGCCAGTACGTCTCGCCCTTCGAGGTCGAAGCGACGCTGGTACAGCACCCCGCCGTGCTCGAAGCCGCCGTGATTGGCGTCACCGACGACGACGGCCTGACCAAGACCAAGGCGTACGTCGTGCTCAAGCCCGGCCAGCCCGCCGGAGACGCGCTGGACGCCGAGCTCAAGGCCTTCGTGAAAGCGCGCCTGGCACCGCATAAATACCCCCGCCAGATTGAGTTCGTCAGCGACCTGCCCAAGACCGCGACGGGGAAGATCCAGCGGTTCCGGCTGCGGGAGCGGGAAAGCGCCAAGGCATCGCAGGAGGTGCACGCATGAGCGCGAATGAACCGCTGCGCGCCGGGCTGCCTTGGCGCACCTACGCCACCCCGGACGCCGATGCTGCCCCCACGCGCTTCGCCGACGTTTCCTGGGACGGCAAGCGCCACGACATCGAATACGTGTTCATCGCGCCGCAGCGTACGCAGCAGCCGTTGCTCGTGTTCCTGCACGAGGGCCTGGGCTCGGTGGCGATGTGGAAGGATTTCCCGCGCACCCTCTGCGAAGCCGTCGGCTGCCGCGGCCTGGTGCTGTCGCGCTGGGGCTACGGCCGCTCGAGTCCGCGGCCCGGCCACGAGAAATGGCCGGTCGACTTCATGCATAGACAGGCCCGTCATTTCCTGCCCGCATTCTTCGAGGCCATCGGCCACGACACCCGCGCCGACCCGCCCTGGCTCTACGGCCATAGCGACGGCGGCTCGATCGCGCTCATGTACGCCGCCGCGTTTCCCGACCGCGTTGGAGGGCTGATCGTTGCAGCGCCTCATCTCTTCGTCGAGTCGATCACGCTGGCCAGCATCGAACAGGCGCGCGACGGCTACGTCACCACCGACCTGCGCAGCAAGCTCGCCCGCTACCACGCCGATCCCGATTCGGCCTTCTGGGGCTGGAACGACGTCTGGCTCAACCCCGAATTCAAGCGCTGGAACATCAAGGCGCTCTTGCCCGACATCCGCTGCCCCGTCCTCGCCGTCCAGGGCTACGACGACGAGTACGGCACCATGGCGCAGATAGACGGCATTGCCGAAGAAGTCCCGCATGCCGAGCTGCTGAAGCTGGAGGATTGCGGCCATTCGCCGCACCGCGACCAGCCGGCGAAGCTGATCGAGGCCTGCGTGGCCTTCATCCGGCGCCACCACCGATGAGCCGTCCGGAGAACTTCGGGCGTCACCGCGATGCGCAGCCACAGGGCGCATCGACTTTTTCCACCAAGAAAGGGGCGGCGCCGCACGATGCCCGCCCGCCAGGAGACAAGAAATGAACGCTTCGAAACGCCAATCCGCCATCCTCGCCGCCGCGATGTTCGCCGCGTCCTGCCTTGCCTCGACGGCATCGGCCCAGGCTCCGGGCAAGGTGAAGGTCGGGCTGATGCTGCCCTACACCGGCACCTATTCGGCGCTCGGCACCGCGATCGAGAACGGGTTCCGCCTGTACGTGCAGGAGCAAGGCGGCAAGCTGGCCGGACGCGACATCGAGTACTTCAAGGTAGACGACGAATCCGACCCGGCCAAGGCCTCGGACAACGCCAACAAGCTCGTCAAGCGCGACCAGGTCGACGTGCTGGTCGGCACCGTGCACTCGGGCGTGGCCATGGCCATGGCGAAGGTCGCAAAAGACACCAAGACGCTGCTCATCATCCCCAACGCGGGCGCCGACGATGTGACCGGCCCACTGTGCGCGCCCAACATTTTCCGCTCTTCCTTCAGCAACTGGCAGCCCGCCTATGCGATGGGGCTGGTGGCCGCAACCCAGTTCAAACACAAGACGGCCGTCACGCTGAGCTGGAAGTACGCCGCGGGCGACGAGTCGACCAACGGTTTCAAGGAAGGTTTTGAATCGAAGGGCGGCAAGGTCATCAAGCACCTGCACCTGCCCTTCCCCAACGTCGAATTCCAGGCCCTGTTGACCGAAATCGCCGCGCTCAAGCCCGATGCCGTATACGTGTTCTTCGCCGGCGGCGGCGCGGTCAAGTTCGTCAAGGACTACGCCGCGGCGGGCCTGAAAGACAAAATCCCGCTCTATGGCCCCGGCTTCCTGACCGACGGCACGCTGGAAGCGCAAGGCGCCGCCGCCGATGGACTGCTGACCACGCTGCACTATGCCGACGGCCTGACGTTGCCCAAGGACAAGGCCTTCCGCGCCGCATATGAAAAATCGTACAAGCTCCAGCCCGACGTCTACGCCGTACAGGGCTACGACGCCGCACAGCTCCTCGACGCGGGACTGAAGGCCGCGAACGGCGACATCGGCAAGCGCGAAGCCGTGATCAAGGGCATGGAGCAGGCCAAGCTCGACAGCCCGCGTGGCGCATTCACGATGTCCAGGGCGCACAACCCGGTACAGGACATTTACCTGCGCAAGGTCGAGAACAAGACCAACCAATTCGTCAGCGTTGCAGTGCCCGCCCTCGCCGACCCGGCGCGCGGCTGCAAGATGTAAGGCGCGACCGCGACTTGCGACGGCGGCCCGACGGGAGTGAGCGATGGATTTGACGACTTTCTTGATCCAGTGCCTGAACAGCGTGCAGTACGGCCTGCTGCTGTTCTTGATCGCCAGCGGATTGACGCTGATCTTCGGCATCATGGGCGTGATCAACCTGGCCCACGGCAGCTTTTACATGATCGGCGCGTACCTGGCGTTCACGCTGTCGTCGTTGACCGGCAACTTCGTCGCGGCGTTGCTGCTGGGCATCGCGCTGGCCGTCTTGTTCGGCTACCTGCTGGAATGGTGCTTCTTTAGCTTCCTCTATGAGCGCGAACACCTGCAGCAGGTGCTCCTGACCTACGGCCTGATTCTGGTGATCGAAGAAATGCGCAGCATCCTCGTAGGGGACGACGTGCACGGGGTGCCCGTCCCCGACTGGCTGTCCGGCGGCATCGCGATCGGCAACGACATGACGTACCCGGTGTACCGGCTCTTCATTTCGGGCGTATGCGTGCTGCTGGCCGCCGCGATGTACGCGGCGCTCAAGAAAACGCGGGTGGGCATGATGGTGCGGGCCGGCGCGACCAACCGCGAGATGGTGCAGTCGCTAGGCATCAACATATCGCTGCTGTATCGCATCGTATTCGCGATCGGCGTCGCCATCGCGGTGCTCGCGGGCATGATCGCCGCACCCGTCTCTTCCGTCTACCCAGGCATGGGTGGCTCTGTACTGATCATCTGTTTCGTCGTCGTGGTCATCGGCGGCATCGGCTCGATCAAGGGAGCGCTGGTCGCGTCGCTGCTGATCGGCTTCGTCGACACCTTCGGCAAGGTGTTCTGGCAGCAGGCCGCCGGCGCGCTGATCTATGTCCTCATGGCCGCCATCCTGTTATGGCGCCCAGAGGGTTTGTTCAAACAAGGTACTTGATCCCTGGCGCGGCCCGCCGTGCCGGAGCTGCCTGCGACACATTGGAATACGGAATGAAAGTCCCTCCCCTGCTTGCCTGGATCGTCGTGCTGGGACTGCTGGCGCTGCTGCCGGTGCTGCCCGAGCCAATCGGCACGCCGTTCCACATCGAACTCGGCACCAAAGTGCTGATCATGGCGATCTTCGCCGCCAGCCTTCAGCTGCTGGCGGGCTACACCGGCCTGATCAGCCTGGGCCACGCCGCCTATTTCGGCGCCGCCGCCTACGCCGTCGCGATGCTCACGCCGCGCTACGAGGCCGGCAACGGCTGGCTGCTGCTCCTGGCAGCGATCGCCTGTGCGGCGCTGCTCGCGTTCATCATCGGTTTCCTGGTGATGCGCACGCGCGGCATCTATTTCATCATGGTCACCCTGGCCTTCGGCCAGCTGGTGTACTTCGTGTTCCACGACGTCGAGATATTCGGCGGCAGCGACGGCACGTATATCTACAACAAGCCGGCGTTCGAGCTGGGGAGCCTGCGCCTCGTCGACCTTGACCAAGCCTCCCACGTCTACTGGCTCACGCTGCTCGGCCTGGCGCTCACGCTGGGTGTAATCGGGCTGGTATTGCGCTCGCGGCTCGGCCACGCGCTGGTCGGCATCCGGCACAACGAGCCTCGCATGCGGGCAGCCGGCTTCGATACGTTTGCCTACAAGCTCGCCAGCTTCACCCTGGGCGGCGCCCTCGCTGGGCTGGCGGGCTTTCTCTACGCCACCCAGCATGGCTACGTCAATCCGGAGCTCGTGTCCTGGCACCAGTCCGGCAACGCGCTCCTGATGATCATCCTCGGCGGGTTGGGCAGCATGGCGGGCGCCGTGGCCGGCGCCGCCACCTTCGTGCTGCTGGCCGAATGGTTCCAGGACCTCACCAAGCACTGGCAGCTGCTGATGGGCGGGTTCATCATCCTGGCCGTGGCGTGGATGCCGCAAGGCCTGGCCGGAGGCTTCTCGGGCCTGCGCCTGCCCCGCCGCGGCCGCGCGCGCCCCGCCTCGCCTCGCATCCCAACCCACCCGGTGGACGACGACCTCGCGTCGCCGCGCGCCACGGCTACGGAACAGACGACATGACGGCAGTGCTCCAAGCCCACGGGCTGAGCCGCCATTTCGGCGCGCTCAAAGCCATCGACAATGTTTCCCTCGCCCTCGCGCCCGATCGCATCCATGCCGTGATCGGCACCAACGGCGCGGGCAAATCGACGCTCATCCACCTGCTCTCGGGAGAGCTTGCGCCCACCTCTGGCTGGATCAGCCTGCACGGCCGCGACATCACGAATTGGTCGCAGCCGCGCCGCGCCCAGGCGGGCATAGGCCGCAGCTACCAGCGCAATACCATCTTCCTGCCACTGACGGTACGTGAAAACTGCCGCCTCGCCGCGCAGGCGCGCGCCCAGCGGCCCTGGCGGATCTGGGAATCGGCGCAGGCGTGCAAGGCCAGCCAGGAGCGCGCCGACGACGCGATGGAGCGCACGGGGCTCTCGGCCCTGGCAGACAAGCCCGCCGCCAGCCTCTCGCACGGCCAAAAGCGCCAGCTGGAAGTCGCCATGTGCCTGGCGACCTCGCCGACGGTGCTGCTGCTCGACGAACCGCTCGCCGGCATGGGCGCGGAGGAATCCGAGCGCATGCTGGAGCTACTGCGCCGGCTGAGGAAAGGCCACGCCATCCTGCTGGTGGAGCACGACATGGACGCGGTCTTCGCCGTGGCCGACGACATCACCGTCATGGTCAACGGCAGCCCCATCGCCACCGGCCTGCCGGCCGAGGTCCGCAACAATCCGGACGTCCAGGAAGCCTACCTGGGCGCAGCCCATTGAGCGACGCGAGGAAGCAAGGGATGGAAACGCTCATCGACGCCCGCGGGATCCACGCGTGGTATGGCAGCAGCCACATTCTGCACGGCATCGACTTTCGGCTGGGACGCGGCGAAACCCTCGGCCTGCTGGGCCGCAACGGCATGGGTAAGTCCACGTTGATCCGTACCCTGCTCGGCCACGTCAGGGAGCGCGAAGGCCAGATCGTGATCGGAGGCCGCGACTTGTCGCGCGGCAAACCTTACGAAGCCGCCCAGGTCGGCATCGCCTACGTACCCGAAGGACGCGGCATCTTCCCCAACCTGACGGTGAAGGAAAACCTGGTCATGGCCGCGCGCCGGGGCACGGACGGGCGCGCCGAGTGGACGCTGGACCGCGTGCTCGCGACCTTTCCCCGGCTCACCGAAAGGCTGGGCAACCTGGGCTGGCAGCTTTCAGGGGGGGAGCAGCAGATGCTCTCCATCGGCCGCGCGCTGATGACCAACCCCGCAGCGATCATCCTGGACGAAGCGACCGAAGGCCTCGCGCCCCTGATCGTGGCCGAGATCTGGCGCGTCATCGGCGAGATCCGGCGCACCGGCCTGGCGGCCCTCGTCGTGGACCGCAACTACCGGATGGTCATGGCCAATGCGGACCGCCTGATGGTGCTGGAAAAAGGGCGCGTGGTGCAGGAAGGGCTGGCCGAGGACCTGCGGCGCCGGCCGGAAACGCTCAGCCGCTACCTGGGCGTCTAGGCGGGATCAGTCGTCCCCGCCCTCCGTCTGCTCCGGCGGGATCTCGAACACCTGCCGCAGGTAGGCCAGATAGGCCTTGTCCTCGCACATGGTCTTCTCCGGCGTGTCGGACACCTTGGCCACCGGTTGCCCGTTGCACTTGACCATTTTCATGACGACCTGCAGCGGCTGGTAACTGAGGTCGTTGGTCAAGTTGGTGCCGATGCCGAAGGCAGTGTTGCAGCGCCCCTTGAAGTGCTTGGCCAGTTTGATGGCCAACGGAAAGGTCAGGCCGTCGGAGAACACCAGCGTCTTGGTGCGGGGATCGACCCGGTTCTGCTTATAGTGTTCGATCAGGCGTTCCCCCCAAATGAAGGGATCGCCGGAGTCGTGGCGCGCGCCGTCGAACAGCTTGCAGAAGTACATGTCGAAATCGCGCAGGAACGCGTTCATTCCGTAAACGTCGGACAGCGCGATGCCCAGGTCGCCGCGATACTCGCGTGCCCAGACCTCGAAACCGTAGATCTGCGAATCGCGCAGGCGCGGCCCCAGCGCCTGGCAGGCTTGCAGATACTCGTGCGCCATGGTGCCCAGCGGCGTCAGCCCGTGCTTCATGGCGAGGTAGACGTTGCTGGTTCCCGCAAAATTCTCCGGCATCTGCTCTTTGAGCGTGATGACGACTTCTTCGTGCCAGGCCTTGGAAAAGCGCCGGCGGGTTCCGTAGTCGGCAACGTGGAAATCGTGCAGCTCCGGATCGCTGCGCACCATCTCCACTTTGCTCATGAGGCGCTGCCGCCCCTCAGCATAGGCCGGGACGAGGTGGTTGTTGCGGAAATAGACCTCGTTGATGATGGCCAGCACCGGGATTTCGAACAGGATCGTGTGCAGCCACGGCCCCCGGACCACGATGTCGAGCTCGCCCGGCGCCTGCGCCTTGGAGACCGATATGCAGCGCCTGGGCAGGCGGAACAGCCCGAGGAAGTCGACGAAATCGCTCTTGATGAACCTCAGGCTGCCCAGGTAGGCGAGCTCCTCCTCGGTGAAGCGCAGCTCGCACAGCGCATCGATTTCTTCGCGGATCTCGTCCACATACGGATGCAGGTCTATCCCCGGCGTGCGGCACTTGTACTTGTACTCGACCTGCGCCGCGGGGAAATGATGCAGGACCACCTGCATCATGGTGAACTTATAGAGGTCGGTATCCAGCAAAGACGTGATGATCATGACTGCGGACCACTCTGGTTGCCATAGGGCGTGCCGAGATTGCCTCCGGACATGCCGTAAACGTGCTCGGGCCCGGGAAATGCGCCGCTCTCGACTTCCGTGACATAGCGGCGGAACGCCTGCAGCACCGCATCCCCGCCGGCCGGGGCGTTCACCATGTAGTTCTTGACGAACTTGGCGGGCGTCGAGGTCAGCCCCAGCATGTCGTGCATGACGAGCACCTGTCCGGAACACGCGGCCGAGGCACCGATGCCGATGGTGATCAGGTCCACCGCCTCGCACACTTGGCGCGCCACCGGATCGGGCACTGCCTCAATCACCATCATTGCCGCGCCCGCGGCCTCGACCGCCTTGGCGTCGGCCACGATGCGCCTGGCCTCGGCGTCTTCCTTGCCCTGCACGCGATAGCCGCCCAGCGCATGCACGTGCGAGGGCAGCAGGCCGATGTGGCCGCAGACGGGGACGCCGCTGCGCACGAGCAGCTCGATCGTGGGCGCGAGTTCCGCCCCGCCTTCGATCTTGACCATTTGCGCCCCGGCCTGCAGCAGCGTCACGGCATTGCGCAGCGCCTGCTGCGGACTTTCCTGGTACGTGCCGAACGGCATGTCGGCCAACAGGAACGGCCGCCGCGTACCCCGGGCCACGCATGAAACGTGGTAGGCCACATCCTGCAGCTGGACCGGCAACGTGGAGTCCCGCCCCTGCACGACCATGCCCAAGGTGTCGCCGACCAGGATGCAATCGACCTCGGCATCCTCCATTACCTTGGCGAAACCGGCGTCGTAACACGTCAGCATGGAAATCTTGCGGCCTGCGGCGAGTTTCTTGCGCAGCGCGGTCAGGGTGGATCGCATCGTACGGTCTCCAGTGATGCCTTTTTGCGTAACTGAAGAAAATAGCACAAGCATGGGTTTACCCGCATGCCGGCCCGGCCGCGGCCGTGCGCCCGAAGCGCGCTCCATCCATGGCACCGCAAGGGGTATGCCGGCCGGATTCTCCCAGTCCGGTAAAATGATGGGCTTGACCTAAACTTTATTCCAGCCCGCCCTGGAGCAGCCTATGACTCACGTCGTCACCGAGAACTGCATCAAATGCAAATACACCGATTGCGTTGACGTCTGCCCGGTCGACTGCTTTCGCGAAGGCCCTAACTTTCTGGTGATCGACCCCGACGAGTGCATCGATTGCGCCGTCTGCATCCCCGAATGCCCGGCCAACGCCATCATGGCCGAAGAAGACGTACCTGCCGACCAAGTCCACTTCATCCAGCTCAACGCCGAGCTGGCGCAAACCTGGCCCAGCATCACCCGTACCAAAGAGCCGCTGCCCGACGCCGACGAGTGGAAGGACAAGACGGGCAAGCTGGCGCTGCTGGAGCGATAACGACCCGTTTTCGCGCCGACGCATCGTCATTCCAGTTTTCAGGGCCGCCTCCGGGGCGGCTGGCCGGCGCTGGCGGCCCCGGCCGGGGACGCCCAGGAAATAATGACCGCTGAAAAATACACCGTCGAAACCGTCACCTGGGTCAAGACCTGGGTCCCGCACAAGCTCTTCTCTTTCCGTACGACACGATCGCCAGGCTTTCGTTTCGCGCCGGGGCAGTTCGCCCGCCTGGGCATAGAACGGCAGGACCCTGACGCCGAGGACGGATCCGGGCGGCGCATCGTCTGGCGGGCCTATTCCATCGTATCGGCGCCTTACGACGACTTCCTCGAGTTTTTTTCCATCGTCGTGCCGGGCGGCGAGTTCACCAGCGCGCTCGAGCACCTGCGCGAAGGCGACCGCATCTACGTCGACAAAACGAGCTTCGGCTTCCTGACCACGGCGGCCTTCCCTGCCGGCAAGGACTTGTGGATGCTGGCATCGGGAACGGGACTGGCGCCTTTCGTCTCTGTCCTGCAGGACCTGGAGGTCTGGGAAACATACGATCATCTGATCGTAGTGCACAGCGTGCGCACGCCGCAGGAATTGGTGTATCGCGACGTCATCGAAGGCCTGCGCAACCACGAGGTTTTTGGCGAATTTTGCCGCGGGCGGCCGGACAAGCTCATCTACCTGCCATCGGTCACGCGCGAAAAGGTGGAAGGCGCGATGAGCGACCGCATCACGACGCTGATAGCCAACGGCGAGCTGGAAAGGCGCGCCGGCGTGACGCTGGATCCGGCACGCTCGCGCGTCATGCTCTGCGGCAACCCCGACATGGTCTCGGACCTGCGCAAGCTGCTGGCCGAACGCGGTTTCGGCACCTCCCGGCGGGGCAAGCCGGGGAACCTGGCGGTCGAGAATTACTGGTAGGGGTAGCTTCGCCTCCCTCCCCAGGCCGCGAACCGCGCGGATTGTGCAATGCAATATAATCGTTTGACGGCAACGATCGTTTGCACCCAGGTCTGGAGCAAAGATGCTGTATCAATTGCATGAATGGCAGCGGGCGCTGCTCACCCCTTTCGCGCACTTTGCGGACGCGACGGCACAGCTTTTCTCTAATCCGTACAGCCCCCTCGCCTATACGCCGATGTCCCGGCGCCTTGCGGCGGGCTACGAACTGCTGTACCGGCTGGGCAAGGACTACGAAAAGCCGGCCTGGGGGCTCACGTCCACGACCATGGACGGCGCCGACGCCGTCGTCACCGAAGAGATCGCCGCTGCGCGTCCATTCTGCAACCTCGTGCATTTCGTGCGCACCCCGGCCGGCCGCAAGCCCGCCAGGCGCAAGCCCGATCCGACCGTACTGCTGGTGGCGCCGCTCTCCGGCCACCACGCGACGCTGCTGCGCGACACCGTGCGCGCCCTGCTTCCCGCGCACGACGTCTACGTCACGGACTGGATAGATGCCCGCATGGTGCCGGTCTCTGCCGGCCCGTTCCACTTGGCCGACTACGTGGACTACATCCGGGATTTCATCCGCCAGCTGGGGCCGGACGTCCACGTGATTTCCGTCTGTCAGCCTACCGTCCCCGTGCTCGCCGCGGTGTCGCTCATGGCCTCGGAAGGCGATCCCAAGCTGCCGCGCAGCATGGTCATGATGGGCGGCCCCATCGACCCGCGCAAGTCGCCCACGCAAGTGAACAACCTGGCGACGACCAAACCCTACTCCTGGTTCGAGACGAACCTCATCCACCGCGTGCCGCCGCGCTTTCCCGGGGCCGGTCGCCAGGTATATCCGGGCTTCCTCCAGCATGCCGGCTTCGTGAGCATGAATCCCGACCGGCACCTGAAATCCCACTACGATTTCTACCTCGACCTGGTGCGCGGGGATGAAGAGGACGCCGAGGCGCATCGCCGCTTCTACGACGAATACAACGCCGTGCTGGACATGCCGGCCGAGTACTATCTGGACACCATACGCATCGTGTTCCAAGAGTTCCAGCTTCCGCGCGGGGTCTGGAAAGTGCAGGGCAAGCTTGTCAAGCCGGCAGACATCGAATCGGTCGCGCTCTTCACCATCGAAGGCGAGCTGGACGACATTTCCGGCTCCGGCCAGACCCGGGCCGCGCACGACCTGTGCAGCGGCATTCCGGCCGAACGCAAGCGTCACTTCACGGCGCCACGTTGCGGCCACTACGGCATTTTCTCGGGAAGGCGCTGGCGCGAGATGATTTGCCCCCAGATTGCCGCCTTCATTCGCCAGCACAGCCATCCCGCCTGACGAGGACGCCCGTGAGCCTGGTTGACCTGGTCGACGCGGAACTGCCCCAGACGCAATGCACCAAGTGCGGCTACGAGGGATGCCGCCCATACGCCGAAGCCATCGTGCGCGGCGAAGCATCCATCAATCGTTGTCCGCCCGGCGGCGACGAAGGCATCGTCAAGCTCGCCGCCCTTTTGCAACGGCCGGTGTTGCCGCTGGACGAAACGCGCGGGAGGCACGAACCGCTGAGGGTGGCGCGCATCGACGAACAGCACTGCATAGGCTGCACGCTCTGCATCCGGGCCTGTCCGGTGGACGCCATCGTGGGCGCCAACAAGGCCATGCATACGGTGCTGCCCGAGCTGTGCACGGGCTGCGACCTGTGCGTGGCTCCGTGTCCTGTGGACTGCATCGTGATGGAGCCCGCTCCCGGCGGGCGCACCTGGACGCGGCAAGACGCCGACGCCGCGAGGCTGCGCCATCGGCGCCGGCAGGAGAGGCTCGCCCGCGAAAGCCTCGAGGACCAAGAACGGCTGCGCGCCAAGTCCCAACTCCAAGGCGCTTCCCCGCTCGCCCCCGCAGCCTCCGCTGCGGCAGCCACCGGCGCCGACGAAGCGGCCGAACGCAAACGTGCCATACTGCAGGCCGCGCTGGCCCGGGCGCGCGCCCGGCGGGCGCATTGATCCATCCCGAACAAGACGGCCATCGCCGCGTCTGCATGAATTCTGCCAAACGACTCGCTATTTTCGAGCGCCTGCAAGCCGCCAATCCCACGCCGACGACGGAGCTGGAATACCAAACCACGTTCCAGCTGCTCATTGCGGTCATCCTTTCGGCGCAGGCCACCGACAAATCCGTCAACCTGGCGACGCGCCGCTTCTTCCCCCAGTACGGCACGCCCGAGAAACTGCTCGAGCTGGGCGAGGAAGGGCTGATCGAGTACATCCGCACCATCAATCTCTACAAGACCAAGGCCAAGAACGTCATCGCTACCTGCCGGATCCTGCTCGAGCAGCACGGCGGGGAAGTACCCGCCAGCCGGGAAGCGCTTGAGGCGCTGCCCGGCGTCGGCCGCAAGACCGCCAATGTGGTGCTCAATACGGCCTTCCGGCAAGTCGCCATGGCTGTCGACACCCACATCTTCCGCGTGGCCAACCGCACCCGCCTGGCGCCCGGCAAGACCGTGCGCGAGGTGGAAGACCGCCTCCTCAAGGTAGTGCCCAAGCCCTTCCTGCTGGACGCCCATCACTGGCTCATCTTGCACGGACGCTACGTCTGCCTCGCCCGCAAGCCCAAATGCCCGGAATGCGGCATCGCAGACTTGTGCGAGTACAAGGAGAAGACGCTGCCCGCGTGAGTCGCCCGGCTCGACCGGCGGGCACGCGGTTTGCGGCGTACCCGGCATTCTGGAAGGAGCATGTGATGACCCACAGCAGCGTGCTGGGCGCCCCCGACGCAGCGCCCGACGAGGACAAGACCGGAGCGCTGGGACCGAGCGATACCTCCGACTCAGGCAGCGACTTGGCCGGCTTGCCGGACGAGGCCACGGACACCGATTCGGGCGGCACCGGCGAGCGCGGTTCCGTCGATCCGCAAGAAGAGCAAGCGGGAAGTGACGTGCTGCCCGATGAGGTGGTGGATGAAGAGCGCCTCGTGCGTTCGCATCCCGGCGACAATGAGGACGACGCCACCGAACGCCGGTGACGGGCCGCCCCCGCCCGCGACACCATCGATCAATGCACCGTGTGCCGCGCCGCCCGCGGGTGGCCGTCCATGGCGTCCTCGGGCCGGGCCGGGACCTTGTCGCTCAGTACCGGCGCCGCTACGGGGTCGAAATCTGTCCAGTCGCCCTCGCGCCAGCGGCCTTCGGCCTTTTCCACGTCTTTGCCACCGCAATCGCGCAACACGCGTGCGGCGACAGCCTCCGACTCACGCGTCACATGCACGGCGGCCAAGACACCCGCCCGGCGCATGCCGGTCGTGTGGCCGGCCCGATGGGCGCGTGCGGCACTACGCGTTGCTGCCAGCGCGCCCGCCAGCGATCCCACGTAGGCCCCCACCCCGACGGCCAGCAGCAAGGCGAGTACCGACCCCCCCGCGTACAGCCAGATGACGCTGCCGATCAAGGCACCGGCCAGCCCCAGCAGCGCGGCACCCGCCACGGCCCCGCGCCGGGTCTTGCTCGCACCGGGGTCGACCGCCTGGTCCCCGCCCAGGGAGTAGCGGTCGTGCTGCCCAGCGGGATTGACGAAGAAAATGGACACGTCCTCGGGGGCGAAGCCGGCGCCAAACAGCTGGCGGCCGGCTTGCTCGGCCTCGGGGAATGAATCGAAGCGAGCAGCAACGATGAGTGACACGGCTGTCTCCTATCTGTTCACGGATAGGAAACTGCTAGCACGGACCGTGCCGCCTCACTCCTCTTCCGGAGGGGTGGGCGGAGATGGCGGCAGATCGGGATCGATGGGGTCGGGTTCCTGCGCTGGCGGCACGGGCGGGTCGCCCACCGGCGTACGCGGCGGGTCGCCGACCGGCGGAGGATCCTTGACGGGCGGATCGGGAGGAACGGTGTGCAGGCTCAATTCGAACATGAGGTCTCCATGACTGCACGAGGCGTCATGACACGGGCGCGTCGTGCACGTCCGTTTCGCGCGCATCGCTCGCGGCATACTCCTCCAGCCGGTTGTAAAGCGTCTTTAGGCTGATGCCCAACATCTCGGCGGCATGCTTCTTGACGCCTCCACAGTGCTGCAGCGTCGCGAAGATCAGGCGCTTATCCGCTTCTGCAAGCGACATGCCTACCGAAATCGTGACCAGCGGTTCGCTTTCGGCCTTGCCGGCCGGAGCCAGTCGTATGGGTGCCGCCACCGAATCGATCAGCCCGCCGTCGGCCATGATGAACGCGCGGTGCACGTAGTTCTTCAATTCACGCACGTTGCCTGGCCAGGAATGCGCCACCATGTCGGCCAGCATAGCCGGCGAAAATGACTTGGAAGTCTTGTGCGTTTCGTTGAGCTGGTCGAGGAAACTCTGGGCCAGCAGCTCGACGTCCTTGCCGCGCTCCCGCAGGGGCGGAAGGTGAATGGGGAATACGTTCAGGCGATGATAGAGATCCTCGCGCAGCTTGCCTTCAGCCACTGCCTCCTGCGGATTGCGGTTCGTGGCGGCGATGATGCGCACGTCGCATTCGATTTCCTGGTTAGTGCCGACCCGCATGAAAACGCCCGTTTCGAGCACCCGCAGGAGCTTCACCTGCAGCTCGATGGGCATTTCCGTGATCTCGTCCAGGAACAAGGTCCCGCCGTGGGAGCGCTCGAAGTACCCCTTGTGCTGGCGCTCTGCTCCCGTGAAGCTGCCGCGCTCGTGCCCGAACATTTCGCTTTCGATCAAATTGGGCGAAATCGCGCCGCAGTTCACGGCCAGGAACGGGCGCTTGCGCCGCAGGCTGAGGTCGTGCAGGGTCTGGGCGGCGAGCTCCTTGCCGGTGCCGCTTTCGCCGATCAGCAGCACCGTGGCCTCCGTGGGCGCAACCTTGCCGATCTGGTCATAGAGATCCTGCATGGCCGCAGAGCTTCCGAGCATGCGCCCAAAGCGACCGAACCGCCTCAATTCGCCGCGTAGCGAACCGATCTCGGCTTTCAGGTCTCCTGCACGCGGGATGCGATCCAGGATGGCCTTGAGCCGCTGCATGTTGATCGGCTTGATGAGGTAGTCTGCCGCCCCCAGCCGCAAGGCGTCGACCGCGCTTTCGACGCTCGCATGGCCGGTAATGAGAATGACCTCTACCGGGATCGACGGGTCGAGCTCCTTGAATAAGTCCATGCCGCTGCCGTCGGGAAGCTTGAGATCGGTCAGCACCACGTCTGGACTCTGGCGCACGATCTGGATCCGGGCCTCACGGAGGTCGCCCGCCACTGCGGTGGTAAAGCCTTCAGCGCTGACGATTTCCGCCAGGGCGGCTCGAGTATTCGGTTCATCGTCCACGATCAGGACATGCGGCATGCGTCAAGGCTCCACGATAAACAGGTCACGCAGCCGGGGCCGCCTCCCGGGGGCAGCCATTCGGCCGTCAAAAGGATGTCCGTATCGACGGGCTGAGCACCGCCCGACATGCATTCTGCCGCGGGCCGGCGCAATGCGCCACTAGCGCCGCATGGACAGCAGGCCGATGACCGCGCCCACGGCGGCGGCTATGCCGACCGCCCTCCATGGATTCTCTCGCACGTAGGCATCCGTGTGAGCCGAAACCTGGCGGTAGGACGCCGCAGCGCCACGCTGCGCGTCCCGGAACAGGTCCCGGGCGCGGTCCATCTCGTCACGGAGCCGGTGGCGCGCAGCCTCGAGCTCCTGGCTGGTGAAGTCCGCCTTGTTTTTCAACAGAGCTTCGGTGTCCTCGACGGCCCCGCGCAAATGCTCGACTACCTTGCTCTTTCCTTGCCAGTCGTTCGAATGCCAACCCATATCCTCTCCCTGTTTCGGTTCCGGGCTAGCGTCTCAACGCACCCAGCAGAAGCGTCACCACGAAAACGATGACGAAAACGTAGAACAGTATCTTCGCGATCTCCGCGGCGCCGGAAGCGATTCCTCCGAATCCGAAAAGCGCGGCGATCAATGCAATTACGAAGAAAATGGCGGCCCATCGCAACATCGCTTACTCCTTGTATAGATCCAGCGTCGAGCAGACCGGGTCGTGCGCCGGCGCCACTCCGGAAAGCAGCGCTCGCAGTTTTCGTACCGTGGCGCCAGACGTCACGCCGGTGCTCCGCCAGCAGACCACGACAACCGGCGATTGGCCATGGTCCAAGTGCAAGGAATAGGTAAGAATTACATGAAAACTTGTAAATTCCATGCTTACGGATGGGCGTTGCCACAGCCCGTTACCACGTGCATGTCCCCGGCGCCCCGCGGGGCGCCCGCGACTGCTTAGAATGGGGCCTTGCCGCCCAGCGACGCGGCTCGCCTCGCCCCTGGAGCCCCATGCGGAAGGAACCGGCAATGCGCCCTGACGAAGCCCAGGCCTCGACGATCGATACCGAAACGCAACGCCCGGGTTCCGACGGCAACGCCGCTCCCTCGGCCGAGCGCCTACCGGATGCCTGGGACCACTACGGACTGCTGTATGGCGCATCACCCGCCATGCGGGAGTTGTACCAACAGATCGAGAAAGTCGCGCCCACTTCGCTCACCGTGCTCATCATCGGCGAGAGCGGCACGGGCAAGGAATTGGTCGCGCGCACGCTGCACGAGAAGAGCCCCCGCTCCAGCGGCCCCTTTATCCCGGTGAACTGCGGTGCCATCCCCTCCACCCTCATCGAGGGCGAGCTGTTCGGCCACGAAAAGGGCAGTTTCACCGGCGCCATCCAGCAGCACGCCGGGTATTTCGAACGCGCCGCCGGCGGCACGATACTCCTGGACGAGATCACGGAAATGGCGCCGGACATGCAGATCAAGCTGCTCCGCGTCCTCGAGACCGCCGCCTTTCACCGCGTGGGGGGGACGGAGCAGATCTCAACCGACGTCCGCGTCATCGCAGCGACCAATCGCGACCCGCAACTTGCCGTCCAGGACGGCAGGTTCCGGGAAGACCTGCTGTATCGACTCGCGGTATTTCCCTTGCGCGTGCCACCGCTGCGCGAGCGCACCTCTGACATCGAGCTGCTCGCGCGGCACTTCCTCGACCAACTCAACGCGGCCGAGAAAACCCGCAAGCGCTTCGCCAAGGGCACCCTCGACAACCTACGCCACCATCGCTGGCCGGGCAACGTGCGGGAGCTGAAGAACGCGATCCACCGCGCCTTCATACTCGCTGACGAGGAAGTCGAGGTGCGCAGCCCCGAGCCGGCTCCGCGGAACCGACGGATCGTGCGTCGCGACGGCCGCATCGAGCTGGCCGTGGGCACGCCGCTGCCCGAAGCGCAGCGGGAGCTCATCCTGGCCACGCTGGCCCATTTCGGCGGCGACAAGCGGCAAACCGCCAGTACGCTGGGCATCAGCCTCAAGACACTCTACAACCGGCTCGACAGCTACAAGCACGGCGGCGCTGACGCCTGAACGCTGCCCGCCGGCACGGATGCCAGGGATGACCGGACACTCAGAGCCAGCGCTCCCACAGCCGGGCGAAGAACTCCTTGAACCGCTGTGAAACCGGCCGCCTGCGCCACTGTTCGGCATCCACCCGTACCGCGGCGCGGCGGTCCGCCTCGAACAGCGCTTCCATTTCCGCGCCGAATCCGGCTCCGAGAATGACCGCATTGATTTCGTGATTCAGGGTAAAGCTGCGCCAATCGAGGTTACTAGACCCCGCCGTGGACCAAACGCCGTCTACCACCGCAGTCTTAGCATGAAGCAAGGCATCCTTGCGTTCGTAGATTTTCACCCCTGCTTCCAGCAGCGTTTCGTAATGCGAGCGCCCTGCGTGGAACACGATGGAAGAATCGCTGAACCCCGGCAACAGCAAGACGACGTCCACGCCCCGCTGCGCCGCCTCGCACAACGCCGCGATAAAGGCGGGATCGGGAACGAAGTAGGCCATCGTGACATGGATGGAGCGCTGCGCGCTGTTGATGGCTGAGAGCAGCGTCAGGTAAATCGCGTGATTGTCGCTTTCACCGGGACGATTGACGAGGATGCGCACCACGTGCGGTCCGCTGCGGGGTTGCGGGACGAGGAAATCCGCGGCGCCCAGGTCCGGGCCATCCTGGCTGCGCCAGCCGTCGAGGAAAACGCGCTCGACATCCTGGACTGCAGGCCCGCGTATGCTGATATGGGTGTCGCGCCAGGGCGCGCTTTGCGCATCTGCCGCCTTTCCGCCCGAAGAGCCGCGCCCCGGCCGGGACGCGTAGACGTCGCTCAGGTTGATGCCCCCGACAAAAGCGATTTCACCGTCGACCACCAGGATCTTCCGGTGGCTGCGCTCATTGAGGGACCACGCACCGCGTCCTTGGAGGGGATTGACCGGATTGAAGAACACCACCTGCACGCCCGCCTGCCGCATGCGTTCGAAAAGCTCCGGCGGCACGGACAGCGTGCCCACGGCATCGACCATCACGGCCACTGCCACACCTTCCCCACGCTTGTCGATGAGGCGTTGCGCGATACGCAAGCCCACGGCATCGGCCTCGAAGATGTAGCTCTCTAGGTGAATGAAACGCCGGGCGCCGCCGATGGCCGTTTCCATCGCCGCATAGGTGCTGGGACCGTCGGCGAACAACTGCACGGCGTTGCCGGCGACGAGCGGCGCATCGGCCACCGCCTCTTCCACCTGCAGGTGCCGGGCCAGGAAGTCCTGCGCGCCGGCGCCTGCGCCCAAGCGCTGGATGATGCGCCGGCTCTCCCGGTAGGTCAGCCATCCGCTGTCGGTGGAAATGCGCACCTCGCGCCGGGGCGGCGCGTCTTCTGCGTCGGGCAGGGGGTGCGCGCAACCGAGAGCCGAGAGGACTGCCGCGACACAAACAACGAAGCCAAAGAACGTAATCATTCTGTCATGCACTCCACGTTATGTAGTGGATGGCCCCTGGCCCGGTGGGCCTTGCGCAGGTAAAACTTACCGAACCGGCAAGAGCTGCACGCCATTGTCTACCGCTGCGCTGCGTCTGCCTACCGTTTCGCGATTGGCACGAAGCTTGCAATTGCTTGAGATCGCGACACCTGGGGGCCGGCCTCGGCCCCCGCATCCAAAGCACGGGAGACGGCCTTGGTACAAGCCACGTACGACATGCGAGTGCGTCAGCAATTATCCTTGACGCCAAGACTCCAGCAGTCGGTCAAGCTGCTGCAGATGTCCGCACTCGAATTCACGCAAGAGCTGCAACAGGCAATCGCGACCAATCCATTCCTGGAAGAAGACGATCAGGACGACGCGCCGCCCGCGGAAGAAACGGTGCTGTCGGTCGATCGCAACGCGGGCGAGATTTCGCAGGCCGAAGAAGCCGACCTGCGCGCCTCCGAACCGCCCCCGTTCGACCCGGAACCGTATTCGGCGCCGTATCCCAGCGACCGAAGCCGCGACGACGACGGCGACGAACGTCCCGACGTCGGGCAATGGACACACAGCTGCGTCGGCCTGCACGATCACCTGCACCAGCAGCTCTGCGGATACCGCCTGGGCGCACGAGACCGCCTGCTGGCGGAGGTCATCATCGAAGCGCTGGATGAAGACGGTTATCTGCGGCAGGATCTCGACGAACTTGCCGTCTCCTTGGCCATTTCCCCGCCGCCCCACCCCGACGAATGGATGGTTGCCCTCAAGCTCGTCCAACACCTGGACGCGCCCGGATTGGCAGCACGCAGCCTCGGCGAGTGCTTGCGGCTGCAGTTGGAATCCCTCGATCCCGGAACGCCGGGCCGCATGCTGGCCATGGAAATCGCCGGCTCGCACCTGGACCTCATGGCCCGGCGCGAGACGGCCGAACTTCGCCGCAAGCTCGGGTGCAATGAAAGCGAGCTCGCGGTCGCGTGCCGCCTGATCCGAAGCCTGAATCCGCGTCCCGGCCTGGCGTTTTCCGAGCCCGAGAGCGACCACATCGTGCCGGACGTCATCGTGCGCAAGGTCAGGAACAGATGGATCATTACGACCAACCCCGCGGTGATGCCCAAGGCGCGGCTGCACCAGGCCTACGCCAACCTGTTCCGCAAGGCGCGCTATGACGACCGCGCGCCCCTGGCGCAGGAACTGCAGGAAGCGCGCTGGCTGATTCGGAACGTTGAACAGCGCTTCGCCACGATACAACGGGTGGCCGAAGCCATCGTCGCCCACCAGCGCACGTTCTTCGACTACGGCGAGATCGCGCTCAAGCCCCTGGTGCTGCGCAAAGTGGCCGAGGAACTCGACCTGCACGAGTCCACGGTCTCGCGCGCGACGAACAACAAATACATGGCGACGCCCCGCGGCGTTTTCGAATTCAAGCACTTCTTTTCGAGGGAATTGGCCACGGACACCGGCGGGCGCTGTTCGGCCGCGGCCGTGCGCGCGCTGATCCGCGACATGATTGCCGCGGAGAATCCGCGCGAGCCGCTCTCGGACGTCGCACTGACACGCTTGCTCGCGGAACAGGGCGTGGTGGTGGCGAGGCGCACGGTCACAAAATATCGGGACTTGATGAAAGTCCCGCCGGCCGAATTGCGCAAACAACCCTGACCCATTAAAACGGGGGTGTGGAGGCAGCCGCCTCTTCTGGATTTCCCCATGCGCGCATTGAAACTCCTGGCTGCCTTCGCTGGCCTTCTCCTGCTTCTCATCGCCGCCGCGCTGTTGACCGATTGGCGTTTCCTGCGCGGCACCGTGGAGCGCATCGCCAGCGACAAGCTGGGGCGCCCGGTGATGCTGGACGAATTTCGCATGCAGCTGCGTCCCGTCACGCGCATTCATCTCCAGGGGTTGAAGGTCGACAACCTTCCGCAGTTCCGCCCGCAGCGCATGGTCGAGGCCGAAGCGGTCGATATCCACGTCCGGCTGCTACCGCTGCTCAAGCGCGCCATCGTGCTGGACTTGCTGTCCATCGACGGCGGCCAAGTGCACCTGGCGCGGAACGACAAGCTCGACAACTGGACCCTGCCGAAATCGGAAGACTCCGGCCCGCCGCCGGACATCGTGCTGCGCACGCTCGCCTTCAACCGTCTAGCGATCACGTACGACGACAGCGTGCTGGACGTTGCTGGCAAGCTGCGCGCCGACAGCGAAGCACCACCACCATCGGGGCCCGCCTATGGGATGAAGCTCCAGTTCGACGGCAAGTACCGCGAAGGGGTGTTCGGCGGCGTCGCGCGTGCCGGAAGTATCCTGACCCTCCGGGACTCGGGCACCCCGTTTCCCTTTTCCATCGACGCCCAAGCCGGACGGACGCGCATCCGCGCCGAAGGGCAGGTCGGGGATATTTTCGGCGATGCCCAGGTGGACCTCGCCCTCGACGCCAGCGGACCGACCTTATCGACGCTTTATCCCTACATCGACCTGCCGCTGCCCGCCACCCCGCCCTACCGGCTCAAGGGGCAGCTCAGGCGCACCGCAACGACTTTCGACCTGGTCGGCATGCAAGGAACCATCGGCTCCACAGACATATCCGGCGATGCGCACTACGAAATGCGCGCACACAAGCCGCTACTGCGCGCCCGGCTCAAGAGCCGCGTCTTGGACATGAAAGACCTCGGCCCGCTGATCGGCGTGGGCGATGATTCGGAGCACGATGCCAAGAAGAACGCCCGCGCGTCGGACGGCCGCGTCCTACCAGATGCCGAATTCGAGCTCGAACGCCTCAACGCCATCGACGCAGACGTGACCTTGGACGCCGGCGACGTACGCGTGCGCGGTCCCTGGGCATTCGACGATTTCTCGTCCCGGCTCGTATTGCAAGACGGCGTGCTCAAGCTCGCTCCCCTGAACTTCGGCTACGCGGGCGGCAAGCTACGGGCGGACATCACGATGGATGCGCGCCAGCCGGTCATCCGCGCCGACGCCCGGATCGCGATCCAACGCGCACGGCTGAACCGCCTGTTTCCCGACGTGGAACTGATGAAGAAAAGCGAGGGTACGCTAGGCGCCGACGTCAAGCTCAAGACGACCGGCAACTCCGTGCGCGCCATGCTCGCCCACGCAGGCGGGTCGCTCGGGCTGGCCGTGACGGGCGGCGAAATCTCGAACCTGCTGGTCGAAGCGATCGGGCTGGACGCGGGACAGGCGCTTGGGTTCCTGATCGGGGGGGACGAAGCGACTCGCCTGCGGTGCGCCGTAGCAACCTTCGACGTGAAGCAAGGCCTCGCCACGGCACAGGCATTCGTCGTCGATACCGACGATACGCGTATCGACGGGAGCGGCACGATCGACCTCCGGACCGAAAAGCTGAACCTGCGCCTGGAGCCTCAGCCCAAGGACAAGAGCATCCTGGCCGCCCGCTCGCCGATCAACATCGTCGGCACCTTCGCCAAACCGGACTTCGAAATCGACAAGGCGAGCCTGCTGGCGCGTGCCGGCGCGGCCGTGGCGCTCGCCTTCATCAATCCGCTCGCGGCACTGATCCCCCTGGTCGAGACCGGGCCAGGCAGCGACGCCGATTGCAAGGGCCTGCTCTCGACCTTGCGCGACGCCAGCCGCAACGCCGATGCCCCTGCTGGCCGGGGCGGGCAGCGCTGACCGGCCGCGTAGGTCACGATTCGTCGGGCGGCACCGTCTTCTGGCGCTTGCCGCGACTGGCTCGCAGGTCGGTATCCTCCTGCCCTGATTGCACGTCCCGATAGGCCTGCTCGATGATCTCGCGCGGGGCGCTTTCCTGGCTGTCGTGAGACTCGTCGTGTTCATGGGGCAGCCGCGGCTCGGGTTGGCCGACGTCGTCCTGCGCGCGCGTGCGCTCCGGCTTGCGTGGTTTGGGGTCAGCCATGCGAATCTCCTGAACGAGCCAGCCGCAAGCCGGCGTACTGCCAACGCGAGGCGGGCGGAAAAAAATTCCGGTACGTCGTGCGCAGGTGGCTGCGGGGCGTGGCGCATGACCCACCCCGCAGCACCATCTGGTTGATCATGAACTTGCCGTTATATTCCCCCACTGCCCCGGCTGCGGGACGAAAGCCGGGATACGGCAGATAGGCGCTCTGGGTCCATTCCCAAACGCCGCCCAGGAACGCCGTGCACCCGGGCCGCAGGCGCCGGGGGTGGAACACGCCTGCCTCCGCGAAGTCGCCCTCTTCGATGCCCGCCTCCGCAGCCGCGCGCTCCCATTCCTGTTCGGTGGGCAAACGCGCCCCCGCCCACCGCGCATAGGCATCCGCCTCGTAGTAGCTCAAGTGGCAGACCGGTTCGGCCTCGTCGAGCGACTGCACGCCAAAGCTCGTGTAGCAGTACCAATCGCCTGCCCTGCGCAGCCAATACAGCGGCATGTCCCAGGCTTGCCGGCAGCGGGCATCCCATCCGTCGGACAGCCACAGATCCGGGCGCTCGTAGCCGCCGTCGCGGATGAAAGCCAAGTATTCGCCGTTCGACACAGGCCTGTCCGCCAATTCGAATGCTTCGGTCCAAACGCGATGCCTGGGGGATTCATTGTCGAACGCGAATCCGTCCCCGGCATGGCCGATCCCGACCAAGGCCGCGTCATAGCGGCGGAACCGGAGCGGCCCCGGAGCGACCTCGGTCCGGCCCTCCGGCACACTGCCCCACGCCGGGAGCAAGGGGTTGCACCAAAGGTGGTGCTTGAGGTCCGTGGCGATCAGCTCCTGGTGCTGCTGTTCATGTTGCAGGCCGAGCTCGATCAGGTCGAGCGCCTCGGCCGGCAGGGCCTCTTCGCCCATCCATGCCAGCAGGCGCTCCGACACCGATCGCTGATAGGCAAGCACCCGCTCGAGCGACGGGCGGGACAACAATCCCCGCTCGCCGCGCGGATGGCGTGCGCCAACGCCCACGTAATAGGAATTGAACAGCTCCCGAAAGGCCGGATCGAACGGTTCGTGCCCGGGCAGCCTGGGTTCGAGCACAAAAGTCTCGAAGAACCATGCAACGTGGCCAAGGTGCCATTTGACCGGGCTGGCCTCCGCCATGGATTGCAGCATGCAGTCTTCCGCCGACAACCCGTGCAGCATGGCGAGGGTCGCATCGCGCACGGCGACGAAGCGGCGCGCCAGCAGGGCCTGCCAATTCGTTGCGTCGCGCGCGTTCATCGCTGTGCCAGGAATACGCCGAACCAGGCGCGCGGATCGGTCCACATGCTGCGCACGGAGAATCCGGCTTCGGCCAGCATGCCGTCAAACTGTTCGGGCGTGTATTTGTAGGAATGCTCGGTGACGATCGCATCGCCGGGCTGGAACGTGCGGCCCATGGCGCCCCACCGGACCCGGACGCGCTTTCGGGCCCGCAGCCGCATCTCTATCCGCCCACGCTCGGCATCGAAGATCGCCTCGTGCGCGAAATCCGCCGGTTGGAAGTCGGTGCCCAGCACGCGGTTGCACACCCGCAGCACATTCCGGTTGAAGGCTGCGGTCACGCCCAAGTCGTCCGCATAGGCCCGCTCCATCGTCTGGCGATCCTTGCGCAGGTCGGCGCTGATCAGCAGGCACCCCCGGGCGCCAGCTTCGCGGCCGATGGCCGCCATGAATGCCACGGCGCGACCGGGCGAGAAGTTGCCGATGGACGAGCCTGGATAGAAAAAGACGGGGGGATGCTCATGCAGGTCGACCAGCGCACCGTGCAGGTCGAATTCCCCGGAAAAATCCGCCTCCATCGCCTCGCACGGCATCTGGGGAAAGTGACGGCCCAGTGCGGCCACCTCGCGGCGTACCCAATCGGCGGCAATGTCCACGCCCACATAGCGGCAGGCATCGACGTGGGGGAGCCAATCGCGGGATTTGGCGCAATCGCCGCATCCAAGGTCCACCCATTGCACGCTGGCAGGCAAGGAACGCACGATGGCTGCCCGGTGGGCTTCGAAAATGGCGCGCTCGGTCCGCGTGGGGTAGTACTCCTCCAGCTCGCAGATGGCGTTGAACAACACGCAGCCTTGTGCGTCGTAAAGGAATTTTGGATCGATGCGCGCCGGCTCGGCTTGCAAGCCCGCGGCGAGTTCCGCGGCCCGGTTGTCAAGGGGAACGCCCTCGGGGTGGCGCCGTGGCTGCACGGCTGTTTTCTCGGGCGCGGCGGCCACTGCAGCCGCGGGGGTGAGGGAATAGGGACGTATGTTCGTCAATATCGGCTCCTGACACAACGACATCTGGCGTCGAGCGCCAGCAAGTCCGGTGCCCGGCTTCCGATGTCCGTATCTATACGCCCCGGACGGCTCCGGCGACCAATGCGCTTGTAACGCTTCGCGCCATGCCGGAGGGGTTTGCGCGCGCCCCGGCCCCCACGGACGCGTAGCTCCCCAGCCCCGACGCGAGCTCCGCTTCGCGCAATCCCTGGGCGCCGCACGCACTGCACTTGATCCAGATCATTGCCTCTTCGCATGAGCACTGTTAAGTTACCCTCGGTAACACACCTCATGCCAACGGATTACGTCCCTTCTCGCGCGGCGCGGCTCCGACCAACGTCAGGAGACTGGCTGCAATTAATTGGTTCGCTGTTATGGCTGGCCCAGGCCGGCGTATTGGCCGCCGCGGTACAACGCATGGCAGCGAACCCCGGTGACGCCAAGCCCGGCCTCGCCGCCGCAGGGGTGTTCCTGGCGTTGGCGCTGTGCCGGACAGGGCTGGAAACCTGGGGGCAGCGGCTGAGCTTCAAGGTGGCCCGCGATGCGGTCACTCGCCGCCGGGCCGACGCCATCGCTGCGCTGGCCTGCGGCTCACCGCTGGATAAACGGCGGCCGGCCGCCGGCGAGGCCGCCAGCGTGATCGCCGAGCAGGCCGACGCCGCGCTCCCCTATCTGGCCCGCTACCCAGCCGTGCAGCTCAAAGTGGCGGTCGTTCCCCTAGCCATCCTGGCCTGCGTCCTGCCGTTTTCGTGGGCAGCGGGGCTGGTCCTGCTCATCGCGGCGCCCCTTATCCCCCTCTTCATGGCGCTGGTAGGCTGGCGTGCGCAGCGCGCCAGCGAGGAACACCTGGCCGAAATGGGAACGCTCAACGCCTTCCTGCTCGATCGGCTACGCGGGCTGGCCACGCTCCGCGCGCTCGACGCCGTGGAAACCACGACACACCGCCTCGAAAGCGTTGCCCAAACGCTGCGAATCCGTACCATGGCGGTATTGCGCATCGCGTTTCTTTCCTCGGCAGTACTGGAGTTGTTCTCCGCGCTCGGGGTAGCCATGGTGGCCGTCTATGTAGGATTCCATCTCTTGGGGCAACTGCAATTCGGCGCCTGGAGCGGCAAGCTGACGTTGGGCGAGGGGCTGTTCGTCCTGCTTCTGGCCCCCAGTTTCTTCGAACCCTTGCGCGAGCTGTCGACGGTCTGGCACGACCGCGCGTCGGGACGTGCCGCACTCGACGCCTTGGACCGTCTCGCCGCGGCGCCGCTCAAGCTGGTGGGCGGCCCGGCCGCCCCTTCGACCGCCTTTAGCCCCCCGCTGCGCACCCCGCCTGGCGTCGAATTGGCCGGCGTGGGCTTCCACCATCCCGATGCCGGGCAGCCGCTGTTCGAAGCCTTGGATCTGCGGGTCATGCCGGGCGAACACGTGGCCATCCTGGGCCCGAGCGGCTCGGGCAAGTCCACGCTCCTGGCATTGATCGCCGGCCTGGTTCCGGTCCGGTCCGGCCGCATTGCCGTGGGCGGGACGGAGCTGGACGAAAGCACCGCCCCAGAGCTGCGCGCGCGCATCGCATGGATCGGGCAGCGCCCGCACGTTTTCGCGGCGACCGTGCGGTTCAACGTCAGCCTTGGGCGCCCTGAAATCCATGCGCGCGCGGTCGATGCCGCGCTCGGAGCCGCCCATCTCCGGGCATTGGCTGGCGCCGCGGCAGGACGCAGGCTCGGCGAAGGGGGCGCCGGCCTGTCGGGCGGAGAATCCCTGCGCCTAGCCATCGCACGGGCGGCGGCCGACCGGGCCCGGGACCTGTGGCTGGCCGACGAACCCACCGCCCACCTGGATGCAGCCACCGCGCGCGAAGTGACGCGGCGCCTGCTGGCCCAGGCCAAGGGCAAGACGCTCATCGTCGCCACCCACGACCCCGAACTGGCCGCCCGCATGGATCGAGTCATCCGCTTGCCCATGGCCTCGGGCGACGAGCTCGCCCTTCCCGAGGAGCGCTTGGCATGAGCGAACGCCGCATCGATTCCGCCTCGCTGCACACGGATGCACCCTGCGCTGCGGCGGCCGCCGGACGAGGCGACCGTGGCGCCGTGCTGGCCGTGCTGCGGCTGTTTTTCGTGCGACGGGGCCGCCTGCTTGCGGGAGGCGCGGCCTTGGCAACGCTGACCGTCCTGGCAGGCATGGCGTTGATGGGCCTGTCCGGCTGGTTCATCACCGCGACCGCGATTGCGGGACTGGCGACCGGCACCGCCCTCGCCTTCGACGTTTTCACGCCCGGTGCCGGCATCCGCCTGCTCGCGTTGGTTCGCACTGCGGCCCGCTATGGCGAACGCGTGGTCACCCATGACGCGGCCCTGGCAGTCGTGGCCGCGCTGCGTCCGCGCCTGTTCGCCGGCTGGGCGCGTCCCGATGCCGCCCGCGAACTGCTGGCACGCCCGGCACGCCTGCTGTTCCGGCTGACCGCCGATGCCGACGCCCTGGACGGCCTTTATCTGCGGGTGCTGGTGCCAGCCTGCGCGGCCGGCGCCACCATCGCGGTCATGGGCATCGCGCTCGGGGTCGTCAGCCTGCCGCTGGGGCTGGGCATCGCGGCCTGGATGCTCGCGGCCAATGCCGCCGTGATAGCGAGGACGGTGCGGCGCAGCCGCAACGCGTCCCACGATCGGGTACACGCCCTGGAGGCCCTGCGCGCCGACGCCATCGATCTGGTCTCGGGCCAGGCCGAACTGTTGATGGCCGGACGCCTGGATGCGCAATGCGACCGCCTGGCCCGTACGCAGGCGCGCCTTGCCCGGGCGGACGACACGCTCCACCGCGTCGATGCGCAAGCGAGTTTCCTCCAATCGTTCGCGTCGGGCGTGGCCATGGCCGCCACGCTGGCCGGATGTGCGCTGCTCGTTGCGGACGGCGCCATCGGCGCCCCGGTGGCGGCGCTGGCGTTGCTGCTCGTGCTGGCCAGTGCCGAACCGATGGCCCCGCTGCGCCGGGGCGCACTGGAGTGGGCCCGCATCATGATCGCCGTGCGCAGGCTGGCGCCACAGCTCGAGGCACAGGGCGGGCCGAAGGGCCCCGCGCGCGCCGGCGGGGACGTCAAGCTCGAGTCCGTCTCCTTGCTGCATGCCGCTTCGGGCCGCTCCGGCCGATACGTGCTGGACGGGGTTTCGCTCACCGTGCGGGCCGGCGAACGGGTTGCCGTCGTCGGCCCCAGCGGCGCCGGCAAGTCTACGCTGCTCGCGCTCATCGCCCGGGAGCTCGAGCCGACGTCGGGCTTGGTCGACGCACCGGCAGCGTGCCTGTTCACCCAGCGCACCGAGCTTTTCCGCGACAGCGTGCGCGACAACTTGCTCCTTGCGCGGCCGGACGCCGACGACGACACGCTGTGGGCGGCACTGCGCGCAGCGGGGCTGGCGCAAACCATCGCTTCGCTGCCCATGGGGCTCGATACGCGCCTGGGCGATGGCGGCCTCGGGCTGTCCGGCGGCCAGGCGAGGCGCCTGGCACTGGCGCGGCTGCTCCTGCGCCCCACGCGGCTCTGGCTGCTCGACGAGCCGACCGAAGGCCTGGACCCGGCTACGGCCCGCGACGTCCTCGCGCGATTGAACGAACAAGCCGGCGATCGCACGCTGATCATCGCCACCCATACCCGGCGGGAGGCCACCCTGGCCGACCGCCTCATCGTTCTGAAAGGTGCCACCGTGGCCGGCGACGTACCGCGCGGCACGGCCGCCTTCGAGAACACGCTCCATACCCTGCGCACGGACTGAGGAGGAATCGGCCGCCATGGATCTCGACATTGTTTCTTTATCGCGCTTGCAGTTCGCACTGACGGCGCTCTACCACTTTCTCTTCGTCCCGCTCACCCTAGGACTGTCCGTCCTCATCGCCATCATGGAGACGGTGTACGTGATGACCGGACGCAAGATCTGGCGCCAGATGACCAAGTTCTGGGGCACGCTGTTCGGCATCAACTTCGTCCTCGGCGTCGCCACGGGGCTGGTCATGGAATTCCAGTTCGGGATGAATTGGAGCTACTACAGCCACTACGTCGGCGACATCTTCGGGGCACCGCTCGCCGTAGAAGGCCTGATGGCTTTCTTCCTCGAGGCCACCTTCGTCGGCCTGTTCTTCTTCGGATGGAATAAGCTCTCGCGCGTCGGGCACCTGGTGGCGACCTGGTGCGTGGCGCTCGGATCGAACTTCTCGGCGCTGTGGATCCTCATCGCCAACGGCTGGATGCAGAACCCGGTAGGCTCTGCATTCAATCCCCAAACCATGCGGATGGAGATCACCGACTTCTTCGCAGTGATCACCAACCCCGTGGCTCAGGCCAAGTTCGTCCACACCGTCTCCGCAGGCTACGTCACGGCCTCGGTGTTCGTGCTCGGCGTGTCCGCCTGGTACTTGCTCAAGGGCCGCCACCTCGACGTCGCCAAGCGCTCTATGACCGTTGCCGCCTCGTTCGGGCTCGCGTCGGCGCTGTCGGTCGTGGTGCTGGGGGACGAAAGCGGCTATCTGTCGACCGAACACCAGAAAATGAAGCTGGCCGCAATCGAAGCCATGTGGGAAACCGAGCCCGCACCGGCCCCCTTCACGGTGATCGGCATCCCCGACCAGCAAGCGCGCGAGACACACTACGCGGTCCGCATACCTGCAGTCATGGGGTTGATCGGCACACGCTCGCTCACGACCGAGATTCCGGGCATCAATACCTTGGTCGAACACGCCAAGGACCGCATCCGCAGTGGCATCGTGGCATTCGACGCCTTGCAACGCATCCGTGCGGCCGGCAGCACTGCGGCCGCTGCCGAGGCCGACCGCGCCGCCTTCGAAGAACACGGAAGCAATCTCGGATACGCATTGCTGCTCAAGCGCTACGTGGACGATCCCCGCCAGGCCACGCCCCAGCAAATCGACCAAGCGGCCGAAGACACCGTGCCCATGGTGCTGCCGCTGTTCTGGGCGTTCCGCATCATGGTGGCGCTCGGCTTCTTCTTCATCGTGCTGATGGCCACCTTCTTCGTGCTGTCGGCACGGCGCAGGCTGGACGCCCACCGGTGGCTGCTCAAGCTCGCGGTATATGCCATCCCGCTGCCGTGGATTGCGGCGGAACTGGGCTGGTTCGTCGCAGAGTTCGGCCGCCAGCCCTGGATCATCGAAGGCGTGCTGCCCACCGCGGCGGCGGTCTCCGATCTCGGCGCCGGCACGGTGTTGGCCACCATCCTCGGCTTCACCGCTCTCTACACGGTCCTGTTCATCATCGAAATGGGCCTCATGCTGCGTGCGATCCGCAAGGGCGTCGAGCCCGACCTAGATCCCGAGGTCAGCCTGATCGCGCCACGTGTCTCTCAACGTCTCACCGCCCAGGAGTAAGCCATGATCCTGCACACCCTCATCGACTACGACGTACTGCGGATGATCTGGTGGGCGCTGCTGGCCATCCTGCTGATCGCGTTCGCGCTGACCGACGGCTTCGACTTGGGAGCTGCCATGCTATTGCCGTTCGTCGGCCGGACCGACGCCGAGCGGCGCGTGGTGATCAATACCGTCGGCCCCGTCTGGGAGGGCAACCAGGTGTGGCTGATCCTCGGCGGGGGCGCCATTTTCGCCGCGTGGCCGCCACTCTACGCGGTATCGTTCTCGGGTTTCTACTTGGCGATGTTCGCCATACTGTTCGCGCTGATACTCCGCCCCGTGGGCTTCAAGTACCGGAGCAAGCGCGAAAGCGCCCGCTGGCGCACGGGTTGGGACTGGGCGCTATTCGTCGGCGGCCTCGTGCCTTCGCTGATCTTCGGGGTGGCGGTCGGCAACGTACTGCTGGGCGTGCCCTTCCGGCTGGATGAGGATCTGCGCATCTTCTACGAAGGCGGGTTCTTCGGGCTGCTGTCTCCGTTCGCGCTGCTCTGCGGCCTGGTCTCGGTATCCATGCTGTGCATGCACGGCGCCGCATGGCTCGTCCTCAAGAGCCGCGGTCCCGTTGCGGAGCGCTCCCGCACGTATGGCAGCGCCGCGGCGCTCGCCACCCTGGTCCTGTTCGCGTTGGGCGGGCTCCTGCTGTGGCAGGGCGTAGACGGCTATCGCATCACCAGCGCCATCGACCCGGCAGGCCCATCCAACCCCTTGCGCAAGACCGCCGAAATCGCGGCCGGTGCCTGGTTCGACAACTATCGGAGCCATCCCTGGCTGGCGGCAGCGCCCGCCGCCGGGCTGGCCGGCGCCGCCCTCACCTGGATTTTCCTGCGGTGGCGCAAAGAAGGCACGGCCCTCTTGACGAGCTCGCTCTCCATTCTGGGGATCATCGTCACCGTGGGCGTCACCATCTTCCCATTCCTGCTGCCCTCGTCGATCGACCCGCGCGCCAGCCTCACCGTCTGGGATGCCTCGTCCAGCCACCAGACCCTGTTCATCATGCTGGTTGCGGCCGTCATCTTCGTCCCGCTGGTCGTCGCCTACACATTGTGGGTCTACCGGGTGCTGTGGGGCAAAGTGGACGAAGCCTCCATCAACGAACCCGGCAACCACGCCTACTGAAACCTGGGAGGAATGAGCATGTGGTACTTTTCCTGGATATTGGGGCTGGGCCTGGCCGCAGCCTTCGCCGTCCTGAACGCGATGTGGTATGAGTTGATGGAGGAGGAGTAACCGAGGAATGGCGGCATGAAGACCTGGGACGAACGGTACTCACGACCCGGATATAAGTACGGCACTGAGCCCAACCGTTTCCTGGCGGAACAGGAGCCTCGCCTGCCGGCGGGCAGCCGCGTGCTCCTGCCGGGCGACGGCGAGGGCCGCAACAGCGTCTGGCTGGCGCAGCGGGGCCACCAGGTGCTCGCGGTGGATAGTTCCCAGGTCGGCCTGGACAAGGCTCTGGCGCTGGCCTCCCTGCGCGGCATCACCATCACCACCTTGCATGCCGATCTCGCCGATTGGTCGCCACCGGCGGCGACCTGCTCCGGCGTGGCCCTGATTTTCGTGCACCTTCCCTCGGCCGTCCGCCCCGGGATCCACCGCCGGCTCGCCCGCGCGCTCGCCCCCGGGGGCTGGCTGATCCTTGAGTGCTTTCATCCCCGCCAACTCGACTATCCGAGCGGCGGACCGCGCGAGGTCGACATGCTGTCCGACCTCGCCGCCATACGCTCCGATTTCTCCCCGCTGCTCGAGGAAGTCGTGGCATGGGAAGGCGAAGTGGTCCTGAACGAAGGCGAAGGCCATAAGGGGCCGGCATTCGTGACCCGCTACGTAGGGCGCATGCCGGCCCCCTGAATCGGCCGCGTTCCCGATGCGATTTGCCCACCTGCGAACAATCGCACCCCCTAGGTATTTATTTTTTAAATAAAAATCATTACTATTTGCCTTTCTATTTTTTATGGGCAAATTGATGATGCCTTCGCCGATGATGCGCATCTGGAAGTGGCCCCTCATCCTGGGCGGCCTCACGGCGACCGGTTTGGTCAGCGCGCTCGTCTCCGACAGCTGGGGCGACGTTTGGTCCTGGATAGGCTTGGGCATCCCCGTCCTGGCCATGACTTGGCTCAGCCTGCGTCGTCCGCCCGAGCGATCGCGACGTTCTCCGGCGAGAACCCGCCCATGACCCCCGCCAATCCCGGGGCCGCCGCGGCCGTCGTCCCCGTTCGCCTCTGCCCTGGCCCTTCCGGCCGCCTAGCATGACCGATCCCATGTCCAACGCCCGCTCCCTCAAGACCTGGTCCTGGCTGCACAAGTGGAGCAGCCTGGCCTGCACCGCCTTCATGCTGTTGCTGTGCTTGACCGGATTGCCGCTGATCTTCCATCACGAACTCGGTCACTTGCTCGGAACCGAAGTCGAGGCCCCCGCAGGTGCCGACGATAGCGTCCGGGTGAGCCTGGACAGCGTGCTCACGACCGCGCATGCCCTTCATCGAAACCGCGTGATCCAGTACGTATCCCAGGACGAGGAAGACGATCGCATTTGGTTTGTCACGCTGACGCCTACGCCCGATCCCACCGACGACTTCCGCTCCGTGGCGGTCGACGCGCGAACTGGGGAGGTGCTGGCCGAGCCCCGTTTCGACCGCGGTTTCATGTACGTCATGCTCAAGCTTCACGTCGATTTGTTCGCCGGCCTCGCGGGCAAACTGTTCCTCGGCTTCATGGGCCTGCTTCTGCTCGTTGCCCTCGTGACCGGCGCGGTGCTTTACGGACCGTTCACCAAGAAGCTCGAATTCGGTGACGTCCGGCGACACCGTACGCCCCGCGTGAAATGGCTGGACCTGCACAATCTTCTCGGCGTCGTGACGCTGGTGTGGGTTTTCGTCGTGGGAGCAACCGGCGTGATCAACACCTGGGCCGACCTGTTGATCAAGTACTGGCAGTACGACCAACTCAGCGCGGTGCTGGCGCCGTACCAGGGACAACCGATCACCCCGCCCGCCGAGCGGGCGTCGGTGCAACGCGCGATGGAAGTGGCAATGACGGCGGCGCCCGGGACGCGCCTGTCGTTCATCGCTTTTCCCGGCACGGCCTTCTCCAGCCCGCACCACTACACATTTTTCCTGGCGGGCAACGCCCCCCTCACGTCCAAGCTGCTACAGCCGGTCCTGGTCGACGCCCAAACCGCCGAGATCACCGCGATGCCTAGGCTGCCTTGGTATTTGGCGGCGCTGCTGCTCTCCCAGCCGCTGCACTTCGGCGACTACGGCGGCATGCCGATGAAAATCCTGTGGGCACTGCTCGATCTGGCCACCATCATCGTGCTCGGAAGCGGCCTTTATCTTTGGTTCAAGCGCAGGCAGCCCGCGTCCGTCCGTGCCGGTGCGCATGCCCACGCCGTGCCGGCGGGGCAAGGCGACGCGCGAAACGGCGGTGATCCGCTATAGTAGCTGCACCCTTCCCTTGCTGCTGTAGATGCATGTCACGCCCAGCAAAGTCCAACAACGCCGCGCCGGCAATTTCGCCCGACATTTTTTCGTTCTCCGACCTATCTTCGCGTCCCGCGTCCGTACAGCAGGCGTACGCGTATGTGCGCCAAGGCATCATTACCGGACGCTTTCCGGAAGGGTCCCGCATCACCGAGAAAGAGGTGGCCGAGGCGCTGGGGCTGTCGCGCACACCGGTGCGCGATGGCATTCGGCTGCTGGTCTCCGACGGCTTTCTCGTCCTGCGTCCGAATGCAGGCGCGACCGTGCGGGTCTGGTCGGACCCCGAAGTGCGCGAAATCTATGCCGCGCGCATTCTGGTGGAATCGGAGCTGGCCGCCCTGGCGGCCGAACGCATGGACGCCCGCACGCTGGAAGAGCTGCGGCAAGTCGAAGATGAAATGGAGTCTCGCGGACCGGACGTCAGCGACGCCAACCTGGAACGCATCAGCACACTGAACCGGCGTTTTCACGCGCTCATCTATGAGGCGGCCGGCAACGCCCGCCTGCTCGCGATGCGCGCCAAGGCCGTCGAGCTCAAGGTGATCCTGGGCACGCGGCGCAGTTACGACCGGGACCGCCTGGCGCGCACGTTCCAACACCACCGTGAGCTGATCGATGCGTCTCGGCGGCCGCTGCCATCCGGACCATCGAGAGATTGGTGCCCACCTGCACGATGGCCTCGACATCGTCTCCGTCGAGTTCGCGGATCGCCGCACGGCACATTTCATCGGTAGTGTGCGCGATTTGGACCGGGCTCGGACGGCGCAGGCAAACGTCGCGCACGACCGTGAAGCCGCAGTCTTCGAAAAAGCGGCGAACTTCGGCGTTTGCGACCGGGAAATACGGCGACAGGAACGCGATGCGCTTGACCCCATAGGCATTCAGGGCCGCTTCCAGCGCAAACGACCCGCAGGTCACGCCCACGCCTGCGCAGTCATGGATCTCCTTCAAGTATTGTTCCGCGCCCTTGCGGCCATTCCAGAACGTGACCGCCGACATCCCCATCACCAAATACTGGATCTCGCAACTCTTGAGCACTTCCGCAGCGTGCTTGGTATTGGACGAGATCGCTTCGATCATGCGCATGAAATCTGCGTCATCGTTCACCTTCATGTCGGGGATCTCGATCCGGCTGTAATGGTTGGTGACGCCGACGGGACGCATGTCGTCGAAATCCGGCTGGACAATCGTATTCGTCGAAGGCCCCAAGACCCCGAATTTCATCCGGTAACCCAAATGATCCATGTTGGACTCCTCAAGAAATGACGGACAGCAGCGCGTCGCGGGACATGACGTCCGCATACTTCTGCTGCAGGTCGAACAAACTGGCTTGGTGAGGGCCTGGCGCCCGGTCTCCGACGCAATCCTCCACCACCACGGTCATGAAATCGTGCTGCATGGCATCGATGGCCGTTGCTCGCACGCAGCCGCTGGTCGTGCACCCTACGACCACGACGGTATCGACGCCGCGCGCCCGCAACCAATCTGCGAGACTCGTGGCGAAAAAGGCGGACGCGCCTTGCTTGCGGATGACGCGTTCCCCCGGCTCGGGCGCGAGCAGGGGAAGAATCTGCGAACATTCCGCACTCTCGGTGAATCGGGTCAAGGCGGGAGCCTTGCGGCAGAACACATTGTGGTCGCTGCCGTCTTCGGCGAACACCACGCGGCTGTGCGCCACGGGCAGGTTGCGCGCACGGAACGCCTGCAGCAGCGCGAGCGTACGCCCGGCCGCCTCGGCCACGTGCTGGCCGCCAAGCAAGGCGGGGTCGACGAAGCCGTTTACGAAATCAACCAACACCAAGCCGCAGCGCTTTCCTATGCCCGAGGGCTGGCCCAGCCCTTGCCTTTGGTAGACCTCGACATCGCTCATGCTTGGCTTCCTTGGTCCAGATCGCGATAACGGGCGTCAAAGCGTTCCACCCAGTCGAACCCGATCAGCTGCGAGAATTCGGCGAACGGATACGAGGGCCCGTCGGGAATGCGGCCCGCGCCCAGCGCGCCATACGCGTCGGCGCATGCCTGGGCGGCGGCCAACAATGCGGCCGTAGGGTAGATGACGAGCTTGGCGCCAAGCTCGTACAACGCCTGTGGCGTCATCACTGGCAGGCGCGCCCCGGGGCCCATGTTGATCATGACGGGAACATCCACGGTGGCGGCGCATTGGCGAATCTCGTCGGTCGACTCCGGGCCTTCGACGAAAACGACGTCCGCCCCCGCCCGGGCATACCGGTCGATGCGGCGCAACGTCTCATCCATGCCGAGGTCGGTGCGCGCATCAGTGCGCGCGATGATGACGGTACCGGCGTCTTCGCGGGTATCCAGCGCGACTTTGATGCGCGCCTCCATCTCGGCGGCCGGAACCACCTTGCGACCGCGCATGTGCCCGCAGCGCTTGGGGTAAACCTGGTCCTCGAGCTGGATCGCCGCCGCGCCCGCCCGCTCGTAATTCCGAACGGTGTGCATGACGTTGATCAAGCCGCCGTAGCCGGTATCGGCGTCGCAGATCAATGCGGACTCGCTCACGAGCGCCATCTGGCGCACCCTGTCCAGCATGTCGGTGCCATTGGCCAGCCCGGCGTCGGGCAAGCCGAGCGCCGAGGCCACCACCCCGTATCCGCTCATGAACAAGGTCTCGAACCCGGCTCGCTCTGCCAGCCGGAGCGAAATCAGGTCGTAGACGCCCGGGGCGACGGTGGGCCCGGATGCCGCGAGCGACGCACGCAACCTCTGCCGCCGCGCCGAGGGCGGACGGGTTGCATAGCCGTTGTTCATGCGATGCTCCTCGCCCGCTCCAGCGCGTCGAACATGGAGGTCTTGCGGATGTACGCCATGGAAGCCTGCGGATCCGCCGCGGTGGCGCGCAATTCGGCATGAATGCGGTCCCGGACCGCTTCGTCGCGCTCTTCGATGAGCTGCTTGTTGCGCGCCGTATTGGCGTTGATGTATTCGATCGCGACGGTGCGGCGCTGGCGCTCGTACTGGTCAAGCAGGCTGTCCGGCGCGCGGCCCTCGATGACGTCGATGAGCTTGGCGGTCAGGTTGAACGCGTCATGCACCCCGCCATTCATTCCCATGCCGCCCAGGGGATTGTTGATGTGCGCGGCGTCTCCTGCCAGCATCACGCGCCCGAGGCGGAAACGGCTCGCCACGCGCTGGTGCACCTTGTACAGCGTGCGATGGACGACCTCATAGCGCTCGGGACGCGGCAGCAGGCCCTGCAATCGAGCCTCGATGAACTCATCCGACAGCACGCGCTCGTCCGACTCTTGTTCGGCCGTGGGAAACAGCACCCGCCACAGGGACGGTACCTTGAGCATCACGCACCATTCCTCGGGATCGGAGATGTAGTTGACCCAAGACAGGTTTTCGAATTGATCCTCGAATGGGAACTCGGTGGAAACGACCAGGAAACGCTCGGGATAGGTGTAACCCTCGAACTCGATGCCCAGGCTGCGGCGCACCGTACTCCATGCGCCATCCGCACCGATCAGGTAGTCGCCGCGCACCTCCTCCAGGCCATCGAGCGTGCGGACCTTGAGCGTGACGCCAGTGTCGTCTTGTCCTGCCGCTTCGACGGCGCAACCGAAACGGACCTTGGCATGGGGGTATTGCTCCAGCTTCTTGACCAACTCGAGATTGAGCTTCCATTGCTCGCACTGCAGGCGGAACGGATAGGCCGTGCTGCCCTCCAGCCGCGCCAAGTCGAACTCGGCGATCAGGCCCTTGCGCCGGTCTCGCTGCTGCGTGAAGCGGGCCTTGAGCCCCGACTCCACGAGCACGTCGGAAATGCCGTAGGGGGCGAGCATGTCCAGCGTCGGCGGATGGAAGGTCGAGGCCCGCAGATCTTCCATGACGGTGGCATTGCGCTCGAACACCTCGACGTCGATGCCCGCGTCGGCCAGCACCATTGCGCTGACCAGGCCCACCGGCCCCGCACCGGCGCCAACTTCACCCACGCCCCGTATCGCGGCAACGCCCAGGCCATGACCGACCTGCTCGGCGGCACCCTTCAAATGGGCTTCATCAACACGCCGGTGGCGGCCCCGTTCCTGAAAGACGGCCGGCTGCGCGCGCTGGCGGTCACTTCGAACGTCCGCTCGCCGCTGCTACCCGAGGTCCCCACGGTGGCCGAGGCGCTGAACCTGCCCGATTTCGATTTCAATGGATGGTTTGGACTCTTCGCCCCCAAAGGCACGCCCGCACCGGTGATCGCCAAGCTGTCCGACGCGGTGGGCAAAGCGCTGGCCGACGCGAAGGTGAGGAAAATCTTCATCGACGCAGGCGCCATGCCCATGGAGCTGGGAGCTGCCGACTTCGCCAAGTTCGTGGCCGAAGAACGTGGCCGCATCGACCCGCTGCTGGAAAAACGGAAGAAGTAAGGAGAAGGGGTTCGGCGAAACCGGGCGCGGGCCTCGCCCCGCCCGGATCCAGCCCGGGTTCAGTCCATGTTGGCGATGATGGCCTCGCCAAACCCGGAGCACGACACCTGGGTCGCACCCTCCATCTGCCGCGCGAAATCATAGGTGACGCGCTTGGACAATATGGTGCGCTCCATTGCGGCCAAAATGAGATCGGCCGCTTCATGCCACCCCATGTGCTGCAGCATCATGCGGCCGGCCAGGATCTCCGAGCTGGGGTTGACGTAATCCTTGCCCGCATACTTCGCGGACGTGCCGTGCGTAGACTCGAACACGGCGACCGAATCGCTCATGTTGGCCCCGGGGGCGATGCCCGCCCCGCCCACCTGCGCGGCCAGCGCCGAGGAAAGATAATCGCCGTTCAGGTTGAGGGTGGCGATGACGTCGAACTCCACCGGCCGCAGCAACATGCTCTGCGAGAACGTGTCGATCAGGCAATCCTTGATGACGATGTCGCGGCCCGTGCGGGGGTTGCGGATGCGGCACCACGGCCCGGCGTCTATGGTCTGGGCACCGAAGGCGAGGCGCGCGACCTCATAGCCCCAGTCGCGGAACGCGCCCTCGGTGTACTTCATGATGTTGCCCTTGTGCACCAGCGTGACGGACTTACGGTCGTGGTCGATGGCGTACTGGATGGCCTTGCGGACCAAGCGCTCCGTCCCCTCGCGCGAAACGGGCTTGATGCCTATGCCTGACGTGGCGGGGAAACGCAGGTGCTTGGCACCGAGCTTTTCCTCCAGCACCGTGATCAGCTCCACCGCCTCGGGCGAGCCCGCGGCATACTCGATGCCCGCGTAGATGTCTTCCGAGTTCTCGCGGAAGATGACCATGTTGGTTTTTTCGGGATGCTTGAGCGGAGACGGCACGCCACGCAGGTATTGGATCGGCCGCAGGCAGACGTATAGGTCTAGTGCCTGGCGCAGCATGACGTTCAACGAGCGCAGGCCACCTCCGGGCGGCGTGCCGAGCGGCCCCTTGATGGCCAGGACGAACTCGCGCAGCGCATCGAGCGTCTCCTCAGGCAGCCAGACGCCTTCTCCGTACAGCGTCGTGGCCTTGCGGCCGGCGTAGACCTCCATCCAGTGGATGCGGCGCTTGCCGCCGTAGACTTTCGCAACGGCGGCATCGATGACCTTGGTCGCGACCGGCGTGGTATCGCGCCCGATGCCGTCACCCTCGATATAGGCGACGATGGGCTCATCCGGCACGTTGAGGGAATAATCCTCGTTGACGGTGATACGGCTGCCCTCGGCGGGCACCTGGATATGCTTGTAAGACATGCAAGGATTCCGAGCAATCGTGGGGATGCGCGCCGTTGCCGCGCGCCCTGGATAGGGGCAATTATCCTGGATTCGGCCAGGCATTGCCACGCGGCGCCCGCGACGTGCGGCGGTACAATGGCCGCATCATGTTCAACCCTACCCGAGAACAAGTTCGCCAGTTTTTCACCGAAACCTGGCGCAAACACCGCGCAGGCGAAGTGCTGACCCCGCTGGAGGCCACGGCGCTGGACTGGATCCTCGAGCATCCCGAGTACCACGGCGACCTCGAAAACCCAGACGCCGCGCAGGCCGACTACAGTGTCGAGGCAGGTCGCACCAACCCGTTCCTTCACTTGTCGATGCACCTGGCCATCGCCGAACAGCTCTCCATCGACCACCCGCCCGGAATACGCGCCGCCTACCAGGCCCTCGCCCGCAGCAAGGGGGCGCACGACGCCGCGCACGAAATCATGGAATGCCTGGGACGGGTGGTCTGGGAAGCACAGCGGCTGGGCACGCCGCTGGACACCGAGGCCTATATCGAGCTGATCAGGCAACGGGCGGGGTCATAAGCCCGGCGCCCATCGCCCCGGCAGCCCATTACTTCACCGACAAATTGCCGGGCAGGCTGGAAAGATAGGCCGCGACGTCCTCGATGTCTTTGTCCGACAGTTGCACCGCGAAAGCGCCCATGATGGCGTTCTTGCGGATGTTCGCCGACGGGGCGGCGTTGGACTGCCCCCGGCGGTAGGCCTTCAGTGCGTGCACGAGATAGTCGGCATGCTGGCCGGCCAATTGCGGGTAGCTCGGATCGATCGAGGTCTTGGCGTCGGCGCCGTGGCAGGAAGCGCAGTTCACGCGGTCGTAGACGGCTTTGCCGGCGGCGACGTCGCCAGCGGCAAAGGCCGGCACGGCGGCCGAAAGGGACAACAGGACGGCAGCGACGGAAAAACGGTGACGGTTGCTCATGGTCGGGCGCTCACTTCAGACTCGAGTAATAGGCGGCCAAATCGGCGATGTCCTGTTCAGACAGGCTCTTGGCGATGCCGACCATGGAAGGATGAGAGCGCGCGCCGCTGGCGTATTCCTTCAGCGCGGCCTCGATGTACTTCGCGTTCTGCCCGGCGATCTTCGGGACGGAGTAGACCTCGGGGAAGCTGGCCTTGTAGCCGGGAATGCCATGGCAGCCTATGCACATGGAATTTTTCTCACGGGCGGCTTCGGCATTGCCGGTGACGGCAGACTGAGATTGGGCTGCTGCGGAGCCGACGACCGCACAGGCGGCCAGGGCGGCCAGCGCGGGCATGGCCCGCTTCGTTATGCTCAACTTCATTAGAACGCTCTATCAGAATCAAGAGAAATCCCGATACCGGGCGGCGAGAAAGACTGAGCGGCAACGCCCGGCCCCAAGGCCAACGAAGCGTCTCCGTTTTTATCGAAAATCGTATTGTTGTACGACTGAGAAGCACGATTTTCGTCTTATTTAACCTCTAATGATACATCAGGACCGCAGAATCCCGCAGCCGTCCGATCTCGCCACCTCGCGCTCCCTCCTCTCCCCGTCTTTCCCTATACTGGGTGCTTCGCCCCCGTGGCCCCCATGCCAGTTCGACCATGTCCCAGACCGCTCAGCCTTCTCCCGCCCGCTTCGCGGGCACGGACACCTACGTCGCCACCGACGACCTGACGCTTGCCGTCAACGCCGCCCTGACGCTGGAACGTCCTCTCCTGATCAAGGGAGAGCCCGGTACCGGCAAGACCATGCTGGCCGAGGAAGTGGCCAAGGCGCTGGACAGGCCACTGCTGCAATGGCACATCAAGTCCACCACCAAGGCGCACCAGGGGCTTTATGAATACGACGCGGTCTCGCGCCTGCGCGATTCGCAGCTGGGCGACGAAAAAGTGCGCGACATCCGCAACTACATCGTGCGCGGCGTGCTGTGGCAGGCATTTGCTTCGCCCGAACCCGTCGTGCTGCTGATCGACGAAATCGACAAGGCCGACATCGAGTTCCCGAACGACCTGCTGCGCGAACTCGACCGCATGGAATTCCACGTCTACGAGACGCGGGAAACGGTGCGCGCCATACACCGGCCGCTGGTCATCATCACCTCCAACAATGAGAAGGACCTGCCCGACGCGTTTCTGCGGCGCTGCTTCTTCCATTACATCCGGTTCCCGGACAAGGCGACCATGGAGCGGATCGTCAAGGTCCACTACCCGGACCTGAAGAAGGAATTGCTCTCCGCGGCGCTCGACAGCTTTTTCCAACTGCGGGAAACGCCGGGGCTGAAGAAGAAGCCCTCCACTTCCGAACTGCTGGATTGGCTCAAGGTGCTGCTGGCCGAGGATATTCCGCCTGAAGCGCTGCGCAGCGGCGACCGTAATGCCGCCATCCCGCCGCTGCATGGCGCACTGCTGAAGAACGAGCAGGACGTGCACCTGTTTGAACGGCTCGTGCTGATGGCGCGACGGTAACCGCTCCCGCCGGGCGGCGCACCGCCCGGGAGAAGCCCCCGCGCCTCGGACGGCAAGTCTCTCGCCTGGCACACGGACCATCATGCTGATCGACTTCTTCTACCATCTGCGCAAATTCCAGCTGCCGGTGTCCATCAAGGAATACCTGACGCTGCTCGAAGCGCTGTCGCGCCGAGTGATCTCGCCCTCGGTGGATGAGTTCTACCTGCTGGCCCGGATGACGCTCATCAAGGACGAGAGCCTGTTCGACCGCTATGACCGGGCATTCGCCAGCTATTACAAGGACGTCGAAGCGGCCTTTCCGCCGGGCAAGGAGATTCCGGCGGAATGGCTGGTCCAGCGCCTCATGCGGGAGCTCTCGCCGGAAGAAAAGGCCGCCATCGAAAAGCTGGGGTGGGACAAGCTGATGGAATTGTTCCGCCAACGGCTGGAAGAGCAACAAGACCGGCACGAAGGCGGCAACAAGTGGATAGGAACCGGCGGTACTTCCCCCTTCGGCAGTGGCGGGTATCACCCGGAGGGCCTGCGCATCGGCAACGAAAGCGCCGGCAACCGCAGCGCCGTCAAGGCTTGGGAAATGCGCGACTTCCGCGATTACGACGACCAGGTGGAACTGGGCACGCGCAACATCAAGGTGGCGCTGCGCCGACTGCGGCGCTTTGCCCGCGAGGGCGCCGATTACGAGCTGGACCTGGACGACACGATACGCAGCACCGCCCGCAATGCGGGGCACCTGGACCTGCGCATGGTCCCGGAACGCCACAATACCGTGAAGGTACTGATGATGCTGGACGTGGGCGGCACCATGGACGTCCACGTCCAGCGCATCGAAGAACTGTTTTCGGCTGCCCGCAGCGAATTCAAGAACCTGGAAGTCTATTACTTCCACAACTGCCTGTACGACTGGGTGTGGAAAAGCAACCGCCGGCGCCATGCCGAACGCACCCATACGTGGGATCTCCTGCGCAAGTACAACCCTGACTGGCGGCTGATCTTCGTCGGCGACGCCACCATGAGCCCCTATGAAATCCTGCAGCCGGGAGGCTCGGTCGAGTATCACAACGACGAGGCCGGTGCGGTCTGGCTGCAGCGCATGGTCGCCGCCTTCCCTCGCTTTGCCTGGTTGAACCCTGAGCCCGAGGGGCTATGGCCCTACCGGCAGTCCGTGGATATCATCCGCAGGCTGATGCAGGGACGCATGTATCCGGTCACGCTGAGCGGCCTGGAGCAGGCCATGCGCCTGCTCTCCAAGTAATCCCGGTTCCGGGGCGCGCGGCGGGAACATCGTCGCGGTTCGTCACTCCAACCATTTCCTGAACGGTCGACTCAACCTATGCCATCATCGCTTACCGCTTTCCGATCCGGCGGCCTGGGCCGGTCCCTCGCCTGCGTCGCGCTGTCCTTGAGCGCGTTGCTGCCGCCGGCAGTCACCGCCGCCCACGCCGACGCAGACTCCCTGCCGGCCGGCGTCCAAAAGGTCACCTCGGTCGAAGGTATCAGCGAGTTCCGCCTCTCCAACGGGTTGCGGGTCCTGCTCGCCCCCGACCAGTCCAAGCCGACCACCACGGTCAACATGACGTATCTAGTCGGGTCGCGCCACGAAAACTACGGCGAAACGGGCATGGCCCACCTACTCGAACACATGCTGTTCAAGGGCACGCCCTCCATGCGCAACGCGCTGGCCGAGTTTTCGCGGCGCGGACTGCAGGCCAACGGCAGCACCTGGACCGACCGCACGAACTATTTCGCCAGCTTCGCCGCCAATGAGGACAACCTCGAGTGGTACCTGAAATGGCAGGCGGACGCCATGGTCAACTCCCTCATCGCGCGCGAGGACCTCGACTCCGAGATGACGGTCGTGCGCAACGAGATGGAAAGCGGCGAGAACAATCCTTTCCGCGTCCTGATGAGCAAGATGCTGGCATCGGCCTATCAGTGGCACAACTATGGCAAGACGACGATAGGCGCACGTTCGGACGTGGAAAACGTCGACATCGGCCGGTTGCAGGCCTTCTACCGCACCTACTACCAGCCTGACAACGCGGTGTTGATCGTCTCGGGCCGGTTCGACGTCGCCAAGACCCTGGCCGTCATCGCCGACACGTTTGGCAAGATTCCCAAGCCCGAGCGCACCCTACCCCGCCTCTACACTGAAGAGCCGGTGCAGGACGGCGAACGCAGCGTCACGCTGCGCCGGGCGGGCGGCTCGCCCATGGTCGCGGCCATGTACCACACGCCGCAAGGCGGCGCGCCCGATTACGCGGCCATGGACCTGCTGGCCGGCATCCTGGGCGACGCGCCCTCCGGCCGCCTGTACAAGGCGCTGGTCGAAACCAAGCTGGCGGCATCGACCTTCGGCTTCACCTTCGGCATGCACGACCCAGGCGTCATCATGCTGGGCGCGCAGCTGCCGCCGGGCGCCGACATCGACGCCGCCCGCTCGAAGATGCTCGAGACAATCGAGACCATCAAGTCGCAGCCCATCACGGAAGAAGAACTGGAGCGGGCCCGGACCCGCTGGCTCAAGGACTGGGACATGGCTTACAGCGACCCGCAGAAGGTGGGCGTGTCGCTGTCCGAGAGCATCGCCCAGGGCGACTGGCGGCTGTTCTTCCTGACCCGCGACCGGGTCCGCGCGGTCAAGCTGGCCGACGTGCAGCGCGTGGCCGAGAGTTACCTACTCCAGTCCAACCGCACGCTCGGCACCTACATCCCGACCGACAACCCGCAACGCGCGCCGGCGCCTAAGCCGCTGGACCTGCAGGCCGAGCTCAAGGACTACAAAGGCGACACCGATTTCGTCCAGGCCGAAGCCTTTGATGCGACGCCGGCCAACATCGACGCACGCACGCAGCTCAAGACCCTGGAGCTGCCCAACGGGCCGGTCAAGCTGGCGCTGCTGCCCAAATCCACGCGCGGCCGCCTCGTGCATGCACGGCTGGCGCTACGGTTTGGCGACGCGGAATCCCTGCGCGGCCAACGCGAAATCGCCCGCGCCGTGGGCGCCTTGCTCGACAACGGCACGGCCACGATGACTCGCCAGCAAATCCAGGACCGCTTCGACGCCCTGCGCGCGGACGTCGGGTTTGCCGCGGGCGGCACGGGCGTGGTGGTCGACATTTCCACCACGCGCGACAACCTGCCCGCCACGCTGGAGCTGGTGCTGGACATCCTGCGCAACGCCAACTTCCCGGAAGACCAGCTGGACGAATACCGGCGGCGCGGACTGGCGGCGGTGGAAAGCGCGCGCCAGGAACCCACGGCCGTCGCGCAACAGGCGCTCGCGCGCCACAACAATCCCTGGCCGGCAGATGACCTGCGCTACACGCCCAGCTTCGACGAACAGGAGGCCGCCTACAAAGCGCTGACCCGCGACGCGTTGGTCCGCTTCCACGAGCGCTTCTACGGAGCGGGGCACATTCGCCTGGCCGCGGTCGGGGATTTCGACCCCGAGGTCGTGGAACAGGCACTGACCCGGGGCTTGGCGGGCTGGAAACGGGCGCCCGCCTACACCCGCGTGCCGCATCCTTTCCATGCACCGCCGGCCGAGCGCTTCGACATTTCGCTGCCGGACAAGGCCAACGCCTTCTATATGTCCACGCTTCCGATCCCGCTCCAGGACACTGACCCGGACTACCCCGCCGTGATCCTGGCCAATTACCTGCTAGGCAGCTCGGAAACCTCCCGCCTGTGGATGCGCGTGCGGGAGCGGGAAGGCCTGTCCTACAACGTGCGCAGCCAAGTGTCGGCCTCGTCGTACGAGCCTTCCGGCAGTTGGACCATGTACGCCATCTACGCGCCGAGCAACCGGGCGCGCCTGGAGGCGGCCGTCAAGGAGGAAGTCGAACGCGTGCTGCGCGAGGGTTTCAGCGAGGAGGAAGTCCGGGATGGCATCGCGTCGCTGATGAACCTGCGGCATTTGGCGCGGGCTCAGGACCGGCGCCTGGTGGCGGCCTGGTCCGACTACCTGGAACTCGGCCGCACCTTCGCTTTCGCCGCCGAATCGGACCGCAAGCTGCAGGCGCTCACGGCGGCGGACGTCAACGCCGCGCTGCGCAAGTATTTCAAGCCTGAAGCCTTCAGCACGGCAGTGGCGGGCACGTTCAAATAGCAGGAAGCGCCGGGCCGGGGCCCGCATCCCGGCCCCGGCGCCGCGCTACAGGAGCTTCATGCCCGCGAACTCCTCGCGCACCGTGCCGAGGAAAGCCTCTGCCGCGGGTGACAAGCTGCGGTCGCGCTTGTACACGGCTGAGAAATCGATGGGTACGCGCGGGCCCACCAGCCGGCAACGGGTCAAATTCCCATAGGGCATGCGGGACGCCAGCGCGGACGCCCACATCGAAACCCCCAGGCCACTAGCGGTCATCCAGAATGCCGAGGAAAGAAAGTTGACCTCGTGCACCACGTTCAAGGTCACGCCGGCTTCGGCCGCCGCGGCCTCCATCTGGCGGCGAATGCCGTACGCCAGCCCGGGGCGTACCGCGATCACCGGCTGTGCCGAGAGCTCGCGCCACCGGACCTGGCGCCGGCGGGCGAACGGATGGTCCGTGGCGCACACCAGGCATAGGTGATCGCGCAGCAACAGCCTAGACGCCAGGAGAGGCTCCTCGCGCTCGAGGGTGCCGATTCCGAAATCCACGGCCTCGGATGACACCCGGGACAGAAACTGGTCCGGCGCGCAGTCGTCCAAGACCAATTGGACGCCGGGAAAGTCCTCCCGGAAGCGCCGCACCACGCCGGGCATCAAGACACTGCCCACGGTCGCGGTAACCGCCACATGAACGCGCCCGGTCCGGCACTCGCCCAAGTCCCGCGTCCTCGCCCCGAGCCAGGCCACGTCGCCCAGGATCCGCTCCGCCGTCGCAATGATTTCCTGCGCCGCCTGCGTCGGCACCAGCGAACGCGAGGTCCGGTCGAACAGGCGCAAGTTGAGCGTGGACTCCATTTGCCGAAGCATGGTGCTGACGGCTGACTCCGTGACCGAGAGCCGGTCAGCGGCCGTCGTGAGTTTGCCGAGCCGGTACACGGCAACGAAGGCACGCAGTTGCCGCAGGCTCAACTGGGTTTCGATGCTCATTCAATGTTTTCTCAAGGTTCAATCAAAATCTTTTGATTGGCTTCGGCCCGAGCCGGGTCTTCAATACAGGAAGAAGGGCGGCGCGGCGAGCATACTCTACCCCAGACTCCCTCGCTTGACCCCTCTTTATCCATCAAGCTCGGGAATCTATGTCGAACGACCACAGTAGTACCACCCGCAACCCCGCGTGGAGCGACGAGGAATGGCAAACCCGCATCGACCTGGCCGCGTGCTATCGCCTGCATGCGCACTACGGCTGGACCGACCTCATCTATACGCATATCTCCGCCCGCGTGCCGGGCGAGGAAGAACACTTCTTGCTCAACCCGTTCGGATTGATGTTTGACGAGGTCTGCGCCTCCAACCTGGTCAAGATCGACATCGACGGCAACGTCATCGAACCCACCCCGCACCGGATCCATCGCGCGGGCTTCGTCATCCACAGTGCCATCCATGCGGCGCGCCCCGACGCCCGCTGCGTGATCCACGCTCACACCCGAGCGGGCATGGCTGTCTCGACCATGAAATGCGGGCTGCTTCCGCTCACCCAGCACGCCATGCTGTTCCACGGGAAAGTGGCCTATCACGACAGCGAGGGCTTCGCGAACCAGCTCGCCGAACGCGAGCGGCTGGCCGCCGACCTGGGCGACAAGCCGGTCATGATCCTACGCAATCACGGCACGCTCATTGCCGGGGAAACCATCGGCCAGGCATTCGCGATGATGTGGCACCTGGAGATGGCCATGCAGGCCCAGGTCGATGCCCTCGCGAGCGGCCAGGAGCTGGTGCAGCCGGGCACGGCGTTGGCCGAAAAAATTTCAGCCGCCGGCTTTCGCCCGCCCGGGACGCTGCGCTCGGACGGGACGATGAGCCCCTTGGGGAACCTCGAATGGCCGGCCCTGCTGCGCATGCTGGACCGCAAAGACCCGTCGTATCGAACCTGATCGTTGCAATCCGTCCCCACCCATAACACATGGCGCGGCTTGAACCGCGCGAGGAGACACACGATGTTCCGCCGTTGCCCGAAACTCGTCGTCCGCCTGGTCGCAGCGCTCGCGTTCTTCACCGGGGCTGCCCATGCCTATCCCGATAAACCGATACGCATCATCATCCCCTACGCGCCGGGAGGAGGCGCGGACGGCGTTTCCCGGCTGCTGGCCCAGCGGCTGGAAAAAAGCTTCGGGCAACCGGTACTGGTCGAATCGCGCGCCGGAGGCAATACGGTCATCGCGGCCCAGGCCGTGGCGCGGGCCGCTCCGGACGGCTATACCTTGCTGATGACGGGCGGCTCCACCATGTCGCTGATTCCGCTGACCAGCAAGAAGGTGCCCTACGACCCGCTGGCCGACTTCGCGCCCATCAGCATTCTGTCCAAGGGGCCGTATCTTCTGTGTGTCTCGGCGGAACTGGGCGTCAACACCCTCGACGAGGTCCTCGCGCTCGCGCGCGCCAAGCCCGGCGCCCTGTCCTATGCGTCGAATGCCATCGGCGGTTCTGCGCACCTGGGCATGGAACTGCTGGCACAGCGAGCCAAGGTCCAGCTCAACCACGTTCCATACAAGGGGTTCGCCCCGGCCATCGGGGATGTCGTGTCGGGCCGCACGCCCCTGGCGATGCTGGACCAGGCAACGCTGGGCGGTTTCGGCAAGTCGGGCCGGATCAAGGTCCTGGCTGCCACTTCGCTGACGCGATCCAGCATGTACCCGGACGTGCCGACGCTGGCCGAACTCGGCTTCCCCGGCTACGAGCTGGAAACCTGGTTCGCCCTCTACGCCCCGGCAGGTACCCCGGACTCGATCATCGAAAAACTGGGCGCCGAAGTGCGGGCCTGGCTATCCACCCCCGAAGCCCAGCAGGCCCTGAACGCGCTGGGGCAAGAAGCGGCCGCATCCACGCCTGAAGCGGTCCGCGACCGCATCAAGAGTGAGCAGCAATCCTACGGCCCGCTGATCGAGGCCGCGAAAATCAGTACCGACTGATTCAGGCTGGCGCCGGGACGGGCCAGGGTCAGCTGAAGAATTCCTTCACCCGGTCCGTCCAGGACTTGCTCTGGGGCGAGTGCTTGTCGCCGCCCTCGTTGAGCGAGGCCTCGAACTCGCGCAGTAGCTGCTTCTGCTTCTCGTTCAGGCGCACCGGGGTTTCCAACACCACGTGGCAGTAGAGATCGCCAGGATAGCTGGAACGCACGCCCCGGATGCCCTTGCCCCGCAGGCGGAACACCTTGCCCGACTGCGTGCCTTCAGGAATGGTGATCTGGCCGCGCCCGCCAAGCGTGGGCACCTCCAGCTCCCCGCCGAGCGCGGCAGTGGTGAAGGGAATCGTCAGCTCGCAGTGCAGGTCGTCGCCATCGCGCTGGAAGATGGGGTGCGGCTTGATGTGGATCTCGACGTAGAGGTCGCCCGGAGGACCGCCGTTGACGCCCGGCTCGCCATTGCCGGCGGACCGGATGCGCATGCCGTCATCGATCCCGGCCGGAATCTTCACCTGCAGCGTCTTATTGCGCCGCACCTTGCCCACCCCGTCGCACGTCGTGCAGGGCTCGGGAATGACCTTGCCCGTGCCGTGGCACGTGGGGCAGGTCTGCTGCACGCTGAAGAACCCCTGCTGCATGCGCACCGCCCCGGTGCCGCCGCAGGTGTGGCAGCTCTTGGGATGCGTGCCCGGCTTGGCCCCGCTGCCATGGCAAGTGTCGCAGTTGTCCCAGCTGGGAACGCGGATTTCGGTCTCGAACCCCGCAGCCGCCTGTTCCAGCGTGATTTCCATGCTGTATTTGAGGTCCGCGCCGCGGTACATCTGGGGGCCGCGCTGGCGCCCGGCGCCGAAGATCTCGCCAAAGATATCGCCAAACGCGTCGGCGAAACTACCTGCCCCGCCGCCCATGCCTCCCGCCGCGGCGGCATCGACGCCGGCGTGGCCATAACGGTCGTAGGCATCGCGCTTGTCAGAGTCGGAAAGAATCTCGTAGGCGTATTTGACCTCTTTGAACTTCTCTTCCGCTTCCTTGGAGTCCGGATTGCGGTCCGGATGGTATTTCATGGCCAGCTTGCGGTAGGCCTTCTTGATCTCTTCCTCGGAAGCGGTGCGGGATACGCCGAGGACTTCGTACAAGTCGCGTTTGGTGGACATGATGGTCTTTCAAGTGGCCTGCGGGAGGCCGTGATCTCTTAGGCGAATAGCTGCGTTGCTATTGACTCTGGTTTGGGTAGGCCCCCTCTGCCCGTCGAAGCCTTCCAGGAGCGGCTCCGGCGAACGGAGGGGGCCTACCCAAAACCCCGCACTGCGCCTTGCGGCGCCGTGCGGGAGACGCTGGGCCCGAACGGGGCGGCCCTCATTGTAGGCTGCCCCGGGCCGGCGGATTATTTGTCGTCGCGCTTGACTTCCTTGAAGTCGGCATCGACCACGTTGTCGTCGGCCTTGGCGCCGCCGGCATTCTCGCCGGAGGCCGCGCCGGCCGCCTGTGCCTGGGCCTGCATGTCGGCATACATCTTCTCGCCCAGCTTCTGCGAGGCCTTGGACAGCGCTTCGACCTTGGCATCGATCGTGGCCTTGTCGCCGTCTTTCAAGACGCCTTCGAGGTCCTTGATCGCGGCCTCGATGGCTTCCTTCTCGGAAGCATCGAGCTTGTCGCCGTACTCGGACAGCGACTTGCGGGTGGCGTGGACCAGCGCGTCGGCCTGGTTGCGCGACTGCGCGAGCTCGGCGACCCGGCGGTCCTCGTCGGCGTTGGCCTCGGCGTCGCGGATCATGCGCTCGACTTCGGCTTCGGTCAGGCCGGAGTTGGCCTTGATCGTGATCTTGTTCTCCTTGCCCGTACCCTTGTCGCGGGCGGACACGTGCAAGATGCCGTTGGCGTCGATGTCGAACGTGACCTCGATCTGCGGCACGCCACGCGGCGCGGGCGGAATGCCTTCGAGGTTGAATTCGCCCAGCGCCTTGTTGGCCGAGGCGATCTCGCGCTCACCCTGGTACACCTTGATGGTCACCGCGGGCTGGTTGTCCTCGGCGGTGGAGAAGACCTGGGTGTACTTGGTCGGGATCGTGGTGTTCTTCTTGATCATCTTGGTCATGACGCCGCCCAGGGTCTCGATGCCCAGCGACAGAGGCGTCACGTCCAGCAACAGCACGTCCTTGCGATCGCCGGCGAGCACCGACCCCTGGATGGCGGCGCCAGCGGCGACGGCTTCATCCGGGTTCACATCCTTGCGCGGCTCGCGGCCGAAGAACTCCTTGACCTTCTCCTGCACCTTGGGCATGCGCGTCATGCCGCCGACCAGGATGACGTCATCGATATCCGAGACCTTGATGCCGGCGTCCTTGATGGCGATGCGGCAGGGCTCGATCGTACGTTCGATCAGGTCCTCGACCAGCGCTTCCAGCTTGGCGCGGGTGATCTTCATGTTCAGGTGCTTGGGACCGGAGGCGTCGGCCGTGATGTACGGCAGGTTGATCTCGGTCTGCGAGGACGAGGACAGCTCGATCTTGGCCTTTTCCGCGGCTTCCTTCAGGCGCTGCAGGGCCAGGACGTCCTTCGAGAGGTCCGTGCCTTGCTCTTTCTTGAACTCGGCGATGATGTAGTTGATCAGCACCTGGTCGAAGTCTTCGCCGCCCAGGAAAGTGTCGCCGTTGGTGGACAACACCTCGAACTGCTTTTCGCCGTCGACGTCCGCGATTTCAATGATCGAAATGTCGAACGTACCGCCGCCCAGGTCATACACGGCAATCTTGCGGTCGCCCTTGTCGGTCTTGTCCAGGCCGAATGCGAGCGCAGCCGCGGTCGGCTCGTTGATGATGCGCTTGACCTCCAAGCCCGCGATGCGGCCGGCATCCTTGGTCGCCTGGCGCTGGCTGTCGTTGAAGTAGGCCGGAACCGTGATCACGGCCTCGGTCACTTCCTCGCCCAGATAATCCTCGGCGGTCTTCTTCATCTTGCGCAGCACTTCGGCCGAGATCTGGGGCGGCGCCAGCTTCTTGTCGCGCACTTGCACCCAGGCGTCGCCGTTGTCGGCCTTGACGATGGAGTAAGGCATCAGGTGGATGTCCTTCTGCACCTCGTCTTCTTCGAACCGGCGACCGATCAAGCGCTTGACCGCGTACAGCGTGTTCTTGGGGTTGGTGACCGCCTGGCGCTTGGCCGGCGCGCCCACGAGGATCTCGCCATCTTCCATGTAGGCGACGATGGAGGGAGTGGTGCGGGCGCCTTCGGCGTTCTCGATGATCTTGACCTGCGTACCTTCCATGACTGCCACGCAGCTGTTGGTGGTACCCAGGTCGATGCCTATGATTTTGCCCATGATCCTATTCCTGAAAATCGGAGAATTTTCTTGACTGGTGAATAAATTGGGGGATTCTTCGTGATTTCAATGCCTGCGATGACATCGTTCAATCGCGGCGGACCCGCATACCTCACTTCGGCGCAGCGACCGTCACCAACGCCGGGCGCAGCACCCGATCCACGATCATGTAACCCTTTTGCAGCGTCTGGACGATGGTATTGGCCGGCTCATCCGACGGCACCGAGGCGATGGCCTGATGGTGATGGGGGTTGAATTTGTCCCCGGGGACGGGAGCGATCTCCATCAGCTTGTTGCGCTCGAACGCGCCGGTCAGCTGCTTGAGCGTCACTTCCACGCCTTCGCGCAGGGACTCCAGGGACTGGTTTTCCTGGGCCAGCGCGGCCTCCAGACTGTCCCTGACCGGCAGCAGGCTCTCGGCAAAGGACTCGATGCCGAACTTCTGCGCCTTGGCCACTTCCTCCTGGGCGCGACGCCGCACGTTGTCGGCCTCGGCCACCGCCCGCAGCATGGCATCGTAATGCTCCTTGGCCTGCGCCTGGGCAGCGGCCAATTGGGCTTGCAGCTCGGCGACCGGATCCTCCTGCGCGGGCTCCTGGACCGGGTCTTGGGTTTGCTGCGTCGCAGCATCCGTCACGGGCTGATCCGGTTCCGGAATGGGTTGGTCGCCAGGCTTTTGCTCAGCCGACATTGATGCCTCCATAAAAAACCAATTAAATCAGGGACTTGTTGAGATACTATGCGCAAGGTGGGGATGAACGCCCCTATTTCAAGAGGGGGAATATACCCTCAAGCGAAAAAACCCCGCCCGCGCGGGAGCCCTCCTGCCCCGCGCGCAAACGTGGCGGCTCCCGCTCAGTGCGGCGAAAAGGATTTGAGTTTTTCGAGCTGGCGCCGGTCGTGCTTGGTGGGGCGGCCCTTGATGTGGGCGGACGGATCGACATTCTGCTTGCGCAGCTCCAGCGCTTCGAGCCGGCGCTTGAGCCCTTGCGGCGTCTCGTCGTAGAGCGTGCGGGCGAATACCGCCGGCCCCCGCTGCGCAGACAAGCCCCGCACCAGGACTTCCCAGTCCTGCTCGCCCGCGCGGATCTGCAGGATGTCCCCGGGCCGCACGGACCGGGACGGCTTGACCCGATCCCCGCCCACTTTGACCTGCCCCGCCTCGACGGCCGCCTGGGCGAGCGACCGGGTCTTATAAAACCGGGCCGCCCAAAGCCACTTATCGATTCGTAGTTCTTCCATTTCCATCCTGTGCATGCATTGCACGGTCAAGAGGCCGCCCGGGCCTTCGCCCCACCCAACCCTGCAGGTGCCGTTCCGCCAAGTCGGCCAGGGCAGCGACCCAGGGACCGAAGTCGTTCAGGGCGGGAATGTAGCGGAGCTGGCGTCCGCCGGCGGCGACGAAAGCCTCTTTGGCCTGCACCGCGATCTCTTCCAAGGTTTCGATGCAGTCGGCGACGAAGCCCGGGCAGAACACGTCCACGTCGGCCACGCCGGCCTGGGCCAACTCCTTGAGCCTGGGTTCGGTATACGGCTGCAGCCATTCGGCGGCGCCGAAGCGGCTCTGGAACGTCACCTCTGCCTCCCCGGCGGCCAGCCCAAGCTCCTCGGCCAGCAGGCGGCCGGTGCGCAGGCACTGGTCGTGGTAAGGGTCTCCGAGCTCCGCGCAGCGCTTGGGCACGCCATGGAAACTCAACACCAGCTTCTGCCCCCGCCCCTCCCGTTCCCAAAATTCGCGGATGCGGGAGGCCATGGCGCCGATGTAGCCGGGATCGTCATGGAAGTCCCGCACGTAGCGGATTTCGGGCACGTTGCGCAGGCAGGCAAGGCGCGCGCCCACCCCGTCGACGACCGCAGCCGTGGTGCTGGCCGCATATTGCGGATAAAGCGGCAGTACGAGGATGCGCTCGCACCCCGCGGCACGCAGGGCGCCGATGCCGTCGGCCAGCGACGGAATCCCGTAGCGCATGGCAAGCGCCACCTCCACGTCCAGGCCCCGGCCCGAGAGCTCGCCCCGCAGCCGCTCGCCCTGGCGCCGGCTCCACACCATTAGCGGAGAGCCTTCGGGCATCCATATCGAGGCATAGCGCCGTGCCGCCTCCCGGGGGCGCAAGGTCAGGACGATGCCGTACAGGATGGGCAGCCAGAGGAAGCGCGGGAGTTCGACCACGCGCGGATCCGAGAGGAATTCGGCCAGGTAGCGGCGCACCGCGGCCGGGGCGGGCGCGTCCGGCGAGCCCAGGTTGACCAGGAGCAAGCCGGTACGGGTAGGGTGGCCGGCTGGCGCCGAGGGCTCGGGAAGGAAGCGCATGAAAGGCTTTCCGGTGTGTCGCGCAGGCGAGGGTTAGCAATGGCTCAAGGCGTTCGACAACAGGCGGGCCGTAATGTCGACGATGGGAATGACGCGCTCATACGACATTCGCGTCGGGCCGATCACCCCTACCGTCCCGACGACCTTGCCGTCCACGCCGTAGGGGGCGGTAATGATGCTGACTTCTTCCATCGGCACCAGCTGGGAATCCCCGCCGATGTAGATCTGCACCCCCTGGGCGCGGCTGGACATGTCGAAAAGCTGCATGAGGTCCGTCTTTTTCTCGAAGAGCTCGAACATCTTGCGCAGCTTGTCCATGTCGGAGGCCAGGTCCGAGACGCCAAGCAGGTTCAGCTCGCCGGAAATCACCACGCCTTCGTTTTCGCTTGCCGCCTCGACGCTGGCATCCACCGCCTGCGCCATGAGCTTGGAGATGTCGTCCCGCAGCCGGCTCAGCTCTTTCTGCAGCAATTGCCGGGCGTCGTCGAAGGACTTGCCGCTGAAATGCTGGTTGAAGAAATTAGCGGCCTCAGTGAGCTCCGACGACGAGTAATCGCGCTGCACCGACAGGATGCGGTTCTGCACGTCGCCTTCGGGCGTCACGATGATCAGCAGGACGCGCCGCTCCGAAAGCCGGATGAATTCGATCTGGCGGAAGACTTGGCTGCGCTTGGGCGCCATGACCACGCCGGCGAAATGCGTGAGGTTGGACAGCAGCGAGGCGGCCGCCGCGATGACGCGCTGCGGTTCCGCCGAAGGCAGCATGTTCTGGATATGGGACGCCTCCGACACCTCGTACGGCTGCACGGTAAGCAGCGAATCCACGAACATGCGGTAGCCGCGCGGCGTGGGCACCCGCCCGGCCGACGTGTGCGGGCTGTGGATCAAGCCATGCTCTTCGAGGTCGGCCATCACGTTGCGGATGGTGGCCGGAGAGAGGTCGAAGACCTTGGAAAGCGTACGCGAGCCGACAGGCTGTCCGTCACTAATGTAACGCTCGATGAGAGCTTTCAACAACGCACGTGCGCGATCGTCCATAAGCCTATTTTACCCCGTAGGGTGTGCGCCGTCCCCGTCGAAACGGCCGGAACGGGACGGATTTTGTTCAATGCCGCATTCTTCCGCCCATATAATGGACGCATGCATTTTCCCATCGTCGCCCTGGTTGGCAAATATCACGACACCGGCATTGCCGCCCCGCTGCGCGCCGTCGCGCAGATGCTGCGCGAGGCCGGCCGCGAGGTCTTGTTCGAAAAAGACACCGCTGCCAACATCGGCGTCGATGAATATCCTGCCGCAACCGTGGAAGAGATCGGGCAGCGCGCCTCGCTCGCCATTGTCATGGGCGGGGACGGCACCATGCTCGGCGTGGCGCGCCAGCTGGCGCCCTGGGACGTGCCCGTCGTAGGCATCAACCATGGCCGGCTCGGCTTCATCACCGACATCCCGCTCGAAGACGCCTGTACCGCCGTGGCAGGCATGCTGAACGGCGAATACGAATCCGAGACCCGCACCCTGCTCGCCTCCAGCGTGATCCGCGGCGATACCACGCTGGTCTCGGCATTGGCGCTGAACGACGTGGTCCTGAGCCGGGCCGGGCTGGGCGGCATGGTGGAAGTCACGGTGCAGGTCGACGGCCTATATATGTCGAAGCAGCGCGCCGACGGGCTCATCATCGCCACGCCCACCGGCTCGACGGCCTACGCGCTCTCGGCCAACGGCCCCATCCTGCACCCGGCCCTGCGCGGGCTGGTGCTGGTGCCGGTGGCCCCGCAGGCCCTCTCGAACCGGCCCATCGCCATCCCGGACGACTGCACCATCGAAATCACGCTGACGCGCTCCCCGGGCGGCCGGGACGAAAGCGCGAGCGTCCACTTCGACATGCAAAGCTGGTCCTCGCTCCAGGAAGGCGATCGCGTCCTGGTGAGACGCGCCGAACATACGATCCGCTTCCTGCATCCGGCCGGATACAGTTATTTTTCCACCTTGCGGCGCAAGCTGCACTGGAACCAGATCTCGGGCACTGCAATCGACTAACCCTGCCCCGTCCCTCTTCCGGCTTCATCCGTATGCTGCGCGCCCTGCACATCAGCGATTTCGTGATCGTCGACCACACCGAAGTCGAATTCGGCCCGGGCTTCACCGTTTTTTCTGGCGAGACTGGCGCGGGCAAATCCATCCTGATCGACGCCCTGGCCCTGGCCCTGGGCGAACGGGCCGACGCCTCGGTGCTGCGGGAAGGCGCGAGCCGCGCCGAAGTCAGCGCGGTATTCGACGTACCCGCATCGCTGCGCGACTGGCTGGCCGAGCGCGAGCTGGATACCGAAAGCCTGGTGCTACGCCGCGTGGTCGACGCCCAGGGCCGCAGCCGGGGCTACATCAACGGCGTGCCTGCCACCCTCACCCAGTTGCGCGAGTTGGGCGAGCGGCTGGTCGACATCCACGGCCAGCACGCCCACCAGAGCCTGCTCAAGCCGCATTTCCAGCGCGACATGCTCGACGACCACGGCGGGCACGGCGACATGCGCCGCGCGGTGGCCGAGGCCTGGAAAGCCTGGCGCGAACTGGAACGCAAGCTGGAGGAAGTCGAGCGGAACGCCGCCATGCTGGCCCAGGAGCGCGAGCGCCTGCAGTGGCAGGCGGACGAACTGGGCCGCCTGGCGCTCAAGCCCGGTGAATGGGACGAACTCCAGGCCGAACACAAGCGGCTGGCCCATGCCCAGGCCCTGATAGACGGCGCCAGCCAGGCCATCGCGGCGCTCGATGAAGACGACGATTCCGCCCATTCCCGCCTGGCCGCCGCGGCCCAGCGCATCGCCCAGCTCGCGACGCACGACGCCGCGCTCGCGCCGGTCGCCGAAGCCTTGGAATCGGCCCGCATCGCGCTGCAGGAGGCGGTCTCCGACCTGAACGGCTATCTCTCCCGGCTCGAACTCGATCCGCAGCGCCTGGCCGAGGTCGAGGCCCGCCTGCAGGCAGTGTTCGACACGGCCCGCAAGTTCCGGCTCCAGCCCGAGCAGCTGGCGGCGCAGCATGCCGCGCTGCTGGCGCAACTCGACACGCTGAAAGACGCCGAAGACGTCGAAGCCCTGCGCAAGAGAGCCGCCAACGCGAAGGCTGCCTACGAGGAGGCCGCCGCCAAACTGAGCCGGGCCCGCCGCAAGGCGGCCGCATCGCTCGGCAAGGCCGTGACACAGGCCATGCAGGCCCTGGCGATGGGCGGCGGCAAGTTCGAAGTCGCCGTGGAACCGTCGGACCCGGGTCCTGCGGGCAACGATGCCATCGAATTCCGGGTGGCGGGCCATGCCGGCACGACGCCGCGCCCCCTCTCCAAAGTGGCCTCGGGCGGAGAGCTGGCGCGGATCTCGCTTGCGCTGTCGGTCATCGCCAGCCGCGCTGCCCGGGTGCCGACCCTGATATTCGACGAGGTGGACACCGGCATAGGCGGGGCTGTCGCGGAGGTGGTCGGCCGCCTGCTGCGGGAGCTCGGCAGCCTGCACCAAGTGCTATGCGTGACGCACTTGCCGCAGGTGGCGGCCTGCGGCAACACGCACCTGCGGGTGGACAAACGCCAGGAAAATGGAACGGCGGTTTCGACGGTCACCGTACTCGACCGGAGCGGCCGGGTGGACGAAATCGCCCGCATGTTGGGCGGCATAGAAATCACCGCCACCACGCGCAAGCACGCGCGCGAGATGATAGGAAGCCATTGACGGGCGGGCATCCAGCCCGTCCCGTGCGGCGGCTATCGATTCTTGGTGCAGTTCTGGCAAATGCCGTAGAGCGACAGGGCATGCCCGGTCAGCACGAAATTGTGGTCTTTCGCGATTTTCTGCTGGCGCTTTTCGATTTCCGGGTCGAAGAATTCCTCGACCTTGCCGCAATTCGTGCACACTAGGTGGTCGTGGTGATCGCCCTCGTTCAGCTCGAACACCGCCTTGCCGCTGTCGAATTGGCTGCGGATCAGCAGGCCGGCCTGCTCGAACTGGGTCAGCACGCGATAGACCGTCGCCAGTCCGATTTCCACACTGTCGCCTATCAACGCGCGATAGACATCCTCGGCGCTCATGTGGCGCACTTCAGCCTTGCGGAAGACATCCAGGATCTTCAGCCGGGGAAATGTCGCTTTCAGGCCTATACTCTTGAGTTCGCTTTGATCAGTCATGATGGTCCCTTTGAAAGCGGTTCGGTGTATCGGTTCCTTCCGACGCGGAAGCCCCATTGCCGGCCTGCGAGCGACCGCCGAACCGCGACGCGGAATACTTTCCCTGCACGCGCGCTCGGCGGACGGGCGGCGGCAGCACGGCCCGGCATGGTCGTGCGCGCGCAGCGCTCCTTCCGTCCTGGCAGCCGCCCGAGAAGGTTGGGAACGCGCCGAAGAACCCAGGCGCTTCCCGAGAGCTTTATGATAACGGTTTCCCCAATGAAGACGAGTGCGGATCTGTGCCAAACGCCCTGATTTCCCTTCTCTACGGCCGAGCAGGCGTCCTGCGCCGGCTGGCGCCGGTCGCGCTGCTGAGCTTGGCCGCATGCAGCACGATCAACGACTATGTGCCGGGCTTCATCAAGCCCTACCGGCCCGACATCCAGCAAGGCAATTGGCTGACCCGGGAACAGGTGGAACTGCTGCGTCCGGGCATGACCCGCGAGCAGGTCCGATTCGCATTGGGCAGCCCCACGCTGACGAGCATTTTCCACGCCGACCGCTGGGACTACCCCTATCTGTACACGCCCGGATACGGCAAGACGGAGAAGCGTCTCTTTACCGTCTATTTCGTCAATGACCGGCTGGACCGCTGGGAAGGCGACGAGCAGCCCAACCGCCAGCCCTTCCAACAAAAGGATGCGCGCGAGGCGCTAGACACGGCTGCCCCGCCGCAACAGGCCGAGCAGGCCGCCGGGCCCAGGCCGGACGGCGACGCCACGCCGCCTTCCGCACAGCAAGGTGCCATGACGCATACGCCCCTGACGACGGGCGGCATGGCTGTGCCGGGCGCGCTCGACCCCGCATCGAACCCGCCGGCGGCCGCCGCGCCCAATGAATCCGCCACGTCCCCCCGATAACACTAAGTGCCAATGACTCCTCTACGTATCGCCATTGCTGGGTCCACCGGCCGCATGGGCCGCATGTTGATCGAAACGGTGCTCGCCGCGCCTGACCTGCAGCTGACCGTCGCGCTGGATCGAGCCGGCAGCCCGGCCCTCGGCCGCGACGCGGCCGAATTCCTCGGCAAGGCCAGCAACGTCTCGATCACAGACAACCTGGACGCCCTGGCCGAGGCTGACTGCCTGATCGACTTCACGCGCCCCGAAGCCACGCTCGCCCACCTTGAAGCGTGCCAGCGCCACGGCGTCAAGATGGTGATCGGGACCACCGGCTTCGATGCGGCCGGCAAGGCTGCGATCGAAGCCGCATCGCAGAAGGTAGGCATCGTATTCGCCCCCAACATGAGCGTGGGCGTGAACGTCACGCTCAAGCTCCTGGACATTGCCGCCCGCATCCTGAAAGACAATTACGACGTGGAAGTCTTCGAGATCCACCACAAGCACAAGGTGGATGCGCCGTCCGGAACGGCCCTGAAAATGGGCGAAACCGTGGCCCAGGCCTGGGACAAGCCGCTTTCCGAGATCGCGGAATGGGCGCGGCACGGCGAAACGGGCGCCCGCAAGCCAGGCACCATCGGCTTTTCAGTCGCCCGCGGCGGCGACGTGGTCGGCGACCACACCGTATTTTTCTGCGGCCCGGGCGAGCGGATAGAAATCACGCATCGGTCCGCCAGCCGCGTCACCTATGCCGAGGGCAGCCTGCGCGCCGCCCGTTACCTGGCCGACAAGCCCACCGGGCTGTACGACATGCAGGCCGTGTTGGGGCTCTAAGGCCGGCGTTGCGGCATCCGGTTCGGCCGGATGCCGCATTCCCACGGCCGCCGGCCGCGCCCATCACCACGGCGTCAACGCCAGCGCGCGGTGGCGCACGTCGACCGCCACCTGCAAGCGCTGCGCGACCTGGGACAGCGGCACGACCTCGTGGGCCGCGCCAAGTGCAATGGCCTCGCGGGGCATGCCGAACACCACGCTGGTGGCTTCGTCCTGGACCAGGTTATAGCCCCCCGCCTCGCGCAGGGCCAGCATGGCGCGCGCGCCGTCCTTACCCATGCCGGTCAGCATCACCGCCACCGCCCCTGGCCCGGCGGCCCGCGCCACCGATAGAAACAAGACCTCGACCGAGGGACGGTGGCGATTCACCGGTTCCCCTTCCGACAGATTCGCGTAATAACCGACGAGCGGCAGATAGCGTACGGCCAGATGCGCATGGCCTGGTGCGACGTACGCACAGCCGGGATACAAGCGCTCGTTGTGCTCGGCCTCCTTGACGTGCAGCCGCGAATGTTTGTCTAGCCGCTCGGCGAAGCTGCGCGTAAAGCCCGGCGGCATGTGCTGGGTGATCACCACCGGCGGCAAGCCGGGGGGCAAGCCGCCCAGCACTTCGCGCAGCGCTTCGGTGCCGCCCGTCGATGCGCCGATCGCGATCAGCAACCGGTGATCGTATGTCGGCGCAGGCCCTCCCGGCCCGCCTTCTCCGCACCCGTACGCGGAACAACCGCTCATGCCAGCTCCCTCAGTCCCGGACGCGTGCATACACCGTGCGCCCCTGTAGCTGGAATTTGTGCTGGCCCTGGGAGAAGCTTTCGGAGTGCCCGACGAAAAGCAGCGCGCCCGGAGGCATCAGGCTCGCCATGCGCTCGATCACGTTCAATTGCGTGGGGCGGTCGAAATAAATGAGGACGTTGCGGCAAAACACCGCGTCGAGCGGCCCGCGGACGCGCCATACCGGATCGAGCAGGTTCTGCTGGCGAAAGCTCACGAGGGCGCGCAGCTCCGGGCGCACGCCATAGAGGCCGTCGCCTTGGGGACGAAAATACCGGCGCACCTGCTCGTCGGGAACCCGAACCAGCTGGTCGCTGCGGTATGCCCCCTGCCGCGCGACGGACAAGACCTGCGTATCGAGGTCGGTGGCGAGGATCCGCACGGGCGGGGCCAGGCTGCTGAAGGCTTCGGCCGCGGTGATGGCGAGCGTCCATGCTTCTTCACCACTGGAGGCCGCTGCGCACCAGACCTGCAGGGGCTGTCCGTTGTTCTCGGCGGCCCGCCGCTTCAGGTGCGCGGCAAGAATGGGAAAGTGATGGCTTTCCCTATAGAAATACGTGAGGTTGGTCGTTAATGCATTGACGAAGTATTCCCACTCCGGCGCGCCGGCGCGCAAACCTTCGAGATAAGCACTGAACGATGAACGCCCCGTGGCACGGAGCCGCCTGGCCAGGCGGCTGTACACCATGCTGCGCTTGGCGTCGGACAGCGAAATGCCGGTATGCTGGCGCAACAGCGTGCGTATGCGATCGAAATCCTGGTTGCTGAAGGCGAACTCGGTTCCGACCAGAGTATCGGACATGCCCGGTGCGCCGTCGGCCATGGCCAGAGGAGAAGGTCTGGAGGTCACGGTTTGCCCTGAAAAACGCGCCTTGAGGGTGCCGCATGACGAAGCAGCGGCGGGCCCTCACGCTATCATTAAATGGATTAACGGCAACTCTCTGCAAATCATTAAGCATGTTCCATCGCGGCCCAGTCCTCGCGCAGAGCTCCTTTTCCATCGGAGTCCCGCCTCCTTTCATGACGGCTCCGGGCACTGCTTATCCCGGGGTGGGAACGGACGGACGCACCCCCCATCAACTGGCGATTCTCTTCGTCGAAGATTCGCTCGCCGACTTCACCCTGATGCGTGCAGTGCTGGTGGACGCGGGGCTGAACGTCACCGCCCGCTGCGTCGATACCGAGGCCACCATGCGCCAGGCGCTCGCCGAGCGCGAATGGGACGCCATCATCAGTGATCATTCCCTGCCCACGTTCAGCGGCCTGCGCGCCCTGAAAGTCGCCAAGGAAGTCGGTTTCCGCGGCCCCTTCCTGATCGTGTCGGGGGCCATCGGCGAAGAGAGCGCCGTCGAAGCGATGCGCGCCGGTGCCGACGATTACGTCATGAAGAACAACCTGCGCCGGCTGCCTCCCGCACTCGAGCGCGGACTGCGCGAAGTCCAGACCCGGGACCAACGCCAGCGCGCGGAAACCGCGCTGGCCTCGGCGCACGACCAGCTCAATGCCATCTTTTCGGCAACGCCGGTGGCCCTGTTCGCCATCTCGCGCGAGCGCATCGTCACCATGTGGAGCCCGGCCTTCGAGGACCTCACCGGCCTGAACGCAGCGCAGGCGCTGTCGCGCCCCTTCGCCCTGCCCTCGCAGGAAGACACCTGGAAATTACTCACGCTCATCGCGCCGGCACTCGATGGCACCGCCGTGCGCGGCCTGCCGTTCAGCATCGAGACCCGCGGCGAAAAACACGAACTGCTGGTCTCGGCCAGCCCGCTCAGCGGGTCTCCCCCGTCGGGCTGCGTCGTCGCCCTGTCGGACGTCACGCACCTGGCCCACGCACAGGCCGAACTGAGCCGCTCCGAGCGCCAATTGCGGGAGCTGTCGCGCCACACGGAGCGCCTGCGCGAGAAAGAGCGGGCCGAGATCGCGCGCGAAATCCACGACGACCTGGGCGCGCTGGTGACCCGCATCCGCGCCGACCTGGCGCTGGCGCGACGTCGCTCGCGGGAACAAGACACGGCCAAGTTGCTGGAGCAGGCCGAACAAATGGTCGCCTCGCTGGGAGAAGCGATTTCCCGCATCGCGCGGGCCATGCGCCCGCCCGTCCTTGACTTCGGCATCGTGGCGGCGATCGAATGGCAGGCCCGCGACTTTGCGCAGCGCACCGGCATCGCCGTCAACGTCCACACCAACCAGGACGACCTGGCCCTGGACCTGGAGCGATCGATCGCGATTTTCCGCATCTTCCAGGAAGCGCTGACCAACGTCTTCAAGCATGCGCAGGCCACCCAGGTCGACGTCGACTTGTTCGCCGACGACAACACCCTGAGCCTGGAAGTCCGGGACAACGGCATCGGCCTGTCGTCGGATGCGCTGCGCAAGCAAACGTCTTTCGGCCTACGCGGCATGATGGAGCGCGTCCACGACCTGGGCGGATGGATGGACATCAGCGGATCGCCCACCACGGGGACGCCTCCGTTTCGAGGCACTACACTTATGATCTCGATCCCGCTGAATCCTCAGGAAGCACCCATGAATTCGAACGGGAGCAAGCATCCCCATCACGAACCGGAGGACCTGGAATGATCCGCCTGGTTCTCGCCGACGACCATGCCATCGTGCGATCCGGCCTGCGCCAGATCGCACAAGCCGAGGAAGGCATCACGGTGGTAGGCGAAGCGGCCGACTGCGGCGAATTGCTGGACGTGCTGCGCAAGACCGAGGCGGACGTCGTGCTGATGGACATTTCCATGCCCGGCAAGAGCGGCCTCGAAGGGCTCAAGCAGGTGCGCGAGCGTTGGCCGAAGATCGCCGTGCTGATGCTCAGCATGTATCCGGCAGACCAATACGCGGTGCGCAGCGTCAAGGCGGGCGCCGCCGGCTACCTACACAAGAACTCGCCGCCCGAGATGGTCATCGAGGCGATCCGCACGGTTGCGCGCGGCAAGAAATACATCACGCCGGAATTGGCCGAGCAGCTGGCCACGCACCTCAGCCAGGGCGACGAGCGCCCGCCTCACGAGCTGTTGTCGGACCGCGAATACCAGACCATGGTGATGATCGCCTCGGGCCGCACGCTGACGCAGATCGCGGAGGAAGTGTCGCTCTCGCCAAAGACAGTATCGGTATACCGCGCGCGGCTGCTGGAGAAGATGAAGCTCAAGAACAACGCGGAGCTGACGCACTACGCGCTCAAGCACAAGCTCGTCGAATAAAGCAGGCAGATCTTGGCATCAGGGCCTGCGGCAACCGGGCCCGGGGCCTGGCCAAGGTCGGCAGCGTCGAGTTGCCGGGGCGCCGGACCCGCTTGCGGCAGGCCCTGTGATGCCTCGCACGGATCTATCCGTTCAAGGGAATCGTCCCCACCGCCTCGCGCCCACCGTCTTCGTAGGTCAGGTCCTTGAACGTCAACGCCTTGGCCATCGCAATGCCGCGCCCGTGCATCTCGAACGCCCGGTCGGGTGACATCTCCAGGTACTCGCGCCAATCAAAGCCGTTGCCCTGGTCCCGCACCCGAAAGCGTATCCATTGCGGCCCGCGCTCGAAGCTCACCGTCGCCACGCGATCCCGGTAAGGCGGCAGCGACAGCCGCCGCTCGATCTCCGCGGTCCAGCGGCCCTCCATGCTCAAACGCCCTTTTTCCTGGAAACCAATCTCCAGATTGCCGTGTTCGACGGCATTGACCATCAACTCGGCCAGCCCGATCACCGCCACCTCGGGTGCAGGACACAGCTTGGCCAGGAAAAAAGCGAGCTGGCGGGCCTCCACCAACGAGACGAACTCGAACAACGCCTGCCGCATGTGTGCGAACACGTCATGCACGTCGGAAAGCCGGCGCCGCAATCCTTTCTGCTTGGCGCGAAACTCGATGGCGGCCCCTACCACCGCCGTGAGCATGTCGTGCTCGTACGGCTTGGTGAGGTAATAGTAGGCGCCCCGGTGTATGCCTTCCAGCACGTCGGAGGGATGCGATACCGCCGTCTGCATGATGACCGGGATATCGGCGAAACGGCGATCCGACCGGATGCGCGCAAGCAGCTCGATGCCGTCTATGCCCGGCATCATGCGGTCAAGGACGATCAGGTCGAAATCGACGCCGGAGCCCTGCAGCACCTCCCAGGCCTGGATGCCGTCCTGCACGCATCGCAGGCGATAACGGGGGTCCGACAAGAGCTCAGAGATGATCTCGAGATTCAGCGGCTCGTCGTCGACGACGAGGATGTTGAATGGTTCCTGTGGCATGGGGTCACCGAGCTGAACGGAAAACAGCGCTGGCGGCGCATTCGCGTCCCGACGCCACAGCGTCCTCTAGGCGTCTACAAGTAGTTGAATATCGACAGCCGGGCAATCTGCGTATACGTCTGTTGCGCAGCCTGCACCGTGTACGTGCGCTTGGCCAGCTCGCCCGTCAGTTCCGTCATCGTTTCGATATCCGATCCTACCACGCGCGATATTTCCTCCGTGACCTGGTCGCCGCGCGCCTCGCCTGCGGTGGTGGCCGCCTCGATTTCGTTCAGCCGGCTGCCGATGGAAGAACGGGCCTCGAGCAGGCGGTTCAAGGCGGCATTCAAGTTCAGGTTCACTTCGTACAAGGCGTTCGTGCGCGCCGTGGATTCGTGGCCGGTATCGGGCAAGCCCAGCGCGGCGATCGCCTGGTCCAGGGTATCGAAAACGCTCTGCGACGACGCCGGCCCGAAGGTGATCCGGTCTCCTTGCGCGGGCCTGCCGTTGAAGCTGACCTGGATGCCCGCCATCTCCACGACCTGCCCATCCCCCAGCAAGCCTGTGCCGACTTCGGCGCCGTCCCTGTCGGTGATCGTGTACGCGCCGTCGGCGCCGAACTCGATGGTATAAGGCCCGAAGGGCGCGGCCGCGTTCCAGGCTTGCCTGTCCTTGATCACGCCGGCAGACAGCGTCGCGCTACCGGTGTTGGCTCCATCGGCCTTGACCTCCAAGCCGTTCTGCCCCGTGGGGATGTCGCCGAACAGGTAATGACCCGAGAAGCTGACGTCGATCACGCGGTTCGGCCCGATCTGGCTTTGGCGCACGCCGGAATCGCCCTGGTAGACGACGCCGGCAGCCGTCCGCACGAAGGGCTGGTTGTCGCGCTTGTAGCCGGCGAAGATGTAGTTGCCGTTTTCGTCCTGCGTGTTCGCCACGCTCAGCAGTTGGTCGCGCAGCGCCCGCAGGTCGGCCAGGATGGATTGCCGGTCTTGCTCGTTCAGCGTACCGCCACCCGCCTGCACGATGCGCGCCAGGGCTGCCTGGAGCGTGTTGCCGGCCTCGACCAAGTAGTTTTCGGTCGCTTCGAGCATACCCTTGGCGTCGGCCTGGTTACGCAGCATTTGCTCGTTGGCCTGCCGCGTTGCCTCCAGGGCTACCTCGCGGCTGGCCGCCACCGGGTCGTCGGAAGGAGTCAGCAGCTTGCGTTGGGCGGATAGCTGCTGCGAAACCTGCATCAATGCACTCTGCTGGCTGTTGATGGCGCGTATGCTGCTGTCGTAGAACTGATTGGTGCTGACTCTCATGGGTGCTATGTCCGGTTTCGGTGTCGGGAAGCGCGCCTAGTCGTGCCCCGCGCGATGTCAATGAAGGGCGGCCAACAACTGGTCGAACAGCTCGGAAGCCAGGCCGAGCACCTTGCCGGCGGCCGCGTAGGCCTGCTGATAACGCAAGAGGTTGGCGCCTTCTTCATCGAGGTTGACCCCCGCCAGCGATTGCTCGGCGGCGACGGCTTGGTCGTACGCGCCCTGCTGGGCCGCCTTGCTGACGTTGATCGAGGCCGCGCGCGTGCCGACCTGGGAGATCAACGCGGCATAGGAATCGGTCAACGTACTGCCACCGGCGATCTTGGTGGTGGCCAGCCCGGCCAGGGCCAGCGCGTTGCGGTTGTCGCCAGAAGGATCTCCCGGATCGGCGACGACCGTGATCACGTCGCCCGCAGCCGGCGTGCCGGACACGTCGAAGGCCCAGCCGTTGTACGCGATGGTCTGCTGCGGCGGCTGCAAGGTGCCGGACGACAGCACGGAGCCGTCTTCGCCCACCAGTTCATACCCAGAGGCGGATGTAAAACGCACCGTGATCGAGGTGCCGTAATCGATATTGGACGACTCCACCGAACGCAGCCGCGAGGCCACGACCGTCCCTGCGTTGCCGGCCGCGACATCCAGGCGCATGGGCGCGGCGGCGGCCAGCTTGCCGGGGTCGGTAAGCAGCACCTCCAGGCCCACGGCCGCCTGGCTGGCCACTTCGATGGTGAAGGTGTCGCCATCGGCCAAGTCGCCGGCGATGAGCCCGATGCGCAGGCCGTCGACGTCCTGCGGCAGCGACGAGAACGGACCAAACTCGGCACCGTCGTCGAGCCGCGTCACCACATATTCGTCACCCACCCGCGCCAGCTGGTAGTCGCTGCCCGTGAGCGACCGGGCATCCGCGATGCTCACCGCCACCCGCGCATCGCCGGCATTGCCGCGCGCACCGAAGGCGACCGGATTACCCAGCTTGAACAAGGCCTGCCCCGGCTGACCGGACAGGTCGATGCCGAACTGTTGCTGCTGGTTGTAGGCCGAGACCATCGCAATGGCAAGCCGCCCCAGCTCCGACTGGGCCTGGGCGAGCTCGGTCTCGCGGAACTGCAGGAGCGCGCCGAGCTGGCCGCCCGCGACATCGCTTCGGTTCAGGGGGGTGGCATAGCCCCCGACCTTGAGCGAGAGCCGGATCCCGGAGGAAGCATGCGGATCCTGGGTGTCGATCTGCATTTCCGACGCGAGGTGATCCAGGACCAGGGGCTGCCCATTGCTCAGGTACACATTCACGCTGGAACCTTGCACGCTGGTCGTGATGCCGACCAGCTTGCCCAGCTCGCGCAGCAGCACGTCGCGCTGGTCCAGCAAGTCGTTCGGGGCCTGGCCGTTGCCGGCGGCGTAGCCCTCGTTGATCTTCGCGTTGTAGGTGGCGATGCTCTGCGCGAGCTGGTTGATCTGGCCAACGGTGGCCGCGGCCTGGTTGCCGATGCCCTGCCCGAGCGTGGCGAGGTCTTCGCTCACAGTGCGGAAACGCGTCGCCGCCGCTTGCGCCGCGGCCAGCGCGCCTTGGCGCGAGGCGTTCTCGTTCGGGTTCTGGCTGAAGCGGCTGATGGCGGTGTACAAATCGTTCAGGCTCTGGTTGATGCCGGTGTCTGGCGTACCGAGCCGGTTGATGAGCCCGCTCATCTGGTCGGAATAGGTGCTGAGGTAACTCAGCGCCGATGCCGACTGGCTCGCCTGGGCGGTGAGGAATTCGTTGTAGGCGCGCTGCACGGTGACCACGTCCACGCCCTGGCCGAGATACGCTCCGCCGCTGAAGCTGGACCGGGCCGACTGCAGGACGACCTGCTGCCGGGAATAGCCTGGCGTGCCCTGGTTGGAGATGTTATTGGCGGTGACCGCCAGGCCCGCCTGCGAGGCGCGCAATCCTGATAGTGCGATGTTGGCGATGGTCGTGGTCATGTTCGTATGCGGACTGCCTGACGCGCGCAGTCGAGGCGCGCAGCGATATATCACTTAACGGACGTACCGGGCAAAGCTTGAGGATACGCGGCGCCTGCCCTCATCGAACCGCGTACGGGTGCGCCGCTAGATGACGATTTGCATGGCACGCCGGATGGTGCTGCCCAGCTTTTCGGCATAGCGCGGGTCGGTCGCGTAGCCGGCGCGCTGCAGCCCTTGCGCGAACTGCTCGGCACTGCCCGCCGAACGCAGCACCTTGGCGTAGCGCGGATTGGAAGCCAGAAGGCGGGCGTAGTCTTCGAAAGCTTGCTCGTAGGAATCGTAGGCTCGGAATTCGGCCATCACCCGTTCGGCCGCTCCGTCGCGATACTCCGTGGTACGCGCACGCACCGTGCGCCCGCCCCAGCCCGTGGCCTTGATGCCGAACAGATTGCGACTGGGCTCCCCGTTCGGACCGCGGATCTCGTGCCTTCCCCAGCCCGACTCGAGCGCCGCCTGCCCCAGGATGTAGGCGGCGGGAATGCCGGTGGCCGCCTCTGCACGCTTGGCCGCGGGCAGGAACCTGCCCAGGAACTCGGCCCGGACGTCTTCCGTGGAAGCCTGCGCGGCCAAGGCGGGAGCGGGCCTAGCCGGCGCTGCGGCCGCATAGGCAGCCTGCGCCCCGAACCTGCCGTTCTGGATGCGGCGCATCGGTGCGGCGGCCCCGGTCAACGCCGAAGCGTCGACGCCGCCTATCATGCCGCTCGTCGACGTCGTTGGCGTACCGACCGCGCGGCCGCGCGCCAGCTCCAGTGTCGACATGGACAAAGGCAGGCCGGTCCGGCGCAGGGACTCCGGGGAGACCGTCCGTCGGGTCAGTTGCTTCTCCAGCATGTCCGCCAGCCCCAGGCCGCTGCGCTCCGGCATGGTGCCCTGCTTGCCGGTCCCGGCCAGCGCCTGCGCCAGTTGCTGGTCGAGCATGCCGCGCCAGGTTTGCGAGGCGGGGCTGTTGAGCGCCTGCGCCAGTGCCCCATTGCCGGCCATGGACGTCTGGCGCATTTGATTCAACAGCATCTGCGCAAACTGCGCCTCGAACTGGCGCGCCGCCTGGCGTACCGCACCGGATTGGTCGCGGCGCGCCTGCTGCTTGAGGCTTTCCAGCGAGCGTGCATCGACGGCCAGGCTTGCCGCGGCCCCTTCGAGCTTGCGCATCAGATGATCTCCAATTCGGCGGTCAACGCGCCGGCGGTCTTGAGGGCCTGGAGGATCGAAATCAGGTCTTGCGGCGTCGCCCCCAGCATGTTGAGCGCCTTGACCACGTCGGCCAGCTGTGCCCCGCCATCCAGGTGAACGATTTGCCCGCCCGCCTGCTTGACCTCGATGTCGGCTCGCTGCGTCACCACGGTCTGTCCGCCCGAGAATGGCGCAGGCTGGCTGATGACGGGCGTGGCGCTGACCGAGACGCTCAGGTTGCCGTGCGCCACCGCCACGGGCGCAAGGCGCACGCTCTGGTTCATCACGACCGACCCCGTCCGCGCATTGATCACCACGCGCGCCGGCGCCCGGCTGCCTGCCACCTCGAGATTCTCGACCTGCGCCATGAATGCGACCCGCGCATCCGGCAGGGACGGCGCGCGCAGTTCGATGACGCGGCCGTCGAGCGCCGTGGCCGTGCCCGCGCCGAAGTTGCGGTTGATCGCATCCGCCATGGCACGCGCCGTGGAAAAATCGGCCGTCGTCAGCTCCAGGCGCAAGACGCCGTCGTCGGAAAACGGCGTCGGCACTTCGCGCTCGACCGTTGCACCGGACGGAATGCGACCGGCGCTCAAATGATTGACCTGCGTCCGGCTGCCCGCCGCCGATGCGCCTGCGCCGCCTACCGAGACGCTGCCTTGGGCGATGGCATAGACCTGCCCGTCCAACCCTTTCAGGGGCGTCATCAGCAAGGTGCCGCCGCGCAGCGATTTCGCGTTGCCCATGGAGCTCACGGTGACGTCGAGCTGCTGGCCGGGCTGCGCAAACGGCGGCAGGGTCGCCGTGACCATGACCGCCGCCACGTTCTTGAGCTGCAGGCGCGTGCCCGGCGGAACATTGATGCCCAGGTTGGACAGCATGGACATCAGCGACTGCGTGGTGAAAGGCGTCTGCGTCGTCTGGTCGCCCGTGCCGTCCAAGCCCACGACCAGCCCGTAGCCCACGAGCTGGTTGTTGCGCACGCCCTGTACGGTGGCGAGGTCTTTGACGCGTGCTGCTTGCGCCACGGGCGTGAACGGCAGCCATGCGCACGAGGCGAGCACCAGGAACCGGATGATGCAGAAACGGAAACGAAAACGGCAATCCATCATCGCCCCATTCAGAACGGCAGGAACGAGAAGAAGAAGCGCGACAGCCAACCCACGGTCTGGGCTTCACTGATGGCGCCCTGGCCGCGATACTCGATGCGCGCATCGGCAACCTGGGTGGAGCTGACGGAGTTCCCTCCGACGATGTGGGCCGGGTTGACCACGCCGGAGAAGCGCACGCGCTCGGTTTCGCGGTTGGTGCCGATCTGCTTTTCTCCCGCCACGCGCAGGTTGCCGTTGGGCAACACCTCGACCACCGTGACCGCGATCGTCCCGGACAAAATGTTAGAAGCGCCGGTCTCGCCGCGCGCATTGAACTTGTTGTCGCTTCCGCCTTCGAGGCCAAGCCCGCGCAGCGCACCGGCGCCGGGCAGGCGGTTGATGGTTGGCAATCCGACAGAGGTCGATGCCGTGCGCTGCGCAGAGGTGTTGTTGCGCTGGGTCGAATTGATGTGCTCTTCCAGGCGCACGACCAGGGTGTCGCCGACGTTGCGCGCCCGCACGTCTTCGAACAGCGGGCGGTACGTCGGCGCGGTGCTGAAGATGCCGCCCGTGGGGCGGCGATTGGCGTTGAAAACCACGGGGTCCACCGGCCGTGCCGTCGTCTGCTCGTCGATGTCCACCTTGGGCGTGGAACAGGCGGCGAGCATGCATGCCGCAGCCAGGGCGGCGGCCCGCGCCGCCACGCGCGCGATCTTCACGCTGAATGCCTCGATCATGCGCCTGCGCCTCAGAGCTGCGAAATGCGCTGCAACATCTGGTCGGAGGTGGAGATCGCGCGCGAATTGATCTCGTAGGCGCGCTGGGTCTGGATCATGCCCACCAGCTCCTCGACCACGTTGACGTTGGAAGCCTCGACGTACCCCTGGTTGATCAGGCCCGCGCCGTTGGTGCCCGGCACGTTCACGACCGGAACACCCGAGGCCGCGGTTTCCGTGAACAGGTTCTGGCCCATGGGCTGCAGGCCGGCCGGATTGATGAAGGTGGCCAACTGCAATTGGCCGAGCTGCACGGGCTGGGTCTGGCCAGGCAGGGTCGCGGTCACGACGCCGTCCTGGCCGATGGCGACCTCCTTCACGCCCTCTGGCACGACGATGCCCGGATCAATCACCAGGCCGTTGTTGGTGACGAGCTGGCCCTGGCTGTCGATCTGGAAACTGCCGTCGCGCGTATAGGCCAGCGTGCCGTCTGGCAGTTGGACCTGGAAGAAGCCGGCGCCGTTGATGGCCAAGTCGAAGCTGCTGTCGGTCTGCTGCAACGCACCCTGCGAATAATTGCGCACCGTCGCGACCGGCCGTGAACCCGTGCCCAGCGTCAGGCCCGCGGGTACCTGGTTCTGCTGCGTCGTCTGCGTGCCCGCCGGCCGCATGGTCTGGTAGAGGAGGTCCTCGAACACCGCGCGCGAGCGCTTGTAGCCGTTGGTGCTCACGTTGGCCAGGTTGTTCGAGATCACGTCTAGCTGAGTCTGCTGCGCATCCAGGCCGGTCTTGGCGATCCAGAGCGAACGCATCATGATGCTTGTCCTTTATCGCGGCGCTTGCCGCACTGCTACCTACTTCCGAATGTCTAGAAAAACGTTGCCCGCCCAGAGCCGCTAGCTCATGGAGAGGATTTGCGTGGCCGCGCGCTGGTTCTGCTCGCTGTTCTGCATGAGCTGCACCTGCATGTCGTAGTGCCGCGCGGCGGCGATCATCTCGACCAGCGTGCCCACGGCGTTCACGTTGCTGCCCTCGAGCATGCCACCGGCTACCCTCACCTCCTCGGCATGCGGCGCGACGCCGCCGTCCCTCAGCCGGAACAAGCCGTCGGGGCTACGCTCGAGCGCGGCGGCAGGCGGGTTGACCAGCTTGAGATTGCCGACCTGCGCCGCCATCACGCGGTCCACCTCGGGCACGGTGGAGATCGAGCCGTCGGTATTGACCTGCACCTTCGCGTCGGGCGGGATCATGATGAACTCGCCATTGGGATCCAGCACCGGGCGCCCCGCGGCATCCACCAGCATGCCGTCGGGCGTGGTCTGGAAGCTGCCGGCCCGGGTGTACGCCTCGCCGCCGTCTGCCGTGCGGACCGCGAACCAGCCGTCGCCCTGCACCGCCACGTCGAGTTCGCGCCCAGTTGCCATCATCGCGCCGGGCGACATGTCGGCGCCCGGCGTGGACTCCACGGCGTAGGCGCGCGTGCGCAGGCCGGGCCCGCCCACCACGGGCGCAGTGCGCTGCGCCGCGATCTCCGCACGGAAACCGGGAGTCAGCGCGTTCGAGAGGTTGTTGGTCTGAACGTCCTGCCGCCGCATCAGTTCGCGCGCGCCGGTCGCCGCGATGTAGAGGGCTCTGTCCATGATCGCTCGCTATCCGTCAGCGCATGTTGACCAGGGTCTGCATCACCGAGTCCTGGGTCTTGATGGACTGGGCGTTTGCCTGGTAGACGCGTTGGGCGGTGATCATGTTGACCAGTTCGGCCGTCAGGTCGACGTTAGCGTCTTCGAGCGCGCCCGACACGACCGTGCCGAAGTTGCTCGACCCCGGCACGCCAAGGCGCGGCGTGCCCGAGAGCATGGTCTCGAGGAAGTTGTTGCCGCCGGCGGGCACCAGCCCCTGGGGGTTGACGAAAGACACCAGCACGATCTGCCCTTGCGCGCGCGACTGCTGGTTCGAGTAATTGGCCTTGAGCACGCCATTCTCGTCGATCGTGAAGCTGGTCAGGCGCCCCGAGGTATAGCCGTTCTGGCGCTGCAGCTCGTTGCTGAATGCCTGGCCAGTCTGGGAGGTGGCCACCAGGTTGTATTCGAACTCTAGGTCGGTGGCGCCGGTGCCGAGGGTCGCCCCGTCCACGCGGACGTTGAACACGCCGCGGCTATCGGTCTTGTCCAGGTCGATCTTGCCAGCCGCGTCGAAGAACAAGGTATGGACGCTGGGCAGGGAGGGGTCGTCCGGATCGGGCGTGGTCGTGCCATTGAGCGCCGTGTAGACGTCCCATTCGCCCGGCCCGCGCTTCACGTAGAACGTAGACAGCGTATGGGTGTTGCCCAGGGAATCGTAGATCGCAATGGAAGTGGCGTGGGTGTAGGTAGTCGAATCGTTCGGGTCGAACGGCGTGGTGGCCCGGTCGATGACCGGTGAACGCGAATCGAGGACCGCCCCCTGTACGACCTCGGTCGTGCCCCGCGCCTCGATGGAGCTGACCGTCAGCCGCAGCGGCTGGGGTGCCGCGGCGTTGATGTTGCCGTTTTCGTCAGCCGCGTAGCCGGTCAGGCGCAGCCCGTTGGCATTGACGAGATAACCGTTCGCATCCAAGTGGAACTGGCCATTGCGCGAATAGACGATGCTCCCGTTGTTGTCCATCCGGAAAAAGCCTTCGCCGGAGATCGCGACGTCGAACGGATTGGAGGTGACCGAGATCGCGCCCTGCGTGAAGATCTGCGAGACGGCGTTGAGCTTGGTGCCTATGCCTATGTTGTTGGAGAAAGTCCCCATCACCGTGGACGCGTACACGTCGGCGAACTCCGCGCGCGACGCCTTGAAACCCACGGTATTGGCGTTGGCGACGTTGTTGCCGATCACGTCGAGATTTTTGCTGGCGGCATTCAGGCCGCTCAGTGCCTGCTGGAAACTCATGACGGGTTCCTTGCTGTGTGATGCTGTATCCGGAAAATGAAGCGTGGGCGGTCGCGCCGCTACCAGACCTGGTAGACGTCCGACAGGTTGACGACGTTGCCCTTGGCGTCGACGACGGTGGTGGCGCCCGCCGAGGGGCGCACCGAGGTGATCTCGGACACAGTGAGCGGCGGCGCCGCGCCGACCTGCGCGCCTTCGCCCACCTGGACCTCGAACTTGTATTCCCCGTCGGGCAGCGTATTGCCCTTGCCGTCCTTGCCGTCCCAGGTGAACCGGTGCACGCCTGCGTCGACTTTGTCCAGGCTGCGACGCGCGACCTCGACGCCATCGGCGTTCTTGATGACGAGCTCGGCTTTCTCCACCGGAATGCTGAGCACGTAGCCACCCTCGGCCTTGCCGTCCGCGAGGGTGAGGTCATCGCCCGAGAGCATGACCTTGCGCCCAATGAGCGTAGCGGCCTGCGTGGCCTGGAGGCTGCCCAGGCTGTAGCCCAGCCACTGCATGGTGGTATTGAGCTGGCTGATGCCGGAGACGGTGCTGATCTGCGCGAGCTGCGAGGTCAGTTCGGCGTTGTCCAGCGGATTGAGCGGGTCCTGATTGCGCATCTGCGCAGTCAGCATGGTGAGGAAGCGGTTCGACAGCTCTTCGGCGGACGTTGCGCTGAGCGAATTGCCGGATGTGGCGAGGTTGCTGCCGGTAATGCTGGATACGGCCATGACGATTCCTTAACTGCCGAGGGTCAGGGTTTTCTGCATCAAGGTCTTCGCCGTGTTCATGACCTCGACGTTGGTTTGATAGGCGCGCGAGGCGGCGATCATGTCCACCATCTCGTCCACGACCTCCACGTTGGGCATGCTGACGTAGCCTTCTGCATCAGCCATGGGGTGCCGGGGGTCATAGATGCGCTTGGGAGGCGACGGGTCGGTCGCGACCTCGCGCACGCGCACGCCCCTGGCGCCGTCCGTGCCACCCGGGACGAGGTAAGACTCGAATACGACCTTGCGGGCGCGGTACACCTCGCCATCGGGGCCGCTCACGCTTTCGGCATTGGCCAGGTTGCTCGCCACGGCGTTCAGGCGCTGGCTGTTGGCGACGAGCGCCGTGCCGGCGATCTCGAAAGCTTTGTTCATGGACATGTTGCGACAGCCTCGCTCGATCTCAATTGTTCTGGATGGCGCGCTGGAGGGTCTGGATCTGCCCGTTCAGCATGCGCAGCGCCGCGTCATAGCGCAGCGCGTTGTCGGCGAAACGCGTACGCTCCAGGTCGGGATCGACGGTGTTGCCGTCGATGGATGCCTGGGCGGGCGTGCGGTATTGGAGCGCCACGGGCAAGCCGGCGCTGGCCTCGCCCCGAAGGTGGCGGGCGTTGGTCGTGGCCATGCGCAAGGGCGCGAGCGAAGCGTCCGGCTCGGGCGTGCCGGTCGCCGCGCGCAGCGCAGCGCCGAAATCGAAATCCCGCGCCTTGTAATTGGGCGTCTCGGCATTGGCCAGGTTGGACGCCAAAACCTCCTGGCGCTGGGCGCGCAGCGTCAGGGCTTGCGCGTTGAACATCAGTTCTTCGCCGATGCGGCTGATCACATGACCTCCTGTACACGCGTGAGGCGGTAAAGCCTTTCGCAGGTCTGGCCATTATTCGCGTTCCCCGTCACGGGGAAAGCGGGAGTAAGCCACCTTTTCCGTTCTTGTTTTTCCCTTCCTTCCCGTCCACGCGCGCTAGAGTTTTCCTCCACCGCCCCTTTGCTTAGGAAAAAGGCTGCCATTCCATGAAACGCTCCGGCTGCGCCGCGGCCCTCGCCCTCGTCCTGACCTCGATCGGCGCCTCGCCGGCGTGGGCTGAACCGGGCACTGCGCCCGAGCTCATCGAACGGGGACGCAAGCTGCTCGAAGCGCGTGCCGCCTCCGCCGCCGGCGCCCTGGGCGGGCGCATCGACATCCAGATATCCGGACAGGCGGCCGAACGGCTTGCCCAAGCGCCGTGCTCACCCCAGGTCTTCCTCCCGCCCGGCGGCCGGCCCCTGGGCAAGACCGCCATTGGCATGCGCTGCGCGCAACAACCCTGGCAAGTGCGCATTCCCGCCGAAGTCTCGGTATACGTACCGGTACCGGTTCCCAACCGGCCGCTGCCCGCGGGCACCGTCTTGCGCGAAAACGACTGGTCACTCGCGGAAGTGAACATCGCCGCCTGGCCGCGCGGCGTGATGACCGACCCGCTTCAACTGGAAGGCGCGACGACGACCCGCCCCCTCAAGGCAGGCGAGCCCATTCCGCCCGCGGCCCTGCAGTCGCGCTCGCAGCTCGGGCCTGGCGACCCGGTGCAGGTCGTGCTGAGCGGGGTCGGGTTCACCATCAAGGCTTCCGGCAAAATGCTCCATGCCGCCCGGCCCGGCCAGCCTGCCCGGGTCCAGCTCGACACCGGGCGCACGGTAGCAGGCATCCTGCGGGAAGACCGCGAGATCGAGGTCAATCTCTAACCCCATCCCGCTTACATTCTGTTGCGTCCGCCTTCGGTGCCGCACGGCCCCGGTGCTAAAGTTTTCCCCCGAATGCGCCGATAAGGGCTTATCGCCCAAGACAGGTGCGCCTGTCTGCAACGGCAACCGGATGGAACATCATCGTGAAGATCACCCCTAAGGGTCCCGAATCGGTCAAGGTTTCGCGCCCTGCTGCGGCCGCGGAAGCCCGTCACGCCGTGCCCGCCCAGCCCGCGGCCTCCGGCCCGGCGGAATCCCTGGTCCAGCTCTCGCAGCTGGCCACCGGCCAGCCCGGCGCGGGTGAAGTCCCTTTCAATGCGGAGCAGGTCGAACGCATCAAGCAGGCCATACGCAACGGCGAATTCACCGTCAACGCCGAAGCCGTGGCCGACCGCCTCTTGGAAATCGAACGCGCCCTCGCACACAAGGCATGAGGCTCGAGGAATTCTCCGCCGTCGTGGACCGCTGCGCCTTTGCCGCCCAGGCGCTGAGCGAGGCCGTCACGGGCCGCGACACGAACCGCATCGACCAAGCCACCCAGGCCTTGAGCCTACGAATACTGGAGGTGCAGCGCGCCCTCCCCCATGCCCTTCCCTCCCTGCAGGCTGCGGAGCCCCACGTGCGCGAGGGCTGGCAGGCGCGGCTCGCGGCCATCCTTGAACCGATCAAGATCGCAGCGGAGCTCTCCACCCTCAACACCGCCGCCGCCTCGGCGCGGCTGGCCGCCCTGGCCCAGCTCAGCGGTGCCGAGCTTTCCTATTCGAGCAGCGGCCAGCTCTCCCGCTAGGCTTGGGCACGGCTAGCGACTCCAATCCTTCAACCGCGTGCGCAGGCGCGAAACGGCCTGCGAATGGAGCTGGCATATGCGCGACTCGGTCACGCCCAGCACCGCCGCGATTTCCTTGAAGTTCATCTCCTGCTCGTAATACATGCCCATGACGAGCTTTTCGCGCTCGGGCAGGCGCTCGATGCCCTGTACGACGGCTTCGCGGAAGCGCTGGTCGGACAGGCGAAGGTGCGGATCGCTGCTGTCGTCGACCGGTACATGCCGCTCGAGATAGCCGTCCGCGTCGTCGTCGCCGTCGAAGTCTTCGTAGTAGTACAGCTGCACGCCGCGTGCCTCGGCCAGCATCTGCTGGTATTCGGCCAGGCTCACTTCCATGGCCGCAGCCATCTCGGCATCCGTCGGCGCGCGGCCCAGCTGGTGTTCGCAGCGATGCATCGCGGCTTCGATCTTGCGCTGGACCTGGCGCACGCCGCGCGGCAGCCAGTCGCCCCGGCGCAGTTCATCCAGCATGGCGCCGCGTATGCGCTGCGTTGCGTACGTTTCGAACTGCGCCCCCAGCCCTTCCTCGAAGCGTCCGAGGGCATCGAGCAGCCCCAGCATCCCGGCCTGCATCAGGTCTTCGATCTGCACGCTCGCGGGCAGGCGCGCCACCATGTGATGCGCCATGCGCCTGACCAGCGGCACGTACTGCTCGATGTTCATCTCGCGCGCCAGGGTTCCTTCACGCGTATACATTCGTTTCTCGCCGCAAAAATTCGTCGGTGGGGATGCGATGCGTCATGAATTAGGCCGCTGCGGTCTGCGATGGCGCAGAGGGCTGCCATGCTGGCGCGGGCGCCGCCATCGCCCATTCGAGCTCTTCCGCTTCCAGCGCGAACACCCGGGCGTTGCGCGCCCGCAGGGCACGATGCACGAGCAGGCGCGCATTGGCCGCGTGGATGTCTTCGGGCACGCACTGCCCGTTGGTCATGTAGTGCAGCGGCACCCGGTGGCGGATCGCCGCGTCCAGCACACCGCCCAGGCGCACCGCTTCGTCCAGCTTGGAGACGATCATGCCCGCCAGCCCACCGGCCGAATAGGCCCGCACGATGTCCTCGGCCTGTTCGGCATGGGAGCCGCCCGGAACCACCAGCAGGCGTTGCACGCCTTCGGCGTCTAGCACGCGCAGGTGCTCGCCGATCTGCGCGTCGCGCTGGCTCACGCCCGCGGTATCGATGAGAACGAGCCGGCGGTCGGCCATACTGCCCAAGAGTACTTCCAGCTCGCTGCCGCCGCGCGCAACGTAAACCTCCACGCCGAGCATGCGGCCAAAGGTACGGAGCTGGTCCACCGCCCCGATGCGCTGCTGGTCGGTCGAGATCAGGCCCAGCGACCCGGCGCCGTACTTGACGACGCAATGGGCGGCGATCTTAGCCGCGGTGGTGGTCTTGCCCACGCCGGTTGGCCCGACGATGGCATAGCGCCCACCCTGCTCCACGATGTTGGCCTGCGCATCGACGCATGCAAGATTGCGCACCAGGACCTCGGCCAGCCAACGCTCGCCCTCTTCCGGCGCATGGGAGGCCGGCAAATGGGTGGCCACGGAGCGGGCGAGCTCCGGGGTGAATCCGCAATCGACCATGCGGCGCCATATTTCGCGCCGCAGCGGTTGGCGCTGCGCACTGTCGCGCCACGCCATGGCATCCATTTGGTGAGCCAGCCAGTCGCGCATCGAGCGCATTTCGCTGACGATGGGTTCGGCCACGCGGCTGGCCAGCTCTTCGCGGTCCTGTTCATCGAGCCGCGACGGTGCGGCGGCGCGATGCGCCACCTGCACGCCCGAAGGCTTTGGCCCGCTCCGGTGCGGCGCGCGCTTCTCCGCCTCCCCGCGTGGCGCCCCGAGACGCAGCACCGGCTTGGCGGTCTCGCGCTCGGCCGCCGCCACTGCCATGGCATGCGCCTGGTCGGCAAACTCGCCGCTGCCGCGCACCAGGTGCGGAATCTCGGCCGCATCGACGCGCGGCCAACTGGCCAAGGGCACCGCTTCCGCCGTCGGGGATGGCGGCACCGCAGGGCGGGACGCGTGCTCTTTTTCCTCATGCTGGGCCAGCACGCGGGCCGCCGGCGACAGGCGCACGGACTCTTCTTCCATATCGTCCCACAAGGCCGGCGCGGTGGCTGCGGCCGGGGCCGGCTGCTCCTGCGCGGGCGCGGATGCCGCGGGCGTGCCGGCATCAACGGCGGGATCCTCGGCGAGCGGCATGTCCTGGGCGCGTATGCCGACCACTTCCACGCCGGCGCTCGTACGGCGGGTGGAGACGATCAAGGCATCCGCCCCCAGCGCTTCGCGCATCATGCGCAGGCAATCCCGCGTGGTGGCAGCGATGAATTTGCGGAACTTCATGGGGTCAATCCCTGCAGGCGAATGAAAGGGGACATGCTCAACGTCCTCCCAGCGTCATCGCGACGCGGATGAGACGAGATTCGGGAATTTCGGAATGTGCCAGGACCTTCAGGCGCGGCACGGAACGCCGGAAGAACCGCGCCAGGGCAAGCCGCAACTGATCCGGCACCAGCAGCGCGGCGGGCTTGCCCACCGCATCCATCTTCTCGACCGCCGCCGCTGCCTCGTGCAGGAGGCGTTCGGCGAGCCCGGGCTCGATCGCGCCGATCTCGCCCGCCTTCGGGCTGATGGTGCGCAAGATGCGCTCGAGTTCGGGATCCAGCGCCAACACGTCGATCTCGCCATGGGCGCCGAAGATGTTCTGCGTGATGGCGCGTCCCAGTGCCACGCGCACGGCACCGACCAGCTCCACAGGATCCTGGGTGTGGACGGCGTGCTCGGACAAGGTTTCGACGATGGTGCCCATGTCGCGTATGTGGACGCCTTCGTCGAGCAGAGATTGCAGCACGCGCTGCAGCGTCGCCATGGAGATCAGCTTGGGCACCAGGTCTTCGAGCAGCTTGGGCGCGCTGCGAGAGAAGTGATCGCACAGCGCCTGCAGTTCCGCGCGGCCCAAGAGATCGGCCGCATGGCTGTGCAACAGGTGCGACAGGTGCGTGGCGATGACGGTGCCGACGTCGACCACCGTATAGCCCGCTGCCTGCGCCGCTTCGCGGGTCGCGGCGTCGATCCACATCGCCGGCAGGCCGAAGGCCGGGTCGCGGGTGGGCGTGCCCGGCACCTCGCGCGTGACGCGGCCGGGGTTGATGGCGAGGAATCCGCCGGTCTGCACTTCGCCCTCGCCGATGGCCACGCCCTTGAGCGTGATGCGGTAACCGCCGGGCCGCAGCTCGAGGTTGTCGCGGATGTGCACCGCCGCCGGCAGGAAACCCACGTCTTGCGCGAACTTCTTGCGCAGCGCCTTGATGCGCTTGAGCAGGTCGCCGTCGCCGGTCTTGTCCACCAGCGGAATCAGCCGGTAGCCCACCTCCAGCCCCACCGTATCGACGGGCGTGACGTCTTCCCAGCTGGCCTCTTGTGGCTCGACCGGCCCGGCCGGGGCCGCGGGCGCGGCTTCGCGCTGCGCCTGCTGCTTGCGGCGACGCGCCAGATGCCAAGACAACGCGCCGAGCCCGGTGGCCAGGACGAGGAACGAGAAATTGGGCATACCCGGCACCAACCCCAGCATGCCGACGATCCCCGCCGACAGCCCCACGGCCTGCGGCGTGCCGAGCAGCTGTTTGCCGACTTCGGTGCCGATGTCCTCACCCTCGCCGACCCGGGACACGATCAGGCCGGCGGCGATGGACACCAGGAGCGCTGGAACCTGGGCCACCAGGCCGTCCCCGATGGAGAGCAGGACATACGCGCGCCCTGCTTCGGAGAAACTGAGCCCGTGCTGCCCCACGCCGATCAACAGGCCGCCGATGATATTGACGAAAAGAATCAGGATGCCGGCGATGGCATCGCCGCGCACGAACTTGGAGGCGCCGTCCATCGCGCCGTAGAAATCGGCTTCCTGCGCCACGTCGGCGCGGCGCTTGCGCGCGGTGGCTTCGTCGATCAGGCCCGCGTTCAGGTCGGCGTCGATGGCCATCTGCTTGCCGGGCATGGCATCGAGCGTGAAGCGCGCCGACACTTCCGCGATGCGGCCCGCGCCCTTGGTGATGACGACGAAGTTGATGATGACCAGCACCAGGAACACCACCACGCCCACGGCGAAATTTCCGCCCACGAGGAACTGGCCGAAGGCCTCGATGACCTTGCCCGCGGCATCCGGCCCGGCGTGGCCGTTGAGCAGCACGACGCGCGTCGAGGCGACGTTGAGCGAAAGCCGCAGCAGCGTCGTCACCAGGATCACGCTGGGAAACACCGCGAAATCCAGCGGCCGCCTGGTATAGACGGACACCATCAGCACCAGCAGCGACACCGCGATGTTGAAGGTGAACAGCAGGTCCAGCACCAGCGGCGGCAGGGGCAGCAGCATCATGCCCAGCACCAGCAGGATGAAGGCGGGCATGCCGAGCTCGCGCAGCTGCGATGCGTTGAACTCCAGCCCGCCGACCTTCAGGCTGCGACCGATCATGCACGGCCTCCCTTGCGGAGCGGGGCCTCATCGAGCGGGTCCCAGCCGGCCGGTACCTCCACCGGCTTGAGCTCGGGCAGCGGCCCGGAGACATAGTCGCGCAGCTGATAGACGTAGGCCAGCACCTGGGCCACGGCGCGGTACAGGGCCACTGGCACTTCCTGGTCCACTTCGGCATGACGATACAAGGCGCGGGCCAGCTTCGGGCTCTCCACCACGGCCACCCGGTGCTCGCGCGCGATCTCGCGGATGCGGGCCGCGACGGCGTCCGTGCCCTTGGCCACCACGCGAGGCGCACTCATCCGCCCTTCCTCGTACTTCAGGGCGACCGCGTAGTGCGAAGGGTTGGTCACGACCACGTCGGCAGTCGGCACCGCCTGCATCATCCGCGCGCGTGCCCGGTCGCGCTGCAGTTGCCGTATCCGCCCTTTGACGTGCGGATCGCCTTCGGTTTCCTTGTTTTCCTGCTTGGCTTCCTGCAGCGTCATGCGCAGGTTCTTGTGGTGCTGCCACCATTGCAGGGGCACGTCGGCGGCCGCGATGACGAACAGCGCGCCGGCCAGGGCCAGCGCGTGGTTGGACAGCATCCCGGCGAGCTGGGACAGGGCGCGCGGCACCGAGGGCAGCGCCAGGGACAGCCAGCCGTGCACGCCGTGCCACACGAGCAGGCCCGCCACGCCTCCCAGCACCGCCACCTTCAGCAGCGCCTTGCCGAGCTCGGCCAGGCCGGTGACCGAAAACATGCGCCCGAATCCCTTCAATGGAGAAAGCCTGCCGAAGTCCGGCGTGACCGCCTTGCCCGAAAGGACCAGGCCGCCGAGCCCCACCGACCCCAGCACCCCCGCCGCCATCCCCGCCGCCAGCACGGGCGATATGGCAAGCAGGGCATCGCCCAGCGCATCCATCAGGGAGGGGAACAGCACGGCTTCGTCGCCAGACGCCGCGGCGCTCGCGGCCGCGGTCGAGAACGCGGCGCGCATCCAGCCCATGGCGCGGTCGACGATCCCGGCCCCGGCCAACATCAACGCCGCGACGCAGGCGAAGGTCGCCATGGCACCGGACAGGTCGCGCGAACGCGCGACCCGCCCTTCTTCGCGCGCCTGGTCCAGCCGCCGCTGGGATGGCGCCAGGGTCTTTTCCTGACCGCTTTCCTGGTTATCTGACACGGTTTTCCGGGGTATCGACGAACGCCGGGCCCAAGCTGCGCCTGGCGGATACCGGAGTTGCGGGCGAGCGCCAGCCGCCTCGCCACCACGGCTAAGGGATTATTCGCGAAAGGCGCGCATCCCAAAGCCCCGAACAGAGGCCGGAAAACTAGGCTATCTAGATGAGAGCGAGGCCAGGACCCGTGCGTCCGGTCAGAACACGCCCTCGAGCAGCTGCTTCATCTCCAGCACCAGCACCAGCGTGCCGTCGCCCGACAGGGTGGCACCGGCCACGCCGCGCGGATGGATGCCTTCGAGCGGCTTGATCATGACTTCGTCCTGGCCGATGAAGCCGTCCACGCCCAGCACGAGCTGGCGCTCGCCGTGCGCCAGCACCACCGCCAGCGAAGGCGGCTGCTCCCGCTCGCGCCCGAGCAGGGCCGCGAGGTCGAACACGGGCAGGACTTCGCCGCGCAGGGAGAGCGCCTGGCCATGGCCGACCTGGTGAATGTCTTCCTGGCGCAGCGGAATGATCTCGCGCACCACCGACAGCGGGATCGCATAAGGCTGGTCGAGCAGCTTGAGCATCAGCACGGGCAGGATGGCCAGCGTGAGCGGTAGCGAAATCACGATGCGCGAGCCCATGCCCGGCGAAGAATGGATGTCGATCTGCCCCTTGAGCTTCTCGATATTGGTCTTGACGACGTCCATGCCCACGCCGCGGCCGGAAAGGTCGCTGACTTCGCTGCGGGTCGAAAAGCCCGGCAGGAAAATCAGCTGCAGGCAATGCGCGTGGTCCAGGACGGCCGCCTCCTCGGCACCGATGACGCCCTTTTCCACCGCCTTGCGCCGTATGACTTCCGGATCCATGCCGCGGCCATCGTCCGAGACCTCGACCACGATGGAATCGCCCGTCTGGCGCGCGGACAAATGCACGGTGCCGCGCGCCGGCTTGCCCACCGAGCGGCGTTCGACCATGGTTTCGATGCCGTGGTCCACTGCGTTGCGGATCAGGTGCACCAGCGGGTCGTTGAGCTCGTCGAGAATGGTCTTGTCGACCTCGGTCTCGCCGCCCGTGATGATGAGCTCGACGTCCTTGCCGAGCTGCCGCGCGAGGTCACGCGCCAGCCGCGAGTACTTCTGGAACACGCGGCCCACCGGCTGCATGCGCGCCATCATGACGGCCGATTGAAGGTCCGAGACCAGGGTGTCGAGCTGGCTGAACACCGCATCCAGCGTCTCGGCCACGGCCTCGTCGCGGCGGCCGCCCAGGAGCGTATCGCGCAGGCACGAGAGGCGGTTCTTGGTCAGGCCGATTTCGCCCGAAAGATTCAGGATCTGGTCGAAGCGCGCGGTATCCACGCGTATGGTGGAGTCCTTGGCCGCTGCGCCCTGCGCGCCGCCGGACGGCGACAACATTTCGGGCCGATACGGCTTGGAAGCCGGAGCCCCGCTTTCCCGTGGTGCCTGCGCCTGCTCCTGCGCCGGGGCGGTGGTGGCGCTGGATAAGCCGGGCGGCTCGCCGAACGCCGCGCGGTAATAGCCCAGCCAATCGGGCTCGCCAGCGGCCTGCCCCGGCGGCTGCGGCTTGGCGGGTGCCGCCGTTTCGACTTCCGCGGTCCCCTCTTGCCCGCGGCCCGCCTCGGTGCCGCGCAGGCTCCGCGCGTCGAAGGATTCGCCCTTGGCCGCCGCCTCCAAGGCCCGCAGCAAAGCTTCGGGTGCCGGCTCCGGCATCGCGCCGCGCTCCATCTCCGCGAACATGCGGCGCACTTCGCCGGTCGCTGCAAGGATCACGTCCATGATCTCGGGCGTGACGCGCAGGGCGCCGCTGCGAAGCTGGTCCAGCAGGTTCTCGCCGCGATGGCACAGTTCCACGAGCGGCGTCGCCTCGAGGAATCCCGCGCCCCCCTTGACGGTGTGGAACCCGCGGAAGACCTGGTTCAGCAGGCCGGTGTCGTGGGGGCGCTGCTCCAACTCCACCAGGCCGATGTCGACGTCGTCGAGGAGATCCGCCGCCTCGGTCAGGAAGTCGGCCAGCAGATCCTGCATGTCGGAAAAGGCAGACACTCGTTATTCCCGCTCAAAAACCCAGACTCTCGAGCAAGTCGTCGACCTGCGCCTGACTGGTCACCACGTCGTCCCGGCTGGTGGGATCGATGACCGGCCCGTTCATCCACTCGGAATGCGCCGCGCTCCGCTTCTCGGGCGGCGTGCTTTCGATCAGCAGCTTGACCAGCTCATTTTCGAAGTCCTGCGCCAGCTTGACGACCTTCTGGATCACCTGCCCCGTCAAGTCGTGGAAGTCTTGGGCCATCATGATGTCGGTGAGCAAAGCCTGCGTGGCGCGCGCATCTTCCTGCGCGCGCTGCAGGAAAGCGTTGGTATCGGCGGCGACCTGCTTGAATTCCTCCACGCCCAGCTCGCAGGCGTAGAGCTGCTGCCACCGGGTGCTGAGCCGCGCACCCTCGCGCTCGACGGCTTCCTGGATGGCCTGGCCTTTCTCGACGTTGGACAGCGCGCGCTCGGCCGCCTGCCCGGTCAGCCGCGCGATGTAGTCGAGCCGCTGGCGCGTGTCGGGCAACGACTGCACGGCCATCTCGACTTTCTGGTGGTAGCCGAGCTCGCGCAGCGCATCGTGCAGCTGGCGCGTGAGCATGCCCACGCGTTGGTAGAACTCGGGCGATTCCTTCTTCTCTTCGCCGGCGCACGCCGCTTCCGGCGACGCCGGCGCGATCTCGGCATCCGGGGCAGCGTTGATACGCGCCAGCGTCTCGGAGGAGATCTGATCGAACAGCGCTTCGAGGTCTTCGGTATCGCCGGTATGGGCCATTACGTGCTCCCGCTCATTTTCTGGATGATCTTGGTCAGCTTTTCTTCCAGCGTCGCCTTGGTGAAGGGCTTGACGATGTAGCCGTTGGCGCCGATCTGCGCCGCCAGCACGATGTCTTCCTTCTTCGCCTCGGCGGTCACCAGCAGCACCGGCAGCTTCTTGAGCTGGGCGTCGGCGCGGATTTCGCGCAGCAGCTCGAAACCGTTCATGTTGGGCATGTTGATGTCGCTGACCACGAAGTTGAACAGGCCGCTGCGCAGCTTGCTGAGCGCGACCTGGCCGTCCTCGGCCTCGTCGGCGTTGTTGTAACCAAGTTCCTTCAGCAGGTTGCGGATGATCCGCCGCATGGTCGAGAAATCGTCGACGATAAGGAACTTCAAATCGTCAGGCTTCATTTGCTCCCTTTCTGGCCTTGATATGGGTAAGTTGAGCGGCGATCATACTAGCCAGTTCCGAGGGGTGGAATTTCGCGACATAGGCATCGACTCCCACCTGTTGTCCGAGCTTCTTGTTTGCAACCGACGACAGCGACGAATGCATCACGACCGGTATCTTGCTGAAACGTGGGTCAGCCTTAATGTGCCGGGTCAGCACGTAGCCGTCCATCTCCGGCATCTCGGCATCGACCAGGATCAGCCCCAACATCAGTTCGACCGGCAGCTTCTCGGCCTCGGCCCGCGCAGCGATGCCCTGCAGCTTCTGCCAGGCCTCCGCGCCATTGGTCGCATGCTGGTGCGGCAGGCCCATGCGGTCCAGCACTTCCGTGATCTTCTTGCGCGCGAGCGCGGAATCATCGGCAAAGAACACGTTGGCCTTGATGTCCGGATCGACCTGCTGGATCTCGGGCGGAATCTTGTCCTCGCCGATCACCGAGGCCAGGATCTGCTCGACGTCGAGGATGGACACCAGCTTGCCGTCGGGCAGTTCCGTCAGCGCCGTCATGAAGGACGTGTTGGACGAAGGCATGGACTGTGGCGACTTCACCTTGTCCCAGTCGATGCGCACGATGCGGTCGACATCGGCGACCAGGAAGGCCTGCGTGTGGCTCGAGAACTCGGTGATCAGCAGCTTGGTGCGCGGCGCGTCGGTCTTCATGTTGATGGTGGTTGCCAAGTCGATCACGGGCAGGATCGCCCCGCGCAGCGAGATGATGCCCTCCACGCCCCGCGGCACATTGGGCGTCCGCGTGATGGGTATGAGCTCGCACACCTCGCGCACCTTGAACACGTTGATGCCGAAGACCTCGCTGCCGCCGAGCGAAAACAGCAGCAGCTCCATCTTGTTGGAGCCGGCCAGCCGGGCCTTCTCGTCCACCATTTCCATCAACCGATTGTCACCGGCACCCATAAAGTCCTCCATACCAGCCGGACGATGCCGGCCCCGAAGTTCACTGCGATTCGAGCGCTGACACCCGCAGCGCATCGCCGCTCAGGTGTCCCGGAACGGCGGGTACATCGACATACACGCCGCCTTTCTTGAGAAATTCTTCGCTGCGCTTGTTCAGCACCACGATGCTGATGCGCCGGTTCTCCGGCGCGCGCAGGTCGTCGCGATTGAACGGCACGGAATCCGCGAGCCCCACGACGCGCAAGGCCTTGTCCGGCTTCATGCCGGCATTGAGCATTTCCCGGCGCGCGGCATTGGCGCGATCGGCCGAGAGCTCCCAATTGCTGTAGCCGGCGTCGCCGCCGGCGTACGGCGTCGAATCGGTATGCCCGGAGATCGAGATCTTGTTCTCCACCCCGTTGAGCACGCGCGCGAGCTCGTCCAGGATGGCGCGGCTGTAATCCTTGAGCACGGTCTTGCCGCTGTCGAACATGGGCCGGTTCTGCTCATCCACGATCTGGATGCGCAGGCCTTCGTCGGTGAAGTCGAGCAGGATCTGGTTCTTGAACTGCTTGAGCGTGGGCTGGGTGAAGATCAGGCTTTCCAGCTCCGACTTCAGCGCCTCGAGCTTGCGGCGCTCGCGGGCCTCCAGCTCTTCGTCGCTGGCGCGCCGCTGCGGCGTGATGCGCGGGCTCACGTGTTGCCCGCCCTGCAGCACGCTGACCGGATCGCCGGCCACGCTGCCCGCAGTCACGGCTACGCGCAGCGGGGTGCGGAAATATTCGGAAATGCCGTCCAGGTCGGCCTGCGCCGCGGTGGTCAGCAGCCACATCAACAGGAAAAAGGCCATCATGGCCGTGACGAAATCGGCATAGGCGATCTTCCACATGCCGGTGCCGTGCGCGCGCTGCCGCGAGCGGCGTGGGCGCCGGACGACGATGGGAGCGATGCCTTCCTTGCGTGGTGCCATGACTCGACCCTATGCCGCGCGCTCAGGCCGCGGACCTGCCCCGCACCGTGTCTTCGAGCTCGCCGAAGCTCGGGCGCTCGGTGGAGAACAGCACCTTGCGGCCGAACTCCACCGCCAGCGCCGGCGCGTAGCCGTTCAGGCTGGCCAGCAGCGCGACCTTGACGCATTCGAGCTGTTTGCAGCTCTCGCTCACTTTCTGCTCCAGCACCGAGGCCAACGGGCCCACGATGCCGTAGGCGAGCAGGATGCCGACGAAGGTGCCCACCAGCGCAGCCCCAATCTTGGCGCCCAGCACCGCGGGCGGATCGCCCACCGAGCCCATCACGTTGACCACGCCCATCACTGCCGCGACGATGCCGAAGGCGGGCAGCCCGTCGGCCACGCGCTGGACGGCCTGCGCGGGCACGCTGGCTTCCTGGTGGTGGGTATCGATTTCCTGGTCCATGAGCGCTTCGAGTTCGAGCGGGTTCAGGTTGCCGCTGACCATGAGGCGCAGGTAGTCGGTAACGAACTCCACCAGCTGCGCATCGGCCAGCAGCGCCGGATATTTCTGGAACAGGGGGCTGTCGTGCGGCTCTTCGACGTCTGCCTCGATGGACATCAGCCCCTCGCGCCGCACGCGGTTGAGGATTTCGTACAGCAGTGCGAGCAGGTCCAGGTAGCGCTGCTTGGTGAAGCGCGAGCCGCGCAACGTGGTAGGCAGGGCCTTGAACGTGGCCTTGAGCACCTTGGTGGAATTGCCGCACACGAAGGCGCCGAAGGCCGCCCCGGCGATGATTACGAGTTCGAACGGCTGGAACAGCGCGCCCAGCGAACCGCCGTGCATGGCATAACCGCCCAGCACCGACGCGACAACGATGATGTAGCCAATGATGACGAGCATATAGAGTCCCACCCCAAGCCGAAGCCACTCCCGTGGCGTCAGGCGCGCAGACCGGCGGGCCTGGCTCGCCGTGCCCAGCAGCATCGCTGGCGCCTTGCCGGACGGCGACGGGCCGGACCTCCGGGAATGCTCCTGCTTGGGGCATTTCGGCTCCGCGCACATTGCGCGCAGCCATGAACGGGTTTTCGGCCGCTGCGGGAAAAACTTGAGGCGGGAACGCGCGCCGCGCTCAACCCGCTTCGGCTTGGATGCCCGTGGCATCCCGGGCCGCACGGCGGGTCTTGCCCGCGCGTGAAGGCATGTTGCACAGCCCGCACACGTACCGCCGCGTCAGCTCGTAGGTATGGGTGACGAATTCGCCGCCACAGGTGGTACAGGCCGCCATGCCCAACATGCCCGCATCGAAAAAGCGCGTCAGACGCCAGGCCCGGGTGATGGAAAGCACCTCGGGCATGCCGAACTGCCCCACCTGCTCCCGGTACAGCCGATAGGCGCGGATCAGCGCCTCGACCGGGGCGTCGCCCATGCTCACTTGGTGGCGATGAATGTTCATGAACAACGACGAATGAATGTTCGGCTGCCAGGTCATGAACCAATCCGTGGAAAACGGCAGCATGCCCTTGGGAGGCGATTTGCCCTGGATCTCCCGGTACAGGCGCAGCAGCCGCTCGCGCGACAACTGCACTTCCGCCTCCAGCACCTGCAGGCGTGCGCCCAGCCGGATCAACTCGGATGCGATCTCGATCTGCCGGGCTTCAGACAACACGCTCTTAGCGCGAGCCATAGGGCCCCCCGATGCAAACTACCCACGATAGGAACCCGGCAAATCAGGCCGCGGCCTTGGCCGCCGTTTGGCCCGCCATCAGGATGGCAGCATGGATGCGAGGCGAGGGATCATCGCGCTTGGGAGAGGCAAGCAGGTTCCAGATGAGCGTGTCGTCGAAGCGGAAGCGCGCCAGCAACATGCCCGAGCTGGCAATCTTGAGGAGCTGTGCCGTGGTAAGCGAGAGTAAAATGTCGGCCACCTCGGCGGAAATGCCCAGGCGATACAAGGCTTCGCTGCGGTCCACGCGCAGCATTTGCTGGGCAAGCATCAAATAAGTCAGGTTCGCGTCGCGGATTTCCTCGCTCAATCGAGACATGGGAGAATGCTCGGCTTTCGAGGCCGGCAGCGCCGCTTCGACCTCGTCGCACACTTGACTCATCGTGATTCCTTTAGGAAGCGCCCCTGAGGGCGAAAACCACACTGATAACCCGACCAAATTTGGTGCGGAGTTCGGTTGCATTGCTTCAATATGTAAATTATCCGACAACCGTAACGACGGCCAGGTCGGAAGCGGGCTGGATTTCACGTCTACCTAAGCCCCCTCCACATGTAAGAATTTTTCTTACACCACGGACTGGATTGACTTGCACACACCGATGCAAAACGCGATTCCCTTCTTGCAACATGGCGCAGCCCTCGGCGACAAAGACCGCGACCTTCTCCAAGCCGCCCTGGAGTCGCTGCCGGCCGCGGTGTGGGTCGTAGACCGCGAAGGCCGCTACCGCTATGTGTCCCAGACCTACGCCCGGCTGCTGGACACTTCGGCCGAACATTGCCTCGGCAAGCCCATGGAAGACGTGATGCCCGCTTCGCTTGCCCGCATTTACCGGGTCCGCCACCAGCAAATGCTGGAGTCCAAGTCGCGCCGGCGCTTCGAGCAAATCTGGACGGTGAATGGCGAGCCCCGCTGGTTCGAAGTCCACATGAATTGCCTGTACAACGAGGAAGGCGAAGCCGTGGCCGTCTCGGGCTACGCGCGCGACGTCACGCAGCACATGGAGCAACAAGAAGCGGCGCGGCGCATCCAGGGCGAACTCGAGAAACGCGTGGCCGAGCGCACGCAGCAGCTGCGCGTCATCAATGAAGAACTCGAGGCCTTTTCGTATTCGGTCTCGCACGACCTGCGCGCGCCGCTGCGCCAGATCGCGGGCTTTGCGGAATTGCTGGGGTCGCGGCTCGCCGGCTGGCGGGACGAAACGGCCGCCAGCCACCTGCAGCACATCCTTGACACCACGCGCCACATGGACGGCTTGATCGCCGACCTATTGCAATTGGCCCGCATCAACCAGAGCGGGCTGCACAAGACCCGCGTGGACCTTGCCGCCCTCGCCCGTGACGTGGTGGCACAACTGCGCTGCGACCATCCCACGCGAACGGTCAAGGTAGACCTACCCGAAAGCCTCCACGCCGAATGCGACGCCGGCCTGATGCGCATCGCGCTCGACAACCTGCTCGGCAACGCCTGGAAATTCACGGGCAAGCAGCCCGACGCGCAGATACAGTTCGGCAGCTTCCCCCGCGGCGAACAGACGGTGTATTTCGTGCGCGACAACGGCGCGGGCTTTGACGCGAAAAACGCCGAACGCATCTTTGGCGCCTTCCAGCGCTTCCACCGCGCGAGCGACTTCCCCGGCACCGGCGTGGGGCTCGCCACGGTCCGCCGCATCATCAGCCGCCACGGCGGCCAGATCTGGGCAGAAAGCGCGGCCGGGCAAGGCGCCACGTTCTACTTCACGCTGGAAACATTGAACTGAGCTTGAACCGAGCGGGAAGGCCCGATGCCTTCGCGAGCATCCCATTCAAGGCGCCCGCCTCCCCTGCGTCCAGCACGACGCCCCTCCCGTTCACCGCATCCAGGGCTGCGAGCAGCGGCGCCATGTCGGACGGATTCGCCGAAACTTTAGCGGTATTTTTTTTCGTTTCCCCGCCCTTCCTGCCTAAAGTTTCGCTTCCCCTCCCCCGTTAACTGCCTCAACGCGGCCGCGCTTGCATGACGCAAGCGAGCGCCGGCGATGCGGCACCACCGTCCCCGTCCGCCGGCCAGGCCAAGAGGCAATTGCGGAAGGACCTCCGGCCGCAGATGCATTTGGCGGGCCCCGGCCCGGAACCTAGGAATGACTCACCCTCAGGGAGCTCAGTCATGGCACAAGTCATCAACACCAACATTGCTTCGCTCAACGCGCAGCGCAACCTGACCAGCTCGCAGAACGCGGTCAACACCGCACTGCAGCGCCTCTCCACCGGCCTGCGCATCAACAGCGCCAAGGACGACGCGGCCGGCCTCGCCATCTCCGAGCGCATGACCACCCAGATCAACGGCCTGAACCAGGCCATGCGCAACGCCAACGACGGCATCTCGTTGGCACAAACGGCCGAAGGCGCGCTCTCGCAGATCGGCAACAACCTGCAGCGCATCCGCGAGCTGGCCGTGCAGTCGGCCAACGCCACGAACTCGGCCGAAGACCGCGCCGCCCTGCAAAAGGAAGTCGCGCAGCTGATCTCCGAAATCGACCGCGTTGCCAAGGACACGGAATTCAACGGCACTAAGCTGTTGGATGGCACGTTCACTGCCAAGCAGTTCCAGGTCGGCGCCAACAAAGGGCAAACCATCTCGATCGAGAATATCGCGAACGCCAGCGCATCCGCGCTAGGCAAGTTCAACGGCATCATCACGACCGTGGATCTCTCGACCATCGCTGACGATACCGTGCGCTCTCAAACGTTCACCTTCGGCAGTGCAGGCTCCGTGACCGGCAACGTAGCCAAGGACGCCAAGGCCCTGGCCGACATGCTGAACAGCGGCGGCATTGCCGGCCTGACCGCGAAGGCCAACGCCACGAAGGTTGCGGCTGCGGACCAGAGCACGGACTTCAGCGCGTTCACCGCGGGTACCGTCTCGTTCGAATTGAACGGCTTGCAAATCAACGTTGCGGTTAGCGCGAATGCCACGGCCAACCGCGAGAACACCGTTGCGGCGATCAACGCCCAGTCTGCCGTCACCGGAGTGCGTGCAGTCGACACCGGCAACGGCGTCGCCCTTGAAGCTGCCGATGGGCGCAACATCACCATCGATAACTTTGCCAATGCAGGCACCGGAGCCACGCTCACCCATTTGGGGCTCGCGGCTGAAGACACGTATGGCGGAAAGCTGGACATTACGTACGTCGCCCCGACTGGAGTGACGGGTAATTTCTCCGCCACCGGCGCGCTCACCATCGCCGATACTGCCATCACACAAACCGGTACTGCACTGAGCGCCGTCGACATCTCTACGGCCGCAGGCGCCGAGAACGCGTTGACGGCCCTGGATGCAGCCTTGACGACGATCAACAACGCCCGCGCCGACCTCGGTGCCATCCAGAACCGCTTCAGCTCCGTCGTCTCCAGCCTGCAAACCACGTCCGAGAACCTCTCGGCCTCCCGCAGCCGCATCCTGGACGCCGACTTCGCCGCCGAGACCGCGGCGCTGACCCGCGCCCAGATCCTGCAGCAGGCCGGTACGGCAATGCTGGCCCAGGCCAACTCGCTGCCGAACAACGTCCTGACGCTGCTGCGCGGCTGATCGACGCCTCCCCAGGACGGCCGCCCGGCCGTCCGTCGGGCCCGCCTTGCCAAGGCGGGCTTTTTTTTCGCCGGCCGGCGCACGCCGCCCTCAAGTTCCGCCGCTTTCCCCCGATAACCCAGGCATAGTCATTGATTGCGCCGGCGCTTCGCCGCCTACGCCCCGGAGTCCTCATGAGCATTTCCGCCCTCGGCAACCCGGCAGATACCCGCCCCAGCATGGGCGCGGCGCTCTTGCCCGTCGCCCAGGTATCGCCGCGCGGCGCGGCCAAGGACGCTGATCCGACGCTGCCCGCCACCTCCCAGGTGCCAGACCTGGAATCCCTGCAGGCTGCCGTCGATCACTTCAACCAGTACATCCCGCTGGCCAGCCGCAACCTGACCTTCAGCATTGATGAAGACAGCGGTACCGTGGTCGTGAAGATCATCGACGGCGACACGCAAGACGTCATCCGCCAGATTCCCTCGGAAGAGGCCCTGGCCCTCGCCCGTTCGCTCGACAAACTGGAGGGCGTGCTGCTCAGCCGCAAGGCCTGAGCGTCGCCCCGTCGTTCCCTAGGAGTCCATCGTGGCAAGCGTAGGATCTGCCCTCGGCATCGGTTCAGGCCTCGACCTGACGACCCTGCTGTCCAACCTCATGGCGGCCGAATCGGTGCCGCTGGCCAAGCTGCAGACGCGGGAAGTCAGCATCCAGTCCAAGATTTCGGCCTACGGCCAGCTGCGCAGCGCCATTTCCTCGCTGCGCGACGCGGTCAAGGGCCTGACGCCAGACAAGTTCAACGGCGCGGGCGCAAGCTCCTCGGCCCCGGACGTCGCAACCGCCACGGCCACGAACGCCGCCACCAAGGGTACGTACGCGCTCGAGGTCGTTTCGCTCGCCCAGGCCGAGAAAGCCGTAAGCGCCGGGCTGGAAAGCAGCAAGGCGCAGGTGCAGGCCGGCACCATCACCTTCACCTTCGGCAGCGTGGAAAACGGCGAATTCATTCCCGGCGAAGGCGAGGCCAAGACCGTCACCATCGAAGCCGGCAAGAACACCCTGGAAGGCGTGCGCGACGCCATCAACGCGGCCGAGGCCGGCGTCACCGCCACGATCATCCATGACGGCACGGGCGCCCGGCTCGTGCTGACGGCCAAGGAAACGGGCGCCGGGCATGCCTTCAGGATCACGACCCAGGGCGATGCCGGCAGCGACGGGCAGGCCCTTTCCTTCCTCGATTACGATCCGGCCAGCGCGCCCGACTACAGCGCCGGCGCCGCGGCCCAGATGAGCCGGCTGCAGCACGCGGCCGACGCGGAATTCAAGATCGACGGCATCGTGATGACGAGCGCGCGCAACAGCGTCAGCACGGCGCTCGAAGGCGTCACGCTCACCCTGGCCAAGGAGGGCACCACCACCATCACGGTCAAGGACGACGCCGCCAAGGCCCGCAGCGCGCTGCAGTCCATGGTGGACGCCTATAACAAGCTGCTCTCCACGGTGAATGCGCTGGCCGTCAACACGCCGGGCGCCTCCAAGGGCGAGTCCGGCACTGCCGGGCCTCTCGCCGCCGATAGCCTGACGCGCGACGTGATGACCCGCATCCGGAACGAGATCTTCAGCCCGGTGCAGGGCGCCACGGGCGCGTACACGTCCCTGGCGTCGCTGGGCGTGAGCTTCCAGTCCGACGGCACGCTCAAGCTCGATGCCACCCGCTTCGAGAAGGCCATGGCCACCGATGCTGGCGCCGTCGCCCGGCTGTTCGACGACGAAGCCTATGGCGAAGGGCGCAGCATCACCGCGCGCTTCCAGGCCCAACTCGATGCCATGGTCGAATCCGACGGCCTGATCGATTCGCGCCTGGACGGCCTGAATGCCTCGACCAAGTCGCTGCAGACCCAACAGGAACAGCTCAGCAAGCGGCTCGAGCAGATCGAAGCCCGGTACCGCGCGCAGTTCTCGGCGCTCGACACCCTGCTCGCGCAGATGAACAGCACGGCCAGCTACCTGACGCAGCAGCTCGAAGCGCTCAAGAACCTGCGTTCGTCATGAAGGATTAGGAGAATGCCGTGTCTGGATTCGCAAGCTTCGGCGCCAGCGCCTATGTCAGCGTGGGCGTGGAAACCGGGGTCTCGACCTCGAGCCCGCACGCGCTCATACTGATGTTGTACGATGGCGCCCTCGCTGCACTGCGGCGCGCCCAGGGCTGCATCGAGTCCGGCGATGCCGTCGGCAAGGCGCAGGCCATGTCGCGCGCCACGCGCATCATCGACGAAGGCCTGCGTGCCAGCCTCGACCACAAGGCCGGCGGCGAGATCGCCGGCCAGCTCGACGCGCTGTACGATTACATGTTCCGACGCGCGCTGCAGGCCGGCATCGACAACGATGCCGCGGCCCTGGAAGAGATCGCCCGCTTGCTCGACGGCTTGCGCGAGGCCTGGGCATCCATCGAACCCAAGGCGCAGGCCGCTGCCTGAGCCCACACGGAGACTCCGAACATGGTCACTCCACCCGCGCCGCCCTGCTCCTCGGACGAATGTTCCGCCACGACCTGCTCCGCGCTGCGCCAAGCCTACATGGAACTGGCTGAGCTGAGCTCGGCCATGCTGGCGGCGGCACGGCGCGGGGATTGGGACGAAGTCGCGTCCTACGAAGCCGAGTGCGCGCGTCGCACGGACTACGTGCGGCAGCTGTCCACGCCCGGCACCGAGTCGCTGCCCAAGGCCGAGCGCGAGGGTTGCATTGCGCTGATCCAGCAGGTGCTGGCCGACGATGCCGCCATCCGCGACCTGGCCCAGCCTTGGATGAAGGAGCTGGAACAAATCCTGCGGCCGAACCGGCAGCGGCATTTCACGTACTCGCCCTTCCGTTGACCTGCGCGAGCATGTCGCCCGGCTCCCATCCCGCAGCTGCGCCGGCACACCGCCTCGCGCCCGATACGCCTCCCTTGCGGACGGCGGCGGGAGACCGGGTTGGTCGATAGCCGGCAAGTGCAAGCGATCACCGGCATCACGCCGGTGCAGAGCTGGGAGCATTACCGCGAGCAAGCGCGCGAAGCCATCCTGGCGCGGCTGCTCAACGTTTCCGGCGCGCGGCAGTCCGGCGGCAACCTGCCGCACGGCTTGGTGCGCGCCACCGTGCTCCAGGCCCACAGCGCCAGCGAGGCGCTGGTCGACATCGGCGGCAAGCCCTATCTCGTCAACACCCGCCAGCCCTTGCGCGCCGGCGCCAGCGTCATCCTGCGCCTGCTGGACGACGCTACCTTCCTGCAAGGAATGGACAAGGCCGGGCCGCGCGGCGCAGGCGAACGCGAAGCGCGCGGCGGCCGGGATGCGGGATCGAACGTTGCACCGGCCACGGGCAGCAAGGCCGACCGCCCCGGCACTGCCTCGGCCACGCGCGGCATCGCCCCCGTCCCGTTGCCGGCGCTGGCCGAGCTCAAGACCACGACCGGCGATGCACGCATCCAGTTGAGCGGCTCGGCCCGCCTGCTCTTCGCGCTGGTCAGCGAGGGCGGCGGCCTGCAGCGCGGCGTGCCGCTCGCCTCCTTGCACATCCCGGCCGGCACGCCACCCACCGCCGCGGCCCACCAGATGCAGCAGGCCGTCGAGCACTCGGGCCTGTTCTATGAGTCGCACCTGCAGGAATGGCGCGAAGGCCGGCGCTCGCTGGAAGCCTTGCGCGCCGAACCGCAGGCCGCGTTCTCGCCCGGCCCGCAACCCCGGCCCACGCTAGATGCAGCCGTCCCCGCGCCGGCGCCCCAGCCCGCGACGACGCCCGAACAGAACGCCGCCAAGGGCCTGCAGGCCGCCCTGGCGGCCATTCCGCCCGACGTGCGGCCGCTGGTCCAGGACCAGATCGCGCTGCTGGCGAGCGGCCGCCTGCTACTCGAAGGCGCGTGGGGCGAGCGCCCCTTCAAGCTCGAGATCGAACCCGACGCCGAAAGCCGCCACGACCCGGACCTGCCGCTCGCCTGGCGCGTGCGCGTTCAGGTGGAGACACCCCACCTGGGCAAGCTCGAGGTCGACGTGTCCCTGTCTGGCATCGATGCGCGCGTGACGATACGGCCCGACACCAAGTCGCTGCGCGGCCAGCGCCTGCGCGAGGTAGAGGCGCAGCTGACGGCGGGCGGGCTCGAGCTGCAGCAGGCGCTGGACAGCCAGGGGCTGCGCATGTCGGACCTGCGCATCGCTGCCACCTCCCGCTCCCCCGCACGCTCATGAGCACACCCGAAGACGCCACCCCTCGCCACGAAGAGGATCCCAAGCGCAGCCTCGCCGTCGCACTGCGCTATGAAAAGGAACGCAAGACGCCCGTGGTGGTGGCCAAGGGTAGCGGCTTGATCGCCGAGGAAATCCTCCGCCGCGCCAAGGAAGCGGGCGTGTTCGTCCATAGCTCGCGCGAACTGATCGACCTGCTGATGAAGGTGGACCTGGACGCCCGCATCCCGCCGTCGCTCTACGCGGCGGTGGCCGAAGTGCTGGCCTGGGTCTACAAGCAGGACGAAGCCGCCGCGCGGCGCATGAAACCGCCGGGAACGCCAGGTTGAGCGGGCGGCGTGCCGGCCGTGCGGAACCCGGTGCGACCGTAACTGGACGGCAGGCTGCCGGCGACGCTGCGCCAGGGGAGCGCGGCTCAGACCGGCATGTTCATGATTTCGTTATAGGCGGCGATGACGCGATTGCGTGCCTGCGCCAGCATCTGGAAGGACAGGCTGGCCTGGTTCATCGCGATCATGGTGGCTTCGAGGCCGACCTCGGGATCGCCCTGTTGGTAGGCCTTCTGCAAGGCCGTGGCTTCGCTCTGGGCACGGTGCACGCTCTGGATGGCGTCGACCAGCACATTGGAGAACGAACCCGTGGCCGGCGCCGCCGAACCGCCCGCCATGAGCGAGTCGGGCCTCGCCAGCATCTGCGCAGCGCGCGCCATGCCTGGCTGTTCCTGGGCCGCGGTGGCGGCCGGCACGAGGGGAATCCGGTCCATCTGCATATCCATGGTGGCTGACTGCCGGATGATAGCCCCGGCCGCCATTTCCCAGCCCGCGAAGTACCGGGGCAAATGCCGCCTATTCTCCCCTTGGCGGTGACACTCTCCACCAAATAATACAAGCCGGAGAATGGGCGGGCGCCCGCCAGGGCGGCCCGGCTTCTTTTTTTGCATTCGAATCCGCTTCACTCAATGTCCGACGACACGCAGAACCCGCCCGCCGCCGAGGCGCCCCACAACAGGCTCCTGGAGGCGTATGGCAGATTGCCCACGCGCCATAGGCTGGCCCTGCTCGCGGGCATTCCAATGCTCGTCGCGATCGTCATCGCCGCGCTGCTGTGGAACCGCGCGCCCGAGTACCGCGTCCTCTTCAGCGGCCTTTCCGACCAAGACGGCGGCGCCATCATCGCCGCCCTGCAGCAGCAGAAAATCCCCTACCGCGTTGCCGACGGCGGCAGCGCCATCCTAGTGCCGCCAGACCAAGTGCACGAAGTGCGGCTGCGGCTGGCCTCGCAAGGCCTGCCGCGCGCGGGCAACGTCGGCTTCGAGCTGATGGACAACGGCCGGCTGGGCCTGACCCAGTTCCAGGAGCAGGTCAATTACCAGCGCGCGCTCGAAGGCGAGCTGGCGCGCTCCATTCAAAGCCTGGGCACGGTCAAGAGCGCCCGCGTCCACCTGGCCATCCCCAAGCCCAGCATCTTCGTGCGCGAACAGAATCGACCCTCCGCCTCGGTACTGGTGCAGATGCTGCCCGGCCGCGTGCTCGAACGCCACCAGGTGGCCGGCATCGTGCACCTGGTGTCTTCCTCGGTGCCCGACCTCGCGCCGGGCGCGGTCAGCGTGGTCGACCAGACCGGCACGCTGCTGTCGGCCAACGACGCCGACCCGAACGGACTGGATGCCACGCAGCTCGAATACCTGCGCACCCTGGAGCGGCAGTACACGCGTCGCATCGCCGAGCTGATCTCGCCCATCGTCGGCGCGCAGAACGTGCGCGCGCAGGTAGCGATCGACCTCGATTTCAGCCGCCAGGAGCAAACCGACGAAATCTACCGCCCGAACGGTGGCTCGCCGGACCAGGCCGCGATCCGCAGCCGCCAGAGCTCGGAGTCGCGCGAGCCGGCACCCGGCCTCGACGGCGGCGTGCCGGGCTCGCTCAGCAACACGCCGCCCGGCGTGGCCGTCGCCCCGACCACGGGCGGTGCGCCCACCAACCCGCCAGCGCCGGGCGCGCCTCCGCAGTCGGCGCAACACCTCAAGCGCGCCGACACCACGAATTACGAGCTGGACAAGACCGTGCGCTACGTGCGCGAACCGGTAGGCCGCATCAAGCGCCTCTCGGCGGCCGTGGTGGTCAACCACCGCACCAGCGTGGTCAAGGGCGAGGCCGTCGCGACGCCCCTCAGCGAGGCGGAGCTGGCGCAAATCAAGGCCTTGGTAAGCGAAGCCGTGGGCTTCGATCCGCAGCGCCGCGACTCCATCTCCGTCATCAACATTCCCTTCAACGAGGCGGCCGGCGAGCCCGCCCCCGAACCGGCGTTCTGGCAACAGGCCGAATTCATCGACCTGACGCGCGACATCGGCGTGGCGCTGGTGCTGGCACTCGCGGTGCTCTACCTCATCATCGGCGTGATCCGCCCGGCCATCAAGCAGCTCACGGCGCCGGCCGAGCCGGCGGCCCCGGCCTTCGCGGGCCTCGACCCCACCGCTGCCGGGCCGACCGCGCCGGCCGAGGACGACCAGCCCGAAGACCCGCTCGAGCGCGTGCGCCGCTTTGCGCGCGAGAACCCTCAGATCGTCGCCAACGTCATCCGCCAGTGGGTCAATGATGCACAAGCCTGATCGCCGCGGGAGCCCGGATGCAGCCGCCCCCTTCATACCGATCGCGAGCCGGCGCGCCTTCGCCGCGCGCATGCTGACATGACGAACGCAGTCACTATGGATACCGAAACAGGCGTCAACGACGGCGCCATCCTGCTCCTGAGCCTGGGCGAGGAAGAGGCGGCGGAGGTGCTCAAGTATTTGTCGCCGCGCGAAGTGCAGAAGCTGGGCACGGCCATGGCCGGCATGCAGGGCATCGCCCGCGAGGCCATGGACAAGGTGATCCAGCGCTTCGAGGAAGACATCAGCGCGCACACGGGCCTGGGCGCCGATGCCGACGCCTACCTGCGCAGCGTGCTGACCAAGGCCCTGGGTGCCGACAAGGCGGGCTTCCTGCTCGACCGCATCCTGCACACCGGCGACACCTCTGGCATCGAAAGCCTCAAGTGGATGGATCCGGCCAGCGTCGCTGACCTCATCCGGCACGAGCATCCGCAGATCATCGCCTCCATATTGGTCCACCTCGAAGCCGACCAGTCGGCTGCAGTGGTCAACCACCTGCCCGAGCGCGTGCGGGCCGACGTGCTGCTGCGGGTGGCGACGCTGGACGGCATCCAGCCCTCGGCCCTGCGCGAGCTGAACGACGTACTGCTCAAGATGCTCTCCGGCAATGAGCAGATCAAGCGCCGCAAGCTGGGCGGCATCAAGACCGCGGCGGAAATCCTGAACTACGTCGGCTCGACGTCGGAGCACCAGATTCTCTCCGTCGTCAAGCAGGTCGATGCGGACCTCGCCCAGCGCATCATCGACGAGATGTTCACGTTCGAGAACCTCATCGATGCCGACGACCGCGGCATGCAGCTGCTGCTGCGCGAAGTCACGCCCGAATCGCTCGTGCTTGCGCTCAAGGGCGCGAGCACCGAGCTGCGTGCCAAGGTGTTCCGCTGCATGCCCTCGCGCGCCGCGCAGCAGTTGCGCGAAGACCTGGAGGCGCGCGGCCCCGTCAAGCTGTCCGAAGTCGAAGCCCAACAAAAAGAGATCCTCAAGATTGCACGTCGGCTGGCCGAGTCCGGCGACTTGGCGGTGAACGGCATTGGCGAGGATCAATATGTCTGAAACCATGGCGCCGCCCCGACGCATTCTCCGCGCAGAAGAGGCCCGCCACCTGCCGGTCTGGCGGCCGCAGCCCTTCCCCAGCGACTCGCTGCAGGCCGGTGCCCGGCGCCGCCCCCAGACCGCCGAGGAAAAGCTCGCCATCCAGCGCGCGCTGCTCGCCGCGCAGCAGGAAGCCGAGCGCCGCGAACGCGAAGCAGCAGCGGCTGCTGCGGCCGACGCCGCACGCGCAGCCGCTGCGCAGCCCGAGCCCGCCTCAGAGGCTCCCGTGCAGGCGCCCGCCGAGCCGCTGGCGCCTGCCGTAGACCCGGCCGAGATCGAGCGCATCAAGACCGCCGCCTTCGACGAAGGCTATGCAGCCGGTTACGACCACGGCACGGCCGCCGCCAGGAAAGAAGCCGACAGGCTGCAGGCCATCGCGCAGTCTGCGTCGGAGGTCTTCGCGCGCTTCGAGCACGAGCTCGCCCCGCGCCTCGTGACGCTGGCCGTGGATATCGCGCGCCAGGTGGTCAAGCACGAACTCTCGGTGGACAACACCGTGGTACTGGCCGTGGTGCGCGACGCCTTCAACCAGCTCGTGGGCGGCGAAACCGGCAAGCAGTTGCTGCTACACCCTTCGGACGTGCAGCTGGTGCGCGCCCATTTGGGCGAAGAGCTCGAGCTCGGACAATGGAAGATCCTCGAAGACGCTGGCATCGAGGCCGGCGGCTGCCGCGTCGTCACGCACCAGTCCGACATCGACGCCACCCTGCCCACCCGCTGGAAACGCACGCTCGCGGCCCTGGGCCAGGATGCACCCTGGAGCGGTCACGATGCATGATCGGGCCGCCCGCCTCGCCAGGTTCCTCGACCGCTGCACCGCACGCGTGCGCACGGCCGCGCCCATCGCGGCGGCCGGCCGCCTGACCCGCGTGGCCGGGCTGGTCATGGAAGCCACGGGACTGAAGCTGCCGGTCGGCAGCACCTGCCGGATCGTCCAGGGAGAAGAACGCGCCGTGGAGGCCGAAGTCGTCGGCTTCAACGGCGAGCGCCTGTTCCTCATGCCCTCCACCGAAATCCATGGACTGACGGCGGGCTCGCTCGTCATGCCGCTCGAGCTCAGGCGTCCCGCGCCGGCGTATCCCGCCAACGAAGACCTCGACGAGGGCGCACCCGAGGAGCTCACCAAGCACCTGCCCGTGGGCGACGCGCTGCTCGGGCGCGTGGTCGACGGCGCCGGCCGGCCGCTAGACCGCCTCGGCCCCATCGCCTCAGTCCAGCGCGCACCGCTTGCCGCGCGCCCGGTCAACCCCATCGAGCGCCAGCCCATCGAACGGCCGCTGGACGTGGGCGTGCGCGCCATCAACGCGATGCTCACCGTCGGGCGAGGGCAGCGCATGGGCCTGTTCGCCGGATCGGGCGTGGGAAAGAGCGTGCTGCTCGGCATGATGGCCCGCTATACCGAAGCCGACGTGACCGTGGTGGGGCTGATCGGCGAACGCGGGCGCGAGGTCAAGGAATTCATCGACCAGATCCTGGGCCCAGAGGGCCTGGCACGCTCCGTGGTGGTTGCCGCGCCGGCTGACGCCGCACCGCTGATGCGGCTGCAAGGCGCGGCCTACGCCACGGTGCTGGCCGAACATTTCCGGGACCAGGGCAAGAACGTGCTGCTGATCATGGACTCGCTCACCCGCTATGCCATGGCGCAGCGGGAGATCGCGCTTGCCATCGGGGAGCCGCCGGCCACCAAGGGGTATCCGCCCTCCGTGTTCGCCAAGCTGCCGGCGCTGGTGGAACGCGCCGGCAACGGCACGCACGGATCGGGATCCATCACGGCCTTCTACACGGTCCTCACCGAGGGCGACGACCAGCAAGACCCGATCGCCGATTCGGCCCGCGCCATCCTGGACGGCCACATCGTGCTCAACCGCGCGCTGGCCGACACCGGCCATTACCCGGCCATCGACGTGGAACAGTCGATCTCGCGCGCCATGCACAACATCGTCAGCGCGGAGCAGCAGCGCCACGCGCGCACGCTCAAGAAACTCTTCTCGCGCTACCAGCGCTCGCGCGACCTCATCCAGGTCGGTGCCTACGTTCCCGGCACCGACCCAGAACTCGACCAGGCCATCGCTGCGTACGACAGCATCAGCCGCTTCCTGCAGCAGGACATGCAGGCGCGCGCCACGTTCGCCGAAAGCCTGACCCTGATGACCGCCATCGCCGAACAATTCGGCGGCGGCGCCTGACCCGCCCCAGGGGCCCGACATGACGTCACCGACCACTCTCTCTACGCTGATCGAACTGGCCGAAGCCCGCAAGAACCGCGCCGCCCAGGAGTTCGCCCAAGCTGCCGCGGCGCACTCCCGCGCCCGCGAGCGCCTGGTGTTGATCGAAAACTACCGGGCCGATTATGAGTCGCGCATGCGCAACCAGGCGGGCATAGGCCTGGATGGAACACTGGTCGGCAACTATGCGCGCTTCATCCAGCAACTGACCGACGCGGTCGAGCAGCAGGCGCGCGAAGTCGCGCGCTGCGCCGAGCACATGAACGCCGCCCGCGCAGCTTTCTTCGAAGAAGAGCGCAAGTGCAAGTCCCTGGAAATCCTCGCCCAGCGCGAAGCACAGCGCCAGCAGGCGACGGAAGCCAAGCGCATACAGAAGCAGATCGACGAATTCGCCAACCGCCGCAGTTTCGGCTCGCCCACGGGATACGCCCTATGAACGCCCTGCCCGTCGCCACCTCGGCCCTGCCGGTCGCCACCTCGGCCCTGCCGGTCGCCCTGCCTTCGCCCGCCCCGGCCTCCGCGCGCGGCGAAGAGCATTTCAGCCGCCAGCTCGAAGCGGCCGAAGCGTCGCTGGAACGCCCCTTGGGCGACGGCGCGATGCATCCCGGCGCGCCCGCTGCGGGCGACGCGGGCGAAACCGAGGCCGCGGAAGAGATCGCCCTCGTGGCACAGAATCCGGGGCCGGGCCTGCCCTGGCCCACGCCGTGGGCGGCCTACGTCAACCCGCCCGCGGCGCCGGTCGCCCCACCCAGGCCCGGCACGGCCTTGCCTCCCGACGAGGCCGGCCCCGGGCTTGCCGTCGATGCGGCCGCGGACGCCATGCAGGCCACCGCGGGCGGCAAGGCACCACAGGCCGAAGCCGGACCTGCCCAGCCCGGTGCCGCTGCGGGCGTCGCCATGAGACCGTCCCGGCTTGTCTTGCCCGCGGCGGCCGACGATGCGCCCGGCCCCGGCATGGCACGCGCCGAGGCGGGCGCGGGGGCCTCCGGCCGAGCGACGCCGGCTGCCGCCCCGGTCCTGCCTGCGCAAGAGGGGGTGCCCGCCCCGGCCGCGCCCAAGGCAGAGGTGCTGCAGGAAACGGCCACGGTGCCTGTAGCGGGCAACACCCACCCGTCCGCGCAGCACGTTGCGCCGCGCGGCGAGGCACCGACGGTGCCGGGTGCGCCGGCACCGCTGCACCCCGGCGCACTGCAGGAGCGCATCGACACCGCGCTGCGCTGGATGGCCGGGGGCGGCCTACAAACCGCGCAGCTGCGCGTCGATCCCGAAGCGCTCGGCCCCATCACCATCCATCTGCGGCTGGACGGAGACGTGGCCAACGTCGTGTTCGGCAGCAATCACGAATCGACCCGCCAGGCGCTGGAGAATTCGATCGCTGGCCTAAAAGAGGCGCTGGCCGCGGGCGGCCTGAGCCTGGGCCAGGCGTCGGTGGGCAGCGAGCGGCAGAGCGGCTTCATGGCAGCGCAACAGTTCGGCGAGCGCGGCGCGGATGCGCGAGCGTCCCATGACACCTCGGCCACAGAGGCGCACGAAACATCCGCTTCCGGCGCGCCACCGGCCGGCCCGGCGCGCAGCGGGCATATCGCGTCGACAAACCGCATGGTGGATCTCTACGCGTAGGCCCATGCGGCCAGGGGCGGGGGCCCGCCGCGATTTCGTGCCCGGACCGAAGCGCCAGCGCCACGTCCATCCATTAAACGCGCGATTTCCCCTGCTGTTCCACGGATAGCCGTTTTTTCTTTTCTAGATAATCCAGCTTGGGGCAGCCTGCTGCCCTTCACCCAGACATCCGGAGATGTAGTTCATGGCCGAGGCCGTCGCCCCTGTCAAACGCACCAGAACCTGGCCCTTCGTGCTGGCAGGACTCATTCTGCTGATCGTCATCGCGAGCATGGTCGCGGTGCTGCTGATCCACAACAAGCAGCTGGCCGATTTCGAAACCTACGCCTACGCGGGCCCGCGTCCGGCCGCCCAGGATCCAACCATCGAGCGGGCCGTGGCATCGTCGAATCCATCCAAGCACGTGTTCGTGCCGCTGGAAATGTTCACGGCCAACCTGAACGAGCGCGACCACGACCGCTTCGCGCAGGTCGGCGTCATCATCGAAGTGGGCGATGCCAAGGCGGGCGCCGCGCTCTCGGCCGTCGTCCCGCCCGTGCGCAGCGAGATCCTGATGCTGCTCACGTCCAAGGGCGCGGCCGAGCTGCTCACGCTCAAAGGCAAGCAGGCGCTGGCAGCCCAGATCGTGGACATCGCCCGCAAGTACATCGCACCGGAGTTCCGCAACAGCGTCTACGCTGCGCATTTCTCCAACTTCGTGATCCAGTAACCGCATCGCGCCGTGATGCCGATGACGCCTATTTCCGACGCCGCCCGGAGCGCCCACGATGGCCGGTGAGTTTCTATCGCAAGACGAAGTCGATGCGCTGCTGCGGGGCGTGACGGGCGAGCCGGACGATCTGCCGCAGGAAGAAGAGCCTGCGGGCGGCATACGCCCCTACAACCTCGCCAAGCAGGAGCGCATCGTCCGCGGCCGCATGCCGTCGCTGGAAATCATCCACGACCGCTTCGGGCGCCTGCTGCGCGTAGGGCTGTTCAATTTCCTGCGCCGCAATCCCGAGGTCTCCGTGGGGCCGGTGCGCCTGGTCAAGTACAGCGAGTTCCTGCGCAACATCGTCGTCCCGACCAACCTGAACATCGTCTCGCTCAAGCCCTTGCGGGGCAATGCGCTCTTCATCTTCGAACCGCGCCTGGTGTTTTCGGTCATCGACAACCTGTTCGGCGGAGACGGACGTTTCCACACGCGCGTCGAAGGGCGCGACTTCACGCCCACCGAGCAGCGCATCATCCAGCGCATGCTGGCCGTGGTGCTCGACGAGTATGCCCGGGCCTGGGCCGCGGTCCATCCCATGCATTTCGAGTACCAGCGGGCCGAAATGCACACGCAGTTCGCCAATATCGCCACGCCGTCCGAGATCGTCGTGTGTTCCACGTTCTCCATCGAGTTCGGCAACTCGGGCGGCGACCTGCACATCTGTTTTCCGTACGCATCGGTGGAACCGATCCGCGATGCGCTGTACAGCCCCGTCCAAGGCGACCAGATGGAGCCGGACAAGCGCTGGCTGCGCATGCTGTCCAAGCAGATCCAGCTGGCCGACGTCGAGATGGTGGTCAACCTGGCGCAGACCGAGCTGACGCTGCGCGACATCCTGAACATGCAGAAAGGGGACGTGATCCCGATCGACATCGCCCCCACGCTGCCGGCCTATGTAGACGGCATACCCATCTTCGACTGCAAGATCGGCGTCAGCAACGGACAGTACGCGATCCGCATCGGCAAGGTGCTGGCCACCCTGCAATCGGAAAACAATCTAGGAGATGAACATGGAAGCGGATCCTGAACACATCCCCGAGCCGTCGTCCGCCAGTGTCGACGACGACTGGGCGGCTGCGCTGGCCGAGCAGTCCCAGGCCGGCGCGAGCGGCACGGTGCGGCCGGCGGATGAATTGTTCGAACAGTTCACCGACGCGGGCAGCTCGCCCAAGACGGTCAACGACATCGAAATCATCATGGACATCCCGGTCACCCTGACCGTGGAACTGGGACGCACCCGCATACCGATCAAGCAAATCCTGCAACTGGCGCAGGGGTCCGTGGTGGAGCTCGACGGCCTGGCCGGCGAGCCCATGGACGTGCTCGTCAACGGCTGCCTGATCGCCCAAGGCGAAGTGGTGGTCGTCAATGACAAGTTCGGCATCCGGCTGACGGACATCGTCACGCCTTCCGAACGGCTCCGCCGCCTCAACCGCTGATACGCCATGCCCTCTACCGGCTCCGCGCTGCAAACGCTGCTGGCCCTGGTCGCGGTCCTGGGGTTGATCCTCGCCTGCGCGTGGCTGCTGCGGCGCCTGCAGCGTCCGCACGCGGGCGCCGCTGCGCACCTGAAGCTGCGTGGCCAGCTCATGGTGGGCCCGCGCGAGCGCGTGGTCCTGATCGAAGTGGGCGACCAATGGATCGTGGCAGGCGTCTCCTCCGGTCACGTGCGTCCGCTTGCCGTCTTGCCGCGCGCCGACGAAGCCGCGCCGCCCGCCCCCAGCGCGGCGCCGCCCTCGGTGCCGGATTTCCGCGCCCTCCTCGCCCGCTTCGGCAAGCCATGACCCGCATTTCCGACTTCTGCTGGCTTTCGGCACATGCGCCTTGCGCGCGCCTGCTACGCACGCGGGCGTGCAGCCCGGCATGGATGCGCGCGCCGGCCGTGCTGGGCGCGCTTGCCCTGATGTGCCTGCTCGGCATGGCCGGCCCGGCCTTCGCGCAAGAGGCCGGCATTCCCGCCTTGACCAGCAGCCCTGCGCCCGGGGGCGGCACGACGTGGTCCTTGTCGCTGCAAACGCTGATCGTGCTGTCGGCGTTGAGCTTCTTGCCCGCCGTCCTGCTGATGATGACCGGCTTCACGCGCATCATCATCGTGCTGTCGTTGTTGCGCAGCGCGCTCGGCCTGCAGGGCTCGCCACCCAACATGGTGCTGATCGGCCTGGCGCTATTCACGACCTTCTTCATCATGACGCCCACGTTCGACCGCGTCTATGAAGAAGCCTACCTGCCCTTCGACCGCAAAGAGATCGATTTCCCCCAGGCCCTCGACCGGGCGCAGGCACCTCTGAAGGACTTCATGCTCAAGCAGACGCGCGAATCCGACCTGGCCCTCTTCATGCGCCTGGCCGATGCCAAGCCTGTCTCGGACGCCTCCGAGATTCCGCTGCGCATCGTGGTGCCGGCCTTCGTCACCAGTGAGCTCAAGACGGCCTTCCAGATCGGGTTCATGATCTTCCTGCCCTTTCTCGTCATCGACTTGGTGGTCTCCAGCGTGCTGATGTCCATGGGGATGATGATGCTGTCGCCCGTGCTGATCTCGCTGCCCTTCAAGCTGATGCTGTTCGTGCTCGCCGATGGCTGGAATTTGCTGATCGGCAGCCTGGTGGGAAGTTTCGGATGATGCGCCGCCCCGGGTGCGATGCCCACGCCCCATCCCCAGGAGATCCGTCTTGAACGACACCGCCGGAATTCTGACCTTGGCCCAGGAAGCGGTGCAAATCGCCATTTACCTCGCGGCGCCGCTCTTGCTGTCGGCGCTGGTGGTAGGCCTTGTCATCAGCGTGCTGCAGGCCGCCACCCAGATCAACGAGATGACGCTGTCATTCGTGCCCAAGCTGGTCGCGATCTTCGCGGCGGCCTTGATCGCCGGCCCTTGGATGCTGTCCATGATGACCGACTACATCCGCCGCCTGTTCGAAAACATCCCCTTCATGCTGGGCTAGCGCGCGCCCGGGCCAACCCGCATGATCAGTTTCACCGAAGCCGAGGTCCATGCCGCCATCGCCGCGCTGCTGTGGCCATTCGTGCGCACGCTGGCGCTCGTCCAGACGGCGCCTGTATTTGGTCATCGCGCCGTGCCGCAACGCGTGAAGATCGGCCTCGCCTTCCTCATCTCGCTGCTGGTCGCGCCCGCCACGCCCGCGGCGGCGGTGGACGCCTTCTCGGGCACGGGCATGCTGCTGCTCCTGCAGCAAATCATCGTCGGCGCCGCCATGGGGTTCGGCCTGCGAGCCGTGTTCGCGGCGTTCGAACTGGCGGGGGACCTGATCGGACTGCAGATGGGCTTGGGGTTCGCGTCCTTCCTGGATCCGCAGCGCGGCGCGCCCTCGCCCCTGCTGGCGACGTTCCTGATGATGGTGGCCATGCTGGCCTTCCTCGCCACGGACGGCCATTTGACGCTGCTGCTCACGCTCGGCGAGAGCTTCCGCATCATCCCGGTCACGCCCCATCCCCTCGACAACCTGGACTGGCTGCGCCTGGCGAACCTGGGCGCCATCGTGTTTGCCGGAGGCGTACAGATCGCGTTGCCCGTGCTGGCAGCGGTGCTGTCCATCAACATCGCGCTGGGCTTCGTCTCTCGCAGCGCGCCGCAGCTCAATATCTTCAATCTCGGGTTCGCCGTCACCCTGCTGGCGGGCCTGTTGCTGCTCGCGCTCACGCTCGGCGTGCTGGCAGGCCCGATGGAGCGCCTGGTCGGCATCGCCGTGCCCTATTTCAAGACCGCCGTCATCCGCTGACTGCGCCCAGCGCGCGTCACCAGTCGGGCGCGGCCGGGCGCTTGCGCATGCGGCTTAGGTGCGCGCCGATGCGGGGCCCCGGGAACACGAGGCTGATGCGCGTCCCGGCGAAATCGGGCCGGCTGCGCAAATCCCAATGCGCGCCATGGGCCTCTGCAATCTCTTTCACGATGGCCAGCCCCAGTCCGGAACCGCCCGCGATCGCATTCTTGGCCCGATAAAACGCGTCGAACACGCGCTTGCGGTCTTCCGGCGCGATCCCCGGGCCATCGTCTTCCACGATCAGGGTCGGGGGTGCATCGTTCACACGCAATACGATCTGCCCCGGGCCGCGGCCATGGTAGCGAATGGCATTGTCGATCAGATTGCCCAGCATCTGCTCCAGCAGCACGGCATCGCCGTCCACCCACACCGGTTCGTCCGGCGCGATCAGCACGATGTCGATCTGCGCCTGGCGCGCGGCCGGGATCCAGTAGGCGCCGCATTCGCGCGTGATCTCGGTCAGGTCCAGCCGCGTGAACGCATCGCGCGGACGCGCGCTGGCATCGATGCGCGCCAGCACCAGCAATTGCTCTCCCACCCGTATCATGCGGTTCGCGACGCCCTTGATGCGCTCGGCGCGCTGGCGCACGTCGTCCGGCAGCGGGCGCGAGAGCATCAGCTCGCATTCCAGCTTCAGCCCGCTCAGCGGCGTGCGCAGCTGGTGTGCCGCATGGCCGATGAAGCGGCGCTGCGCCGCCACGGCTTCGTCCAGCCGCGCCAGGAGCGAGTTGATCTTGGCGATCAGCGGTGTCAACTCGGCGGGGACGTCTTCGCCGGCGATGGGTTGCAGGTCATCGATGCTGCGACTCTCGATTTCGTCGGACAGCTTGCTCACCGACTCCAGGCCCGAGCGTACGGCCGTCACGATCACGAAGCCGAGCAAGGTGATCAGCAGCAACTGCCCGGCCACCAGTGCAGAGATGATCTCCTCAATGAAACGGGTGCGCGTGTTGAGCGTCTCGGCCATGGTGACTTCCACCAAGTAACCGTCGGCCGTGAAATGCAGCGCCGCCGCGCGCACGGGCAACCCCTCCACCACGGAATCGTAGAGCGTCGGCACCGCCCGGTCGATGGCGTCCGCCAGGGACAGCAGCGCCCCGGGCTCGGCCTCCGCACTCTCCCGCTCCTCGAAGCTCGGCGCGGCAGGCAATGCCGCGGTGCCGGCGATGACTGCGCCGTCGACGCTGATGCGGAAATACGTGCGCTCGTCCGGGTCTGGGGTCAGAAAGCGCGTGCTGTTCCAGGATGGGTCAAGTTGCGGTCCGTGGGGCGTCAGGACCACCTGGCGCGCCAGGGCCCGGGTGGTGTTGATCAGCGCGCGGTCGTGCGACTGGGTGTTGAGCTTGTGCGTCAGGGCAAAGGTGACGACGATGTCCACTGTTGCCAGCGCGAGCACCGCGGGCAAGAGCCGCACCAGCAAGTGCCAGGCCAGCGAACGCCGGTGCAGGGCAGGCTTGCGGACTGCGGGCTGGGCTTCAACGCGCTGCGGCATCGGGTTCGAGCAGGTATCCGAACCCGCGCACTGTCTGAATGCTCACGCCCGATTTCTCGAGGCGTTTGCGCAGGCGATAGATGTAGACCTCGACCGCATTTTCGCTGAAGTCCGCATCCCAGGCCGACAGCGAGTTGACGATCTGGCGTTTGGTCACGACCCGCCCGGCGCGCGCCATGAGCATCTCGAGCACGGACAGCTCGCGCACCGACAGGGCAATCCTTTCGCCATTGACGCGCAGCTCCCGGCCCACGGTGTCGAAACTCAGCGGACCGACCTCCATGACGGGGTTGGCGAGCCCGGTCCGGCGCCGGATCTGCGCCCGCACCCGGGCCGCCAGCTCTGGCAGCTCGAAAGGCTTGGTGACGTAGTCGTCCGCGCCCGCATCCAGGCCAGCCACCCGGTCTTCCAGGGCATCGCGCGCCGTCAGGATGAGTACCGGGACAGGATTTTCGTTCGCGCGCAGGCGGCGCAGGACGGTCAGGCCGTCTTCGCCGGGGAGGTTCAAATCGAGCAGTACGAGGTCGTAGGCTTGGCTGGCGAGCGCCGCCGAGCCACGCTCCCCGCTGGAAACGAGATCGACGGCATACCCCTGGTCGCCCAGGAACTCAGACAGCGCACCGCCGAGGGTGGCGTCGTCTTCGATGACCAATACACGCATGAGGGAAAAGCGCCGGCACGGGTGCGGCGCAATGAAGCGGAAAAATCGCTAGCGTAAACCCATGCGCGGGCGAATGCCAGCGAGGGCCCGCCAGCGTGCCGGCAGCCGCAGTGCGCCGCGGCCGGCGGCAGGGGACCGGGCCGGCCCCGGAACGGCCCTAACGGGCCGGGCTGGGAGCCGCCGCTTCGGGCGTGCTAACAAAACCGATGCGCTTTAGCCCGGCGCGCGACGCATCGGCCATGACCTGCGCCAAGACTTCATAGCGCGTGGCCTTGTCCGCGCGCAGGTGCAGCTCGGGCTGGGGTTCGTCCTTCGCGACGGTGGCAAAGCGCGCGGCCAGGTCCTCCAGGGCGATCGGTGAGTCGTTCCAGTAAACCTTGCCCTCGGCGTCGATCGCCAGGTCGATCTTGGCCGGATCGGCATCGACGGGGGAGGAAGTCGCCTGCGGCACATCGATGCGCACCGCATGCGAAAGCAGCGGCGCCGTAATGATGAAGATCACCAGCAGCACCAGCATCACGTCGATGAGCGGCACCATGTTGATCTCGGACTGCGGCGCCCCGCTGCCCGCGCCGCCGTTGAAACTGCCAAAAGCCATGGATGACTCCCTTTACCCGTGCACGGTCTCGGCGGCCTTGCCCTTGAGCGCACGCACGTTGCTGTCGGTCACGATCTGCTGGCCGGTGGTCAGGAACGCGAACAAGTCGTGGGCGAACGCATCCAGGCGGGCCAGCAGCACGCGATTGCTGCGCGTGAAGAAGTTGTAGGCCAGCACCGCGGGAATGGCCACCGCCAGGCCCAGGCCGGTCATGATCAGCGCTTCGCCCACGGGGCCCGCGATCCGGTCGATCGTGGCGCTGCCGCCCTGGCCGATGGCCACCAGCGCGTGATAGACGCCCCAGACCGTGCCAAACAGGCCGACGAACGGCGCGGTCGATCCGACCGATGCGAGCAGGGTCAGGCCGTTCTCGAGCTTGGCCGTTTCCTCGTCGATGACCTTGCGCATGGTGCGCGTGACGAAATCCGCCTGCGAACCCGCCTCCTCGAGCTTGGCGGCGCCGAACTTGGCGTGATGCTGGCGGGCATAGATTGCGTGGCTGGTCAGGTGCGAGAACGGATCGTTCGCCCCGTGCGTCGTGATTTCGCGATCCACGGCCTCGAGCGAAGTCGCGTTCCAGAAATGCTCGAGGAACTTTTCGCCGCGTCGCCGCGAGCGCATGTTCGAAACGGCCTTGACGATGATCAGGTACCAAGTCGCGAGGGACATCAGCACCAGAATGATGAACAGCGCCTTGCCCAGGCCATCGGTCTGGGAGATGAAGTGCGCAAAGCCCAGGCTAGGGGTCTCGGTCATGTCAGTTCCTGAGTGTGAAATCGAACGGCACGATGGCGATGGCAGCCATCGCTACGCCATTCTCCGTATAGGGTTTGAAACGTCCACGCTTGGCGGCCTCCAGCGCGGCATCGTCCAGCCGGCGAAAGCCCGAGGATTTCTCCAGCGTGGCCTGATCCACCAGGCCGCGCGCATTGATCAGCAGGCGCACCAGCACCTTGCCTTCCTCGCCCAGGCGGCGGGACGCGCGCGGATACTCCGGCATCGGCGGTGGCCCGAGGTACTCGATGCGGCCGACGAGCTTGGGTTCGTTGGAAACCGGCGCCTGCGGCGACGCCGAGCGGTCGGAAGCCTCTGGCTTGCCGGAAGGCGGCTCGGAGGAAGCCACCGGCGCGGGTGCCGGATCCGCCACGGGCGCCGGCTCTGCGGCCGGAGTCGGCTCGGGCTCGGGCGCCGGCTGCGTCGTCAACGCGGTTTCGGACGGAGGCAGCGGCTCTGGGGGCGGCTGCTTGATCTCCTGCTTCGGAACCGGCTTCGCAGGCTTGGGCTTAGGCTTGGGTTTGGGCTTGGGCGGTTCGGGCACGGGCCGGGGCGCCGGCTCGGGTTCGGGAGCAGGAGGCGTGGGTGCGGGCGGCGCCGTCGCCACCTGCACCTGGGGAGCGATTTCGACGAACCGTACCTCTATTGTTTCGACCGGCTCGACCACGTGCTGATCGGGCTGCGCCGCGAAGATCGCGCCGACCACCGCAGCGTGCAAGAGGACCACCGCGGCGCCTGCTCCAACGCGCAGCCCGGTCGAGGCTGGCGCATTCCAATGCAAGGTGGCACTCATTCGAAGGAATCGTGTGGCGAGACTGAGAGATCGCTACGATATCACAAATGCGACTTATTCGCAGTTGCAATACCGCCCCCCTTCCCGCCGCGGCGCTAGGCAAGCGGCTCGACCGGCACCGTCCTGACGACCAAGGCGTCGCAAGGCGAGAGCTGGATGAGCCGTTCGGCCACGCTGCCCATCGCCGTGCGCAGCAGCCCCGTCAGGCCGTGCGTGCCCACCACCAGCAGGTCCGTCGGATGGCGGGCGACGTAATCCGGCACCACGCGCTCGGGCAACCCGCGCTCCAGGACCAGCTTCGGCGCCGCGCCGCCCCGCGCGAAATGACGCGACACGAACGCGTCTCCGGCGCGCTGCGCCTCCCCCTGCGCGGCCTCGATCTCCGCCGGGTCCGGATCGGCCTTGAGCATCGGATAGGCATGGAGCAGCGTCAGCTGCGCATCCGGGAAAAACACGCGGGCCGCGTTCAGGGCCTGGCGCGACCCTTCGGAAAAATCGGTCGCGCCGAGCACGCGCTGGTATGGGCGGTGCGGGCGCTTTCTCACGATCAGGATGGGCAGCGCCGCCGTGCGCGCCAACCGCTCGGCCGTGGAACCCAACAGCAGCCGGCCCAGCCCGCCATTGCGGCCCGAACCCGTCACGATCAAGTCACATTGGCGCAAGCGAGCCGTGCGCTCGATCACCTCGACCGGGTGACCGGTCTCGACGATCAGCTCCATCGGCACGTCGACCTCGCCCACGGTATCCAGCAACAGCCGTTCCGCGGCCTGCAGCTCGGCATCCCGGCTCTCGGGCGACCGGAGCCGCTCGGCAAAGGACGGCTCCTCGACCACGTGCAGCACGATCAGCTTACATCGGCGCCGGCGCGCAATGTCGATGGCCCGATCCAGGGCTCGGTCGCCACATGCGCTCAGGTCGCTGGCAAGCAGGATGCTGCAGGTGTCACGTCCCATGCCGACACACTCCGGGTAGTTGAAAATATTTATTATTTTTATCCTGCCACGGATGAAGCGCGCTGCGCCATGGTGCGTTCCTGGGCGGTTGATGCAGATCAAGCGCCGGCAGCCAAGCCCCAACGCAAAAAGGGCAGCCCAACGGGCTGCCCTTTTCAACTGGTGCCGGCAATAGGAGTCGAACCTACGACCTTCGCATTACGAATGCGCTGCTCTACCAACTGAGCTATGCCGGCGCAAAACCTTCACGCCTTGCCTTCCGCGCAAATCGCGGCAAAAGCAAAGCTAGCCCGCTATTCTAGCAGAATTTTTTCGAAGCTTTCAAACCGTGCTCGCAGAAGCCGCCTCTCATTCCGCATCAGGCTGCCGGTCGGGATGCGCGGCCTCGAAGGCCGGCAGCGCCGCGCAATAGTCGGCCACGCGCACCACGGTGGGCATGGCGCTCAGGTCGGCCTTCAGGCGCCGGGCGTTGTAGACCTGCGGGATGAGGCAGATGTCCGCCAGCGTGGGCTGGTCGCCGTGGCAGCAGCGCCCGGTATGGGGAGAGTCGGCGAGCATGCGCTCGAACGCGGTAAGGCCGTTCTCGACCCAATGGCGGTACCACTGGTCGCGCCCTTCCTGTTCGATGCCGAGCTGCTTCAGGTACTTCAGCACGCGCAGGTTGTTCAGCGGATGGATGTCGCACGCGACGGTCATCGCCAGGGCACGCACTCGGGCCCGCCCGATCGGGTCCGACGGCAGCAGCGCGGGCTCGGGGTGCGTCTCTTCCAGGTATTCGATGATGGCGAGCGACTGCGTCAGCACCGCGCCGCCGTCCTCGAGTACCGGCACGAGGGCATCCGGGCTGAGCTTGCGAAACTCGGGCCGTTTCTGCTGGCCGCCATCCTTGAGCAGGTGGACGGCCTGGTATTCGTAATCCAGCTTCTTCAGGGCCAGCGCGATGCGGACGCGATACGCGGCGGAACTGCGGAAATAGCTATAGAGACGCATGCTTGCTCCGTTCGGCTACGGATGGACGTTCCTCGACAAACCTTTGGGCAGCGGAAAGGCCACGCCCTCCTCGGCACCGGCCAGCTTGCGCACGGACACCGCGCCCAGCTCCTTCAAGCGGGCGATGACCTGCTGCACCAGGACGTCGGGGGCGGACGCACCCGCGGTGACGCCCACGCGCCGGCAGCCCGTCAGCCAGGCCGGGTCGATGTCCTCGGCGCCGTCGATGAGGTAGGCGGGCACGCCCTTGCGCTCGGCCACCTCGCGCAGGCGGTTGGAGTTGGAGCTGTTCACGCTTCCCACCACCAGCACGAGGTCGCATTCGGGCGCCATGATCTTGACGGCGTCCTGGCGGTTCTGGGTGGCATAACAGATGTCGCTCTTCTTGGGTTCGGCAATGTTCGGAAAACGCGCCTTGAGCGCCGCGGCAACCTCCGCGGCGTCGTCCACGGACAGCGTGGTCTGCGTGACGTAGGCGAGCTGGTCCGGGTCCGCCACCTGCAGCGCCGCGACGTCTTCGACCGTCTCGACCAGGTACATGCCGCTGTCGGCCTGCCCCAGCGTGCCCTCGACTTCCGGGTGCCCCTTGTGGCCGATCATCACGATTTCTTTGCCGGCCGCGCGCATCTTCGCGACCTCCACGTGCACCTTGGTCACGAGCGGGCACGTCGCATCGAACACGCGCAAGCCGCGTTGCTCGGCCTCCTTCCTCACGGACTTGGGCACACCGTGGGCCGAGAACACCACGGTCGCCCCGCTCGGGGCCTGGTCCAATTCCTGGATGAAGATGGCGCCCTTGCTACGCAGGTCCTCCACCACGTAGCGGTTGTGGACGATTTCGTGCCGCACGTAGATCGGCGCGCCGAACAGTTCCAAGGCGCGCTCGACGATCTCGATGGCGCGATCGACCCCCGCGCAAAACCCGCGCGGCTGGGCGAGGACCACTTCCATGGGCGCCTGCGTCATCACATGACTCCGAGCAAAGATACGTCCACCTTCAGGGTCGCGCCGGCAAGCGGGTGATTGAAGTCGAACAACGCATAGTCCTCGCCCTGCTCCTTGAACACGCCCGAATACCGTCCGCCGTTGGGCGCCGCGAATTCGACCAAATCGCCTGGCTCGAACGTTTCGTCGCCCGCGTGCTCGCGCAGCATGGCGAGCGTGACGCGCTGGATGAGCTCGGGATTGCGCTCGCCATAGGCCTGGGCGGGTTCGAGGGTGAAGCTGAAGCTTTCGCCTTCGTGGTGGCCGAGCAGCGCCGCCTCCATGCCGGGCGCCCATTGGCCTACGCCCATCTGGAGCGTGGCGGGGCGGCCGCTGAAAGTATCGACGAAGACTTTCCCCGCGCCTTCGCCCGAAGCGAGCGTGATGCGGTAGTGCAGGGTTACGTAGGAATCCTCACGGACAACCGGGAGCGATGCGGGGGAATGGGAATCCAAAATATGTCACCGTGTCGATGCTATGCGCCAAACCCTGGATTTTACCCGCCTTGCCGCCATGTCCACCGCCACCCCGCCCCAGGTCGCCACCCCACCCCTGAACGCGGCCCTGCCGCCCGAAGAGCGACCCCGCGAACGCCTGCTTCGGCACGGCCCCGAAGTCCTGACAGACGCCGAGCTCCTCGCCGTGCTGTTGCGCACCGGCACGCCCGGATGCAATGCGATCGAGCTGGGGCGCCGGTTGCTCGCCGAGTTCGGTGGCCTGCGCGGCCTGCTGGCCGCTTCGGGCGACGAACTGCGGCGGGTGCGCGGCCTGGGTGCCGTCAAAGTCGGCCAGCTGCAGGCCGTGCTCGAGCTCGCGCGCCGCGAGCTGGCCGAAACCCTGGCCCGAGGCGACGCCATGACCCGTCCCGACGACGTACGCCGCTATTGCGCGACCACGCTGGCCCACCGCCAAGTCGAATGCTGCATGGCCCTCTACCTGGACGCACGCCACCGCCTCATCGTCAGCGAGCTGCTCAGCCAGGGCACGCTGGCCCAGGCCACGGTCTACCCGCGCGAGATCGTCCGCGCGGCCCTGCGGCACCACGCCGCCGCGGTCATCCTCGCGCACAACCATCCCTCCGGCAACCCGGAGCCAAGCCGCGCCGACGAACACCTGACCCAACACGTGCGCAATGCGCTCGCCCTGGTTGACGTACGGCTGCTCGATCACATCATTGTTGCGGGACGCCAAACCCTCTCGCTGGCTGAACGCGGGCTGCTGTAATCCTATCCCGTCCCTGCCCTGGGCCAGCCTCGCCTGGCAGCGCCGCGCACCGAAACCCGCTTCAAGGCCACGTAGCAGGAGACACTGCCCGCGTGGAGGGCGCCGGGTTAAAATGGCGCAAGGGCGAAACGGCTGCCCGGGGCTTCCGGGCGTGGGCATTGCAACAACGCCTTGAAAAGAAAGCCGATTTCGTGCTATTCTTACGAGCTTTACGGCGCTACCCCTGGCCGCGAGATCGCGCGCCCCGGCGAGAGTCCTGCAGCTTTCCTGCAAGGCTTTCACGCACGTTCTCCATGCACTCTGGTCGTTTCCGGGTTGCCTTGAGAACAGCGCGAACCGGGAGCCGAGCCCTCCACCTTGCCGGGCGCGCCCAAGTTCGGGGCACCATCCGGCATTGCCGATCCCCGGATCCCATCCCGAATTCACGAAAGAAGAGGTGTCGCCGTGGCACGAGTATGTCAAGTTACCGGTAAAGGTCCGATCGTGGGCAACAACGTTTCCCACGCCAACAACAAGACCAAGCGCCGCTTCCTCCCGAACCTGCAATACCGCAAGTTCTGGGTCGAAAGCGAAAACCGCTGGGTTCGCCTGCGCGTGAGCACGAGCGCGCTGCGCACCATCGACAAGAACGGCATCGAGGCCGTGCTGGCGGACCTGCGCGCCCGCGGCGAAGCCGTTTAACCACCGGGTCCACAGGAGCACACCATGGCCAAGGGTATACGTGAAAAGATCAAGCTCGAGTCCACCGCGGGCACCGGGCACTTCTACACCACGACCAAGAACAAGCGCACGACGCCGGAAAAGATGCTGATCAAGAAGTTCGATCCGGTCGCGCGCAAGCACGTCGAATACAAGGAAACCAAGCTGAAGTAATCCGGCTTGCGCGTTTCCGCCGGCCTTCAGAACCGGCGCCGGCGCTGCCAGAAACTTCTTGCGGAATGAAAAACGGGACTTCATGTCCCGTTTTTTTATTGCCCAGGCCCATCTGGCAGCCCGCCCCCGGGCAGGCGGGGCGCTTCCCTAGAAGCGGTATCCCAGCCCGATGCCGATCAACCAAGGATTCACCTTGAAGTTGCCGAGCGACGCGCCGTTTTTCACCTTCACGTCGGTGTCGATGTACACCTTCTTGACGTCGACGTTCAACGACCAATTTTTGTCCAGCGCATAATCGAAGCCGATTTGCAGGGCGGCGCCAAAGCTGCTGCGCTTGACATCCAGCGCTGCCCCCGGAATCGCGAGGTCCACGCTGGAAAAGCGCGTGTAGTTCACCCCGGCGCCGACGTAGGGCTTGAAGGCGCCGAAGTCCGTGAAGTGATACTGGAGCAGCAGCGTGGGCGGGAGGTGTTTCAACGTGCCGATCTTGTCGCCATTCAGCCTCACCGTATGTTTTTGCGGGTAGGTCAGGACCAACTCCGCCGCGATGTTGGGCGTGAAGTAATAGCTAACGTCGACTTCCGGCATCCACTTGTCGTTGATGCCGACGTCCAGGCCGGGGGCAACGCCTTTGTTCTCGCTGTCCAAGTGGACGGCGCGCGCGCGGAATTGCCACTTGCCATCCTGGTGCTGCGCCATCGCAGGACCAGAAGTCATGACACACAAGGCGGCTACAGCCAGCAGAATCTTTCTCATAGCGGTACTTCAATCAAAACCGGGACATCCCGTCATTGCATTGAAGCACCCGTCCCTCCCCTGCCTCTTGCCTTAGATCAAGAGACCGACTCGCAGCGATCGCCCGCATGCAGCGCTGTGGCGGGACCGCAACGCGGCAGCCGGCCTGGCGCGCCCGCGCCGGCATGGCTGCACTCGTGCACAATGCAGGCATTGCGTTTAAGCTCTTGGACTTGCGGCAGCGCGCCGTTCGCCCCCTGCCCCCTGGTTTCCTTTTCGCAGACCTCGATGACCACCAAAGCCAGCACAAGAAAAGCCACCTGGACCCCAGAAAAACCGGAATCGACTGCCGCACGCATCGAACGCCAGATTAAGGAAGCCGTGCTCAACGGCAAGCTCAAGCCCGGCGAGGTGCTCGGATCGGAAAATGAACTGGCAGCGCAATTCGGCGTCAGCCGCCTGCCCATACGCGAAGCGCTGAACCGGCTTTCGGCCCTCGGCATCATCGAGATCCGCACCGGCGCGGGCGGCGGTGCACGCATCGCCGAGGCGGCGGACCCGAGCGCCGCCATCGAGGCGCTGGCGCTGCAGTTTCAACTGGCCGGCGTAACGGTCGACGAGGTCTTCGTCGCGCAATACACGCTGGAAACCGCCGCCATCCCGCTGGCGGCCACCCTCGCCACCAACGAAGAGCTCGACGAAATCGAGGCAGCCATCGACCGCGCAGAGGCGGCGGTGAAAGGCGGAGAGCGATTCACCCGCGCCTCGCTCAACGTCCACCAGCTGATGGTCGATGCGGCGCACAACCACGTGCTGTCCGCCGTGATGCAGGCCGTCACGGCCATCCTGTACCGCGCCCTGGTCAAGGGCACGAACGAGCAGACCGCGCGGGGCGTCGTCAAATACCACCGGCAAGTCCTGCAAGCCCTGCGGCAGCGCGATCCCGAAGCCGTCCGGCAGGCCGTCATTCCGCACCTCGAGCGCGTCCGCCGCCACACCAACGAGCTGCTCCGCAGCGAAGGCTGAACCGCCCGCCACGGATCGCGAAAGCGTCCTTCGAGGTGCGTTGACAACCTTCGTATTTACGCATACTGTATGCGCGAATAACGAAGGAGACACCATGATCATCGACTGCCATGCCCACGTCAGCGCCCCAGCCGAACTCTGGGCGTACAAAGCGACTCTCCTTGCCTCCCGGGGCACGCACGGAAGGGGCGGCGTCAAAGTCACGGACGACGAAATCCGTGCCGCTGCCAACAAAGCCGAAACCTGGCCCAAGGGGCACCTGGATTACATCCGCGATCACGGCACCAATCTCCAGCTGGTCTCTCCCCGGCCCTTCCACTCCATGCACTCGGAGTCGCCGGCGCGCATCATCGATTGGTACACCGAAGAGTGCAACAACATCATCTACCGGCAGACCCAGCTCTTTCCGGACACGTTCGTCGGCGTGGCGGGCCTGCCCCAGGTCGCAGGCGAGAAGATCGAACGCGTCCTGCCCGAACTCGAGCGCTGCATCAAGGAGCTCGGCTTTGCCGGCTGCCTCTTGAATCCGGATCCTTACGAAAACGGGGCGGGCGAAGCGCCTCCGCTGGGCGACCGTTACTGGTACCCGCTCTACGAGAAGCTGTGCGAGCTCGACGTCCCGGCCCACATCCACGCCACGGGCTCCCGCTCCGAGCGCGTGCCGTACTCCCTGCACTTCGTCAATGAGGAAACGATCGCCGTCGTCGGCCTGGTTAACTCATCGGTGTTCACCGATTTCCCCGACTTGAAGATCGTGGTCAGCCATGGCGGCGGCGCCGCGCCCTATCAGTTCGGCCGCTTCCAGGCCCCCACCGTGCGCCGTGGTACCGGCAAATTGTTCTCCGACGGGTTCCGCAAGCTGTACTTCGACACCGTGCTCTACACGGAAGAAGCGCTGCGCCTGTTGATCAAGACGGCCGGCGTCGACCGCTGCCTGTTCGGCACCGAGTGCCCGGGCGTCGGATCGGCCGTCGATCCGGAAACGGGCCGCTCGTTCGACGACGTCAAGTCCATGATCGACAACCTGGATTTCCTGACCGAAGAAGACCGCCGGAAGATCTACGAGGGCAACGCCAGGAAAGTCTTCAAGCTCAAGCAGTAACGCGCGGCACGGGCCATGGCGCAATCTCCGGACGCTTCGCCGGGCTTTCCCGTAACCGTCCTGACGGGTTTCCTGGGCAGCGGCAAGACCACGCTGCTCAAGGAATACCTCGCAAATGCCGCGAACCGCGACACTGCCGTCATCATCAACGAATTCGGCGAAGTCGGGCTGGACCATCACCTCGTCGAAGCCATTTCCGATGACATGGTGGTGCTCTCGGGAGGCTGCATCTGCTGCAGCATCAACGGGGACCTCCCTGCGACGCTGCAGCGGCTGCGCGAATCGGCGCAGGCGGGCCGGATTCCGCCCTTTAAGCGCGTGCTGATCGAAACCACCGGACTGGCCGACCCGGCCCCGGTGATCCAAGGCCTGCTCCTCGACCCGCAAACGGCGCGCCTCTTCCGCTTCGACCAGCTGGTTTCGACGGTCGACGCCACGCAAATCGAGCAGCAACTCGCCCGCCATCCGGAGACCGAACAGCAGCTCATGCTGGCAGACGTCTTGCTGCTGACCAAGGCCGACTGCATCACCGAAGCCGAAAAAGCACGCCTCGTCCACGAGCTGGCGGCCCTGCAGCCGAACGCTCCGCTGCTGTGCAAGCAGGACGGCGCGACGTTGGCCGATGCGCTCGCCATCCGCACGGCGGAAGGCGAACCGCACTCAGTGGCCGCTACTCGCGCGGCGACCTGGGCGCGACGCCTCAGCGGCTCGTATTGCACCGACCCGAACTGCGGCGATGAACGACATGGCCACTTCGCCCACGGGCGGCGCTACCGGAGCACCCAGTTCAGCTTCGACCGACCTCTCTCTTGGGAGGAAGTCAGCGATTGGATCGCCAGCCTATGCTTCTTCCACGGCGAACGCATCCTGCGCATGAAGGGCATCCTGCAGCTGCAGGACGAAACACGGCCGGTCGTCATTCATGGCGTCCACCGGACCTTGTATCCCGCCGAAACCCTCGCGTCCTGGAACGGCCTGCCGCGCCGCTCGAGCATCGTCTTCATCACGGAACAGCTCGACGCAAGCCTGCTGGCCCCGCCCTTTGGCTGACCAAACCCCAGCGCGCATGATGGCAAGCGAGACGGCCCGGCGCGCCGCAATGCGGCGTGCGGGCCGTTTGCGCCGGCGGGCTGCCCTTACTTGTCCAGCATCAGGCCGTGCTTTTGCACCACAGACTTCCAGTATTCGAACTCTTTGCGATTGAGCTCGGCAAACTCCTCGGGCGTGCTGGTGATCACGTCATAACCCTTGTTTTCCACCGCTGCGCGCAGCTCGGGCGAGGCCATGACCTTTTGCAGGGCCGCATGCACTTTCCGGATGATGGCGGGCGAGGTCTTGGCCGGCGCATACATGCCGACCCAGACGCCGAAGTCGAACTCGGGATAACCGTACTGCGCCACGCTCTTGACACCGGGCAGGAGTTTGCTCGGCTGCTTGCCGGTCTGCGCCATGGGCTTGAGCTTGCCGGATTGAATATTGGCCATTGCCTGGTCCAGGCCGCCGATCACCATGTTGGTGTGCCCTTGCATGACATCCATCATCGCCGAGCCCATGCCGCTGCCCGGGATGTGGCGCATGTTCGTTCCGAGCATGTCTTGCAGGACGATGGAATACAGCTGCGTGGTCGAGCCCATGCCGGGCGAGCTGTAGGTGGCGTTGTCACCCAGCTGCTTGAGCTCCTCCACGAGCTCCGGGAAGTTCTTCGCCTTGGTGGAAGGCCCCGTCAAGATCGCCAATTGACCAAAAGCGATCTGGCCGATGAAGGCGAAATCCTTGATCGGATCGTAGGGCGTCTTGCGCGTGGCTGGCGTGATGACATGCGAATTGATCGACACCATGAGGGTGTAGCCGTCGGGCTCAGCCTTGGCCACCGAATTCGTGCCGATGGCGGTCGCCGCGCCGGGACGGTTCTCGACGAAGGCGCTCTGCCCCAGCTCCGCCCCGAGCCTGTCGACGATCAGGCGGGCCATGGTGTCGGGCGAGGTGCCCGGCGTATACGGAACGACAAGGCGAATCGGACGTTCGGGATAGTTGTCATCCGCCGCGGCGGCAACGAACGGGACGCAAAGACAAGCCGCCGCCAGGCAGCCGAGTTTCCATGTTTTCATGTTTTGTCTCCTTGCACAGGTCAGGACCTGCAGACGAAGCACGCCCGCACGCGAGCCGGGCGCGTCACCCTCCAACTCTCATACCTTATGCGACTTTGAAAGCGCGCATGGAGCCTCCCATATCAAAGGACTTCAGTCCGTTTTCACTCTCCTTCAGGCCTTCCAGACCACAAAGCCCATGGCGTTGCCGGTCCCCGCTTCGGTGCGGTAGCACGGCACGTAATCGAGCAGCCGCATGGAAAAGCCGACGTCGTTCATGATCGCCAACAGGGGATACCAGCTCTTGAGTTCGGCCGTATTCCCATTGAGCATGGCCTCCGGGATCTCGACCAGCCGCTGTTCGTCGCCTGCCGCCAGCGCATCCAGCACCTGCCTGTCCAGTGCTTCGTCTATGCAGAAGTGCGTCATGCCCCCCGAGGCGATCACGGCCACCGTCATGGACTCGGGCAAGTCGTCGATCGCTTTTTTCAGGGCATGGCCGAACGCCATGCAGCGAGCCAGCCGAGGACGGTTCAGGCCCACGCCCACGTTGGTGAAGATGGGAATCGAAGGAGGCGGATCGTCGCGCATGATCTGCCTGTAGATGAACCCGAAGGCATGCGGGATGCCTGCCTGCGCCTCCCCGCCCGGCATGCGGGCCGACGTGGCCACGTCGAAATGCTGGTCCACTAGGCTGCGCACGAGCGTGGCGGCGCTCTCGGGCGCGCCTGGGTATTGCGCTCCATCCTCCGGGCAATGGCTCGGCTCGGCGATGGCGATGCCGGGCGGCAGCGCCGCCATCTGCTCCGGGGTCAGGGGCACGTTGTGTATCGTGTCGCCGGTATAGACCGTAAAGCCCGGGACCAGGCAGTCGAGGAACACTTCGCTCTGGTCATTGCCCAGGATCACGACCAGGTCCGGGCGATGCGCCGCGAAGATGTCCGCCATTTCTTTCAAGGCCAGCTGGCAGCGCTGGTAATAGGCGTTCTTGACCTCGGGCGTGAGGTGCTCGCCGAACCCCGGCGCGCGTTCGGCAAGCAGGGACTCGTAATCCCACGTCCGCCCCCGATACCAATGCTGCTTGTTCTGCCTGTCGGCACCCGCCCGCAAAGACCACAGCTCGGGAGGAGTCGCGAGCATGGGCCCATGAGAGCACGCCATTCCCAACACAATCCTGGCCATCCTGGCTCCTATCAAATGTTCACCACGTCCACGGCCTCGGTCTTGATGCCCATGGCAGCCTCGTAGGCGCGCTTGACCTCCTCGGGCTGGCCGTAGTGGAAGGGGAAGTGCTTCAAGTGATGCTTCCAAACCGGGTGCTGGGCATACTCGGCGAGCGGCAGCCCTTTCTCGATCAGCACCTCGTCTATGGTCGGCAGCTTGATGCGGTGGTTCTTCGCCGGGTCACGGATCAGCGCGCTCGGATCCAGTCCTTTTTCGACCCGCTCGATGTCGTCGAACAGGCGCTTCCTGAACAAACTGACGCCGCGATCGCTGGCGCCGAGGTTTTCGCGTGAACGGTCGGTGATGCGCCCCTGGCCGACCCAGGCGATGATGTCCTGGTTGATGACGTGGCTGGAGATCCAGCGTCCCGAGACCGGATCCTTGATGGGGCTCACCCACGACGGAATCACCTCCTGCCGGAAGGGCTCCGACTCCCGGGGCACCCGGATGTAAGACCAGGTCACGCTCAGGGTGTTCTCGTCGTCCACCGGCACGCGCCACTCGAAGTGGTCGCCGAGATAAAAGGCGTTGGGCCACAAGCACACCCGCCCCACGGTCCACAAGGGATGCTGCTCCGAGGTGTCTTCCCGGATGCGCCGGTAGACGAAGCCGTATTCGAATTCGTCGAACTGCAGCTTCAAGTGCCTGGGCGCCTCGTTGCGCTTGGCGCCCTTCATGCGCCGGCTCCAATTCGAATGCATCCATTCGAAATGCACCGGGTCGATGGAATTCTCCTGGGCCTGCACCCAATTGCAGGGCACGTCGGCGAAGACGATCTGGACGAAGCCGTTGGGCCAGGAGAAGGCCTCCCAATCGGGCAGCTCGGGCGCCGGCTCCGGCCCCATGTACGCCCAGAGCAAGCCGGCCTTCTCCCGCACCGGATACGCCTTCAGGCGACCGTTCTTGCGCAGGGACTTGGCGGGATTGACCGTGTCCTCATAGGGCTGCTCGATGCACGCGCCGGTGGCGTCGAACAGCCAGCCGTGATAATTGCAACGCAGCCCCTCCTCTTCCACGAAGCCGTAGCTCAGGTCCGCGCTGCGATGCGAGCAATGCCGCTCCAGCATGCCGTAGCGACCGGATGCGTCCCGGTACAGCACCAGGTCTTCGCCCAGCAGGCGCACGGACTTGGTCGGTTCGCGCATCAGCTCGTCGACGGCGGCGACCGGATGCCAATAGCGCCTGAGCAACTTGCCTCCCGGCGTGTCGGGACCGACCTGCGTCAACCTCATGTTTTTCTCTTTCGTCAGCATGGTCTCCTCTCCTCCTGTCGAGTGGGGCTAGCTCCAGCCGTACCAATCGAGCGTGCGTTGCCCTTTGGCGAGCGCCTCCATCAGGGCCTGCTCGTCTTCCACCCGCCGCTGAGCGGCATCGAGCACAGTGGCGACCTGCGCGGCGGGCAGCACCACGACGCCGTCCTCGTCGCCGAACACCAAGTCTCCGGGATGAATGGTGCGGCCGCCGATGCGGATGGGCGCATTGATCCAGCCGCGTGCGCCGAAATCCTTGCCCGTCCCGCGTATGCAGGCGCCGCGCGCAAAAACCGGAAACCCTGCCTCGCGCAGGAGCGGCACGTCGCGCACACAGCCATCGATGACGAGGCCGCCGAGTTTCCTGGCCAGCGCCGCGCGGGCCATGATCTCTCCCCAGTACCCGTGCTCGAAGCGCTCCTCGACGTAGACCACCAGGACGTCGCCGGGCTCGGCTTCATAAATGGCGCGGTGCAGCCACAGGTTGTCGCCGGGCGGCGAGTGCACGGTCACGGCGGGGCCGCAGACGCGGAAAGACGGGTCCACGGGCTTGATCTGGGGCGGAAGGTCGCCGATCTTGCCCGCCGCTTCATGCAAGGTGGCCGAGTCGAACGCCAGGCAGCGCTCGAGCAGGGACGCGTCGATGCGCGCGGGCTTGGGCCCCACCCAAGCGGAATAATCCCGGCTCCCGGTGCTCATGACGCCTCCTTGCTCTGCAGCTGGTGGTAGCGATGCAGCCGGCGCGCCTCGTCCAGGCGCATGCCGCCGCGTACCGCTTCACGGATTTTGTCTTCCGCCGCCTGGATGGCCTCGGCCAATTGCAGCACGCGCTCTTCGTGCGCCTGGGGAATCACCACGACGCCGTCGGCGTCGCCACGTAGCAGGTCACCCTGCGCGACGCGCGCATCGCCGATGTTGACCGGCTGGCCGCTCACGTCCAGCTGCACGCGGTCCTTGCCAGTGCGCATGGAATGGCTGCGGCTGAACACCGGATAGTTCAGCTTGCGGCACAGCGCCGTATCGCGGCAGGCACCGTCGATGACAGTGCCCGCTATCCCTTTCCTGGCCGCCACCTCGGTCAGGATGTCGCCCCATACCGTGGCGTCCTCCCGCCCGCCGTTGTCCAATACGATGACCGCGCCGGGCGGCACGTCGTCGATGTAGTCACCCACGGTGCCAGGGGGATTGCCCGCCGGCACGTATTGGAAGGTCATGGCGCGTCCGGTCAGGCGAAACTCTGGGTCCAGCGGCTTGATGCCCAGGCACTGTCCGGCGATGCCGAGCCGGTCCAGTGCATCGCTTAGCGTGGCGGTATCGAGCACGGAGGCTCGCTCAACATTGCGATCGCTCACTTCGTCCCCTCCTTGGCTTTCGCTGCGAGCATGTGTTCGTAGTTGGCGCCCATCACTTCGGTGACGGCGGCGCCGGCAAGCAAATCCTTGGCCATCAAGGCCTCTTTCTGCGCGATGTTTTCGGCCGCCTCCAGCACCGCCGCGGCATGGGCCCCGGAGATGAACACCACGCCGCTGCCGTCCGCGATCACGTAGTCGCCGGGCTGCACGTGCACCCCGCCCACGACGATCTCGACCTGGTTGGCCAATTCGACGATGCGGCCGCGGGCCGTTCTGACCGTCGCGCCGCGCGCATAGATCGGGAATTGATGTTGCACGGCTTCGTCGACGTCCCGCACCAGGCCTTCCGAAATGACGCCTTCCACCCCCTTGAGCTTGGCGGCGAGCGTCAGGATGCCGCCCCAGCTTCCGGCTTCGACGCCGGACGACTGCTCGATGACGATGACTTCACCGGGCCCGGATGCCGTGATGGCCGTCGTGCCCAGGTGCCTGGGTTTTTCCGCCGCGGGCCGGCCTACCCCCAACCGGACGGTGCGGACCTTCCCGCAGACCTTGGCCCGGATGGATACCGCGCCCAGGCCCCGGGCGGCGCCGGCCAGGCCGAGCTGGTCCATGGCGTCGGACACTGCGCAGGCGTCCAGCCGCCGCAGCCGCGCGACGGCTTCATCATGGGTACTCATGTTCTTGCGTCTCCTGTCTCCACCGCTTTAAAGACGCATACTATATGCGCCTTTAAAGCGGTGTCAAGAAAGGCGCCGGCCAGCAGTCCGGCCGCTACTCGGCCCCGAGCCCGGCCGCTCCCCGCTACCATCCTCCGCGGCGCGGCCCATGCCAACGGCAGCCGCGTACCGCGGCGCCCGTCATCCGATCACGCCGCCGGCGCGCAAGGCCTCCACTTGTGCTTCGTCGTAACCGAGCTCGGCCAGGATCGCCGCCGTATGCTGGCCCAGTGCCGGGATCGGCCCCAGGCGCGGCGCGAACGCCGTGCTCACCCCTGGGGGAAGCAGCGCCGGCAGCTCGCCGGCCGGGCTGTCGACCGTCGCCCACCGCGCGCGTGCCTGCAATTGGGGATGGGCCCAAAGGCCGGCCATGTCATTGACGCGCGCATTGGCAATCTGCGCCTCGTCCAAGGCCCGGACGACGTCATCCGTGCCCATGCGCGCAAACGCCGCCACGATGATCTCGCGCAATTCGGCGCGATGGGCGGTGCGGTGCGAATTAACGTCGAAGCGCGGGTCGTCTGCGAGTTCGGGACGATGCAGCACGCGCTCGCAGAAGATCCTCCATTCGCGCTCGTTTTGCAGGCCGAGCATGATGGTCCCGTCCCCCGTCGGGAAGGGGCCATAGGGGTAAATCGTGGCGTGCGCGGCGCCCGCCCGGGCCGGGGGAAGCGCGCCATCGAAGGCGTAGTACATGGGGTAGCCCATCCATTCCGCCATGCTTTCGAGCATGGACACGTCGATGCGGCTGCCCCGGCCGGTCGTCGCCCGCAGCAGCAGGGCGGCCAGGATATGCGCGTAGGCATACATGCCGGCGGCGATGTCGGCCACCGAGGCGCCGGCCTTGCAAGGCTCCTCCGACGTGCCGGTCACCGACACGAATCCGGATTCGCTCTGGATCAGCAGGTCGTAGGCCTTCTTGTCGCGATAAGGACCGCTATCGCCATAGCCGGATATGTCGCAGACGACCAGCCGTGGATAGCGCGCGTGCAGTGCATCGAAAGACAGGCCCAAGCGGGCCGCCGCGCCGGGGGCAAGGTTCTGCACCAGGACATCGGCCTTCTCCAGCAGGCGCTCGAGCACGTCGCGCGCGCCTTGCTGCTTGACGTCCAGTGCAAGGCTCTCCTTCGATCGATTGGTCCATACGAAATGGGACGAGAGGCCGCGCACGCGTTCGTCGTAACGGCGTGCGAAATCCCCCGTCCCCGGCCGTTCGATCTTGATCACCCGCGCACCGAGCTCGGCCAGCTGGCGCGTGCAGAAGGGCGCGGCAATCGCGTGCTCCAAGCTCAGGACAAGCAAAGCCGAAGCCCCCATGCGTCTGCAGGCAGACGTTGGCCGCCTCCCAGGAAGCCTTGGCCGCCAGGTACTTGGCCATGTTCGCGCTCGCGCCCGCATTCGCGCCCTCGTCGTACTCGCGGCATGCCCGCCAGCGCATGAGATCCGCGGCCTCGACCTCGATGTGGACCTCGGCGATCGGAAACTGCACGCCCTGATTCTGGCCGATGGGGCGCCCGAATACCACGCGCTCGCGCGCGTAATTGCGCGCCCGCTCGACGAACCATCGACCGTCGCCGATGCATTCGGCGGCGATGAGCGTACGCTCGGCGTTCAGGCCATCGAGGATGTAGCGAAAGCCTTTTCCCTCTTCGCCGATCAGGCTCTCTGCAGGCACCTCGAGATTGTCGAAAAAGAGTTCGTTGGTCTCGTGATTGACCATATTGGGGATCGGCCGCACGGTCATGCCCTTGCCGATGGCCTCGCGCAGGTCGACGAGGAAAATGGACATGCCATCGGTTTTCCGGGCGACCTCCGACAACGGTGTGGTGCGCGCCAGCAAGATCATCAGGTCGGAGTGCCGGACCCGTGAAATCCAGACCTTCTGCCCGTTGATGACGTAGCGGTCCCCCCGCCGCACCGCCGTGGTCTTGATTTTCGTGGTGTCGGTTCCCGTGGTGGGCTCGGTCACCCCCATCGACTGCAGGCGCAGCTCGCCGCTGGCCAATCGCGGCAGGAAATACGCCTTCTGGGCCGGCGAGCCGTGCCGCACCAGCGTAAAGAGGTTGTACATCTGGCCGTGCACGGCGCCGGAATTACCGCCGCTGCGATTGATTTCCTCCAAGATGACGGAGGCTTCCGACAGGCCCAGGCCCGAACCTCCGTATTCGGCGGGAATCATGGCGCTCAGCCACCCCGCCTGCGTCAACGCCTGCACGAACGCATCGGGAAAATCCCGCGCCTCGTCCACCTTGCGCCAATATGCCGCGTCGTAGCGGGCGCAGAGCGCGCGCACGCCCTCCCGGATCGCCTCGAAGTTCTCCATGCCGACTCCTTATCTGGGCGCCACCCTCACGGCGCGACGAAACGCACTTCGCCGTGCTGCACGGCGCCGTCGTCATTGGCTGCCCAGCACTGCGCCGTGCCCTCCCCTATCATGCGTCCGGCCACGACGAAGGGCATGGGCGCGATCAAGGGACGCACGCCGCGATACGAGAAATGCGTCGGCTGCAGGTGCGGGTGGGCGCGCCGGAAGGCGGCGAGCAACAAGGTAGCGATCAAGGGGCCATGCACGACGAGCCCCGCGTAGCCTTCTTCCTGCGTGGCATAAGGCCAATCGTAGTGAATGCGATGGCCGTTGAATGTCGCGGCCGAATACCGGAACAGCAACGTGGATGTCGGCACGACGGCCTCGGACCACTCGGCCTGGGGCAGCGGCGCAGGATCGGCCGTGCGTGGCGGGGAGGGTTCGCGGTAGACGATATCCTGCTCCTCGCGCACCGCGAGCCGGCCACGCTGCTCGTAGTCATGCCGCACGGTGACGAACAACAGCGCCCCGCTGCGGCCGGTTTTCTCCTCCACCGAGACGATGGTGGAAACACATCGGGCATCTTCCCCGACGACCAGGGGATGGAGAAACTGCAACCGCCCTCCTGCCCACATGCGGTTGCGTCCCTCGGCAGGCGGCAGGAAACGTCCGCGCGCCGGATGGCCGTCGGCGCCCAGGGCCGACGGCGCCACGGGATCCTGAAAGTAGGCCCAATGCCACAACGGCGGCAGCGCCGCACCGGGTTCGGGGGCCGCCTCGCCAAGCGTGGCGGCCATGCGGCGCGCGAGGTTGTGGCTGACCTGGTCGAAGATGGTTTGCGTGTGCCCGACCCACTCGCGGGGGGCAACGGCGGTGTCTCGGTTCATTCTTGCTTCCATGCTGCGGCGCGCCGGGGGCGGGCCTCTCCAGCCTCCAGCATGCGACACGGCGGACGCTTTGTGAACCCTCGTTTTCGCAAGCCCTGGAGCCGCCCTGCCGGCCGGGCGGCGATGTTCGGGGGCGCGCGCCGTCGCAAGCGACTAAAATCGCGCCCTATCGTCGGCGCGCCGCCCCGTGCGCGCTCCCGCCCACCTTTGCACAGACAACCCCATGGGTAATGCGACGCCGGCACGCGGCGGCTATCGGATCATCGCGCTCATCATCGCCAGCGCGTTCTTCATGGAACAGCTGGATTCCACCATTATCGCCACCGCGCTGCCGGCCATGGCGGAATCCCTGGGCGCCGATCCCGTCCGGATGAACTTCGCCATGACGGCCTACCTGCTCGCGCTGGCCGTCTTCATTCCCATCAGCGGCAGGATCGCGGATCGCCTGGGTACGCGCAATACCTTCCGCGGCGCCATTGCCCTGTTCGTGTTGAGCTCGGTGCTGTGCGGAATGGCGCAGAACCTGCCATGGCTGATCGGAGCGCGCCTGTTGCAAGGAGCAAGCGGCGCCATGATGGTGCCCGTGGGCCGCCTGGTACTACTGCGCTCGGTGGAAAAGTCGCAACTAGTCGCCGCGATGTCCTGGGTGCTGATCCCGGCCATGGTCGGCCCGGCCGTGGGCCCCTTGATCGGCGGCGTCCTGACCACCTACCTCTCCTGGCACTGGGTCTTTTACATCAACGTGCCCATCGGACTGGCCGGCATCGCGCTCGCCACCCTCTACATCCCGGACATCCGCAGCGATGCACCGAGCGCGCCTTTCGACTACGTGGGCTTCGCGCTCACGGGTGGGACCCTGGCGGCCCTGCTCGTGGGCCTGGAAGGCCTGGGCCACGGCGGCCCGGGCACGACCACGCTCGCACTGCTGGCCGTGGCCGGGACGTGCGCCCTGCTCTACGTCCGTCACTGCAAGCACCATCCCCAGCCGGTGCTCGATTTCAGCCTATTGCGCATCCCGACCTTCCAGGTGGCGATCCGGGGCGGGGTCTTGTATCGCGTGGCGTACGGCAGTTTCCCGTTCTTGATGCCGCTCATGCTGCAGCTCGGCTTTGGCCTTTCGGCCGCAGAGAGCGGGACGGTCACGTTCGCCCAGGCTGTCGGCGGCCTGGTCATGAAGGCCATCTCGGAACGCTTCCTGCGCGCTTTCGGTTACCGCAAGGTGATGATTTGGAACGGCTTGCTGTGTGCCGTGCTGCTCGGCCTGTGCGGTGCATTCCGGCCGGAATGGCCGCTGGTCGCCATCTACCTGCTGCTCCTGGTGGCGGGCTTGGCCCGCTCGCTGCAGTTCAACGCCTATGGCACCCTCATCTACGCCGACGTGCCGCCTGCCCGCATGAGCGCCGCGACCAGCCTGGCCAGCACCCACCAACAGACGACCGCGGCCCTCGGCATAGGCGTGGCGGCGCTGACGCTGGATTGCTCCCGGTGGATACTGGGGCACGAGAGCGTGCAACTGTCAGACTTCACCGTGGCCTTTGCCGTCGTCGGGCTGCTCGCGGCTGCCGCAGTCACGCAATGCCTGGCGCTCTCCCCCGATGCCGGCGCGGAGCTGAGCGGCCACCAAAGCAAACCCCAAACATCGAAAACCTGAGGCGGCGCTCGCCGGTAACGAAAAAAGGAGCCGATCGGCTCCTTTTTGCGGACGGGGGTGCGCCGCGATCTCTCGCGGCGGTGCGCCTCGGCTTAGGTCGCGTAGCTGCGCAGCCGGGCCGAGAACTCTTCGAGGCGGGCAATGCCGCTTTGCTGTGCGCGGTTGCACCAATCCTGCAGGTCCCGCAGCAACTGCTCGCTCGACGCGCTGGAGCGCTCCCAGATGGCCGCGAGCTCGCGCCGCATCTCCACCAAGATGGCGAGCGAGCGGTGATCCGCCAGCACCGTGTTCAATTCGGAACGGCGCGACGGAGGCAGGGACTCGTCGTCCGCGCGATGCAGCCAGGACCGGGCACGGCGCAGCAGCTGGGATTGCGGACGCGAATCCTTGGCCGCCTTCAGGCGCTGGATTTCGTCGCGGCACGCCTGCTTGAGCAGGTCCGCATAGCGCGCCATGATCTCGTAGCGATGCGTGATCACGGCTTGCAGGGTTTCGAGGTCGACCACCGGCTTGCCGTGCGCCAGCCTGACCTTGGGCGCGACCTTCTTCACCTTGGCCAGCCGCAACATCTCGAGCGCGCGGATGTAGCACCAGCCGATGTCGAACTCGTACCACTTGGTCGAGAAACGCGCCGACGACGCATAGGCATGGTGGTTGTTGTGCAGCTCCTCGCCACCGATCACGATGCCCAACGGAAAGACGTTGCGGCTGGCGTCGGGGCTGGCGTAATTGCGATAGCCCCAGAAGTGGCCGATGCCGTTGACCACGCCGGCCGCCCAGAACGGAATCCAGATCATCTGCACCGCCCAGACCGTCAGCCCGATCGCGCCGAACAGGGCGATGTCGATCAGCATCATGAGGCCCACCCCCTGCCAGGTGAAACGCGAATAAACATTGCGCTCGACCCAGTCGTTGGGCGTTCCATGGCCGAACTTCTCCATGGTCTCGCGGTTCTTGGCCTCGTCCCGATACAGCTCCGCGCCTTGGAAGAAGACCTTCCCGATGCCGTAGACCATCGGGGAATGGGGATCGCCCTCACGCTCGCAGCGCGCATGGTGCTTGCGGTGGATGGCCACCCATTCCTTGGTGACCATGCCGGTGGTCAGCCACAGCCAGAAGCGGAAGAAATGCGCGACGGCGGGGTGGAGGTCCAGCCCGCGGTGGGCTTGGCTGCGGTGCAGATAAATGGTGACAGCGAGGATGGTGATATGGGTGACGACCAGGGTAAAAACGACGATCTGCCACCATGACGCATCAAGCAGGCCGTCGGACAAAAAAGAAAGCAAAAAATCCATAACACCTCACAGGCTGGCCGGCTCTAGGCCGACGCACGAGACGCCGGGCGCCTCGGGAAAAACAGGGTATCTCAACAAGCGGCCGCCCGGCATGGCAGCCGGCAAGGCAGGGTTTAGAGACAGGGAAAGCGCCGCAGTTCCCAAGGAAACTCCGGCGCCGTGCAGGGAACGGCTCGTGGGATTCGAGCGCCTCATTGCTCCTGACACGATAACGCGAATATGCGCAGGGCGTGACGTTTTTTCAACGAAGGGATATCCCTAGTAATACTAGGGTCATCAGGCCCCGCCCTCGGCTTGCGGAGTGGTCGCTCCGGGGTCCCGACGACGCTCGAGCACGGCGGCGAAGAACCCATCCGTGCCGTGTATGTCTGGCCGCAGCTTCAAATACGGTCCCGGCATGGCGAGCGCCCCGGCCCGCCCGGCCAAGGCCCCGGACGCGGGCAACAGCTCGAATTCGGGGTGCGCGGCCAGGAAGCCCTCGACCTGGTCTTCATTCTCCGCCTGCAGGATGCTGCAGGTCGCATAGACCAGCCGCCCGCCGGGTGCCACGCAGCGTGCGGCAGAGGCGAGGATGCTACGCTGGAGCGCGCAGAGTTCCGACACGCTCTCGGGCGACTGCCGCCATTTGAGGTCGGGATTGCGCCGCAGCGTGCCGGTGCCGCTGCAGGGCGCATCGACGAGGACCCGGTGCGCCTTGCGCGCCAGGCGCTTGACGCGGACGTCGTTCTCGTTCGCGATCGCCACCGGCACGACGTTGGACAAACCGCTGCGGGCCAGGCGGGGCTTGAAACGCGCCAGGCGGGCCTGCGACACATCGAACGCGTACAAGCGCCCCGTGGAGCGCATCAAGGCCCCCAGCAGCAAAGTCTTGCCACCGGCGCCCGCGCAGAAATCGATCACCATTTCGCCGCGACGGGGCGCCACGAGCAGCGCCAGCAACTGGCTGCCTTCATCCTGGACCTCGATGCTGCCGTCCTCGAATCGGGACCAGCGCGTCAGCGCCGGCCGTCCCTGCAGCCGTATGCCGAACGGCGAATACGGCGTGGGCTCAGCCATGGATGGCGCCACGCCCGCGCGAAGCTCCTCGAGAATGACGTCCCGCTCCGCCTTCATGGGATTGATGCGGATGTCCAGCGGCGCGGCGCGGTTCAAGGCCGCAAGCAGCCTGTCGCTGTCCGGCTCGCCCTCGATCGCCTCCGACAGCCAGTCCGGGATGCTGAAACGGATCTCACGGGCGAGGGATGCCTCGTCGATGGCTGAGACGCGCTGCAGCCACTCCTTCTCGACATCGTCGAGGGCGGGCAGCAGCCCGTCGGCGCCCTGCGTCGCGGCCAGCCCCAGGATCGCGAGACGGCGCGTGGCCGAGCCGCGGCCGCCTTCGCCCACGTGGCGATACCGCCGCAGGTTGCGGAGGATGTCGTACACCGCTTCGGCCACAACGCCGCGATCGCGCGCGCCGAGCTTGGGATGGTCGCGGAACCAGCGCGACAGCACCTGGTCGGCCGGGCCGGACCATTGCAGGATTTCTCCTACCGCGGCCTGCACCTGCTCGATGCGGGCGGCCGCGAGCTGCGCGCCCGGAGCCATGTTTTTTTCGGCGCACGCCTTGCGGCCGTCCGGACGCTTGGCGCGCCCGCCGGGCTTGGCGGAACGGGGAGAAGCGGAACGCTCGAACTTCACGCGCACTTTTCCAAGGAAACAGCGGGGGCGCTCCAGAGGAACGCACGGTCGGCCACGTCCCGCACCACGACTTTGCCCGCCTCCAGGCTCACCTTGCCGTGCGCAAGCCAGGACGCGACCGTGGGATACACCACGTGTTCGATGCCGAGCACCCGCTCGGCCAACGCCTCTTCGGTATCGCCCGGCATGACAGGTACCACCCCCTGCGCAATGATGGGGCCATGGTCGAGCACGGGCGTCACGAAATGGACGGTGCACCCATGTACCGCCACCCCCGCCTCGAGGGCCTGCCTGTGCGTGCCCAGGCCGGGGAACAGCGGCAGCAGCGAAGGATGGATATTGATGAGGCGGTCCGCATAGTGCCGGACGAAATCTTCGGTCAGGATGCGCATGAATCCGGCCAGCAGCACGAAATCGGGCTCAAACGCATCGATCTCCCGCGCGAGCGCGGCATCGAACGCGACGCGATCGGCGTAATCGCGATGCGGAACCACGCGCGTCGGAATGCCTTGGGACGCCGCCCACTGGAGCCCGGACGCGTCTTCGCGGTTGGAGATCACCGCGGCCACCTCGGCAGGCCAGCCCTGCTCGCGGCAGGCCCGCACGATGGATTGCATGTTGCTGCCGCGCCCGGAAATCAGGATGACGAACCTGCACCGGCGGGCCGAAGAAAATAAAGGTGCTTTCACCGACCCATTGTACCACCCGCCTTACCCCAGCAGCGCTGCCAGGACGCCCGAGTCGTCGGCCTGGGGCAAGGTGCGCACCGCATCAATCAGCACTTCCACCTCGGCCGGAGCGTAGCGCCGCGTTAGCTCCGCGCGGGCCCGGGCAACGTGATCGGCCTGGGAATACGGCCGGGACGCCGACCCTTTGGGTGCGGCCACGAAGCGGCTCACCTGCCTGCCGTCGTGTAGCGTGAACGTCAATCGCGCGCCGACAGACTCGGCCGTGCTGACCCGCTCAACGTCCTCGTCGACCACGCACTCGACCAAGGCGGCCAGCCGCATCACGGCTGGGTCTGCGAGTCCGGCTTCGAAATCGTCCACGTTTAAGGCGTAGGCCTCGCCGCGGATGCGCTTGCTGATCGCGAGCGCGACGCTAAACGGCGCGCTCATCTGGGCACTTTGCAGGCTCGCGGGCGCATTGCCGGTCAATCGCCCCTGGATGACACGCGGAATGCCCAGGGAGATGGCCTCGATGTCGTCCGCCGTGAGGTCATATTCACGGCACAGGTCCACCGCCGCCTCGAGCGCAGCGAGAACGCGGGCGCTGCAGGCGTGCGGCTTGATCGATACCTCCGCCGTCCGGTAGGTCGAGCCAAGCCCCGCGAAAAGGGGAGCGAAGTCCACTTGATCGGAATAGGCCCGGGCAAAGCCGTCTTGCCCTTCCAGGATATCGACCGGCCCCGAAAAGCCCGCCTCGGCCAGCAAGGCCGCCTGGACACCCGAGCGCGCCGCCTGCGCGGCATGGATGCGCTTGACGGTCGATCCCGAATGGAAGAACTGCACCAGGCCGCCGCTAAACGACGCCGCCAAGCCCAAGGTTTCGGCGATGCGACGCGCGTCCCCAGGAAACAGCAGCGCGGCAGCCGCGGCCGCGGCGCCAAACACGCCGCACGTGGCGGTGCTCTGAAAGCCGCGCCTGAAATGGCTAGGCTGGATGCACAGCGCGATGCGGATCATCGCCTCATAACCGGCCGCGACCGCCGCCAACACCCTGGCTCCCGAAATGCCTCGGCTCTGGCCGATAGCCAGAGCCGAAGAAAACACGATGCAGCCGGGATGCAGCATTGCGCCGACGTGCGTGTCGTCAGCGTCGATGCTGCCCGCATAAACCGTATTCAGAAAAGCGGCGCTCGCCGGATCCGAACGCTGGCTCGAAAACAGCAGCGGCGAAACGCGGCGTCCGCTGGTTTCCTGCACGTACTCGCCGGCCCAGCGGCTCCACGGCATGCGTTCACCGAGTGAAGCCACGCGCAAGTAGTCGAGCATCAGCTCGAACAGGGTCGATTGCAACGAAGGCGGCAGGCGCTCGTAGGTCAGCGATGCGGCGAACGAGGCCAATTCCATCGTCGGAGTCGATTTCACCATGATCCCTCCGGGTTTAGGCGCACAACGAGAGCAGTGGCGTCACGGACGCCAGCCTTTCAGGCTCGCGCGCATGCGCGAGCCACGCCTCCACCGGCCCGGCACCGAACAGCGGCGCGGCGATGGCCGAAAACCGCTGCACCACTTCGTCGACGCTCATGGGATTTTGGGGGCAACCTTTGGGGTGCTCGACGAATTGCTCGAAGCGGCGACCGTCTTTCGTCACCACCGTCACGCGGGCGGGTACGGCCTCGGCCGTGGTCAGCGCTTCAACCTCGGCATCGACCACGCACCGGGTCCTGGCGGCCAAGTCGCGGATTTGCGGATCGTGCAGATACTGCTTGAAATCGTCCACCGACAGCGTCAGCGGGCCTTCGCGCCGGGGTGCGAGTGCGATCGCCATGGCCGCGGCGAACGGCGTGCTCAATTGGGCCTGCTGGAAGTCCACGGGGCGGTTGGAGGCCAATTTGCTCATCATCGCGCCATGCACCCCAAGCTCCATCGACGCTACCGCCTCCAGCCGGACACCCGAGCGCGCCAACATGGCCGCGCCTTCGATCGCGGCCTGCATGCGCACGCTGCCGGCGTGCGGCTTGAGTGACACCCATTCCGTCGGAAAGTGGCGGCCCAGGTCTTTGACCGCAGTGGCGGGATCGAAACGGTCGGAGAATGCTTTTCCGAACCCCTGGCTTCCCTCTATGGCATCCCGCGGCCCAGTCAGGCCCGCACGCGCGAGCAAAGCAGCCTCGTAGCCGTTGGCAGCCGCCTTGCCCGCATGGAAGCGCTTGATGTCGGACCCCGACACGAAGAACTGGGACAAGCCGCACGCGAACGTCGCGGCGATGCCCAAGGCGTCGCGCACGCCCTGTGCTGGCAAGCGAAAGAGGCGGG